>NZ_JBQCXA010000011.1:0-5597 GCF_051956855.1 Neisseria sp. P0021.S007
GTGTTGACTGGTTTTGTAGGTAGGCGTATAGTTCGGTTCTTCGCTGCTGACGCGGTGAAGAAAACGAAGCAGACAGTATAACACAGTTAGTTAGAATTTTCGATAATTTTAGTTGACATTTGCTAAATGTACTGTATAATTCGATTCGCTCTTTAAAAAACAGATTACCGATAAGTGTGAGTGCATTAGGCCTCACACTGTTTGAAAGACAGACAAGATGATGTTTTAGACATTGTCCTGTCGGTTTCTTTGAAGCAGACCAGAAGTTATAAGTTAGAGATTGAACATAAGAGTTTGATCCTGGCTCAGATTGAACGCTGGCGGCATGCTTTACACATGCAAGTCGGACGGCAGCACAGAGAAGCTTGCTTCTTGGGTGGCGAGTGGCGAACGGGTGAGTAATATATCGGAACGTACCGAGTAATGGGGGATAACTAATCGAAAGATTAGCTAATACCGCATATTCTCTGAGGAGGAAAGCAGGGGACCTTCGGGCCTTGCGTTATTCGAGCGGCCGATATCTGATTAGCTAGTTGGTGGGGTAAAGGCCTACCAAGGCGACGATCAGTAGCGGGTCTGAGAGGATGATCCGCCACACTGGGACTGAGACACGGCCCAGACTCCTACGGGAGGCAGCAGTGGGGAATTTTGGACAATGGGCGCAAGCCTGATCCAGCCATGCCGCGTGTCTGAAGAAGGCCTTCGGGTTGTAAAGGACTTTTGTCAGGGAAGAAAAGGCTGTTGCTAATACCGACAGCTGATGACGGTACCTGAAGAATAAGCACCGGCTAACTACGTGCCAGCAGCCGCGGTAATACGTAGGGTGCGAGCGTTAATCGGAATTACTGGGCGTAAAGCGAGCGCAGACGGTTACTTAAGCAGGATGTGAAATCCCCGGGCTCAACCTGGGAACTGCGTTCTGAACTGGGTGACTAGAGTGTGTCAGAGGGAGGTAGAATTCCACGTGTAGCAGTGAAATGCGTAGAGATGTGGAGGAATACCGATGGCGAAGGCAGCCTCCTGGGATAACACTGACGTTCATGCTCGAAAGCGTGGGTAGCAAACAGGATTAGATACCCTGGTAGTCCACGCCCTAAACGATGTCAATTAGCTGTTGGGCAACTTGATTGCTTAGTAGCGTAGCTAACGCGTGAAATTGACCGCCTGGGGAGTACGGTCGCAAGATTAAAACTCAAAGGAATTGACGGGGACCCGCACAAGCGGTGGATGATGTGGATTAATTCGATGCAACGCGAAGAACCTTACCTGGTCTTGACATGTACGGAATCCTCCAGAGACGGAGGAGTGCCTTCGGGAACCGTAACACAGGTGCTGCATGGCTGTCGTCAGCTCGTGTCGTGAGATGTTGGGTTAAGTCCCGCAACGAGCGCAACCCTTGTCATTAGTTGCCATCATTAAGTTGGGCACTCTAATGAGACTGCCGGTGACAAGCCGGAGGAAGGTGGGGATGACGTCAAGTCCTCATGGCCCTTATGACCAGGGCTTCACACGTCATACAATGGTCGGTACAGAGGGTAGCCAAGCCGCGAGGCGGAGCCAATCTCACAAAACCGATCGTAGTCCGGATTGCACTCTGCAACTCGAGTGCATGAAGTCGGAATCGCTAGTAATCGCAGGTCAGCATACTGCGGTGAATACGTTCCCGGGTCTTGTACACACCGCCCGTCACACCATGGGAGTGGGGGATACCAGAAGTAGGTAGGGTAACCGCAAGGAGCCCGCTTACCACGGTATGCTTCATGACTGGGGTGAAGTCGTAACAAGGTAGCCGTAGGGGAACCTGCGGCTGGATCACCTCCTTTCTAGAGAAAGAAGAGGTCTGATGCATTCACACTTATCGGTAAACTGTAAAAGATGCGGAAGAGAAAAGCTTGAGTGAAGACAAGATTCGCTTAAGAAGAGAATCCGGGTTTGTAGCTCAGCTGGTTAGAGCACACGCTTGATAAGCGTGGGGTCGGAGGTTCAAGTCCTCCCAGACCCACCAAGAACGGGGGCATAGCTCAGTTGGTAGAGCACCTGCTTTGCAAGCAGGGGGTCATCGGTTCGATCCCGTTTGCCTCCACCAAGTACTTTACAAATCAAAGGAAGCCTGCTATACTTAGCAGCTTATTTTGATTTGCGAAGTGAAATATTGACGCATCGATCTTTAACAAATTGGAAAGCCGAAATCAACAAACAAAGACAATGCGTTTGTTTTGATTTTTTATTCTTTGCAAAGGATAAAAAATCTCTCGCAAGAGAAAAGAAAACAAACACAGTATTTGGGTGATGATTGTATCGACTTAATCCTGAAACACAAAAGGCAGGATTAAGACACAACAAGCAGTAAGCTTTATCAAAGTAGGAATTTCAAGTTTGCTTCCCTAGTCAACGGGTAGGCAAACGAAGTCAAAGAGGTTCTTGAAATGATAGAGTCAAGTGAATAAGTGCATCAGGTGGATGCCTTGGCGATGATAGGCGACGAAGGACGTGTAAGCCTGCGAAAAGCGCGGGGGAGCTGGCAATAAAGCTATGATCCCGCGGTGTCCGAATGGGGAAACCCACCTCTTAGGAGGTATCCTTATCTGAATACATAGGATAAGCGAAGCGAACCCGGAGAACTGAACCATCTAAGTACCCGGAGGAAAAGAAATCAACCGAGATTCCGCAAGTAGTGGCGAGCGAACGCGGAGGAGCCTGTACGTGATAACTGTCGAGATAGAAGAACAAGCTGGGAAGCTTGACCATAGTGGGTGATAGTCCCGTATTCGAAATCTCAACAGTGGTACTAAGCGTACGAAAAGTAGGGCGGGACACGTGAAATCCTGTCTGAATATGGGGGGACCATCCTCCAAGGCTAAATACTCATCATCGACCGATAGTGAACCAGTACCGTGAGGGAAAGGCGAAAAGAACCCCGGGAGGGGAGTGAAATAGAACCTGAAACCTGATGCATACAAACAGTGGGAGCACCCTTGTGGTGTGACTGCGTACCTTTTGTATAATGGGTCAACGACTTACATTCAGTAGCGAGCTTAACCGAATAGGGGAGGCGTAGGGAAACCGAGTCTTAATAGGGCGAACAGTTGCTGGGTGTAGACCCGAAACCGAGTGATCTATCCATGGCCAGGTTGAAGGTGCCGTAACAGGTACTGGAGGACCGAACCCACGCATGTTGCAAAATGCGGGGATGAGCTGTGGATAGGGGTGAAAGGCTAAACAAACTCGGAGATAGCTGGTTCTCCCCGAAAACTATTTAGGTAGTGCCTCGAGCAAGACACTGATGGGGGTAAAGCACTGTTATGGCTAGGGGGTTATTGCAACTTACCAACCCATGGCAAACTAAGAATACCATCAAGTGGTTCCTCGGGAGACAGACAGCGGGTGCTAACGTCCGTTGTCAAGAGGGAAACAACCCAGACCGCCAGCTAAGGTCCCAAATGATAGATTAAGTGGTAAACGAAGTGGGAAGGCCCAGACAGCCAGGATGTTGGCTTAGAAGCAGCCATCATTTAAAGAAAGCGTAATAGCTCACTGGTCGAGTCGTCCTGCGCGGAAGATGTAACGGGGCTCAAATCTATAACCGAAGCTGCGGATGCCAGTTTACTGGCATGGTAGGGGAGCGTTCTGTAGGCCAATGAAGGTGCATTGTAAAGTGTGCTGGAGGTATCAGAAGTGCGAATGTTGACATGAGTAGCGATAAAGCGGGTGAAAAGCCCGCTCGCCGAAAGCCCAAGGTTTCCTACGCAACGTTCATCGGCGTAGGGTGAGTCGGCCCCTAAGGCGAGGCAGAAATGCGTAGTCGATGGGAAACAGGTTAATATTCCTGTACTTGATTCAAATGCGATGTGGGGACGGAGAAGGTTAGGTTAGCAAGCTGTTGGAATAGCTTGTTTAAGCCGGTAGGTGGAAGACTTAGGCAAATCCGGGTCTTCTTAACACCGAGAAGTGACGACGAGTGTCTACGGACATGAAGTAACCGATACCACGCTTCCAGGAAAAGCCACTAAGCTTCAGTTTGAATCGAACCGTACCGCAAACCGACACAGGTGGGCAGGATGAGAATTCTAAGGCGCTTGAGAGAACTCGGGAGAAGGAACTCGGCAAATTGATACCGTAACTTCGGGAGAAGGTATGCCCTCTAAGGTTAAGGACTTGCTCCGTAAGCCCTGGAGGGTCGCAGAGAATAGGTGGCTGCGACTGTTTATTAAAAACACAGCACTCTGCTAACACGAAAGTGGACGTATAGGGTGTGACGCCTGCCCGGTGCTGGAAGGTTAATTGAAGATGTGCAAGCATCGGATCGAAGCCCCAGTAAACGGCGGCCGTAACTATAACGGTCCTAAGGTAGCGAAATTCCTTGTCGGGTAAGTTCCGACCCGCACGAATGGCGTAACGATGGCCACACTGTCTCCTCCCGAGACTCAGCGAAGTTGAAGTGGTTGTGAAGATGCAATCTACCCGCTGCTAGACGGAAAGACCCCGTGAACCTTTACTGTAGCTTTGCATTGGACTTTGAAGTCACTTGTGTAGGATAGGTGGGAGGCTTTGAAGCAGAGACGCCAGTCTCTGTGGAGCCGTCCTTGAAATACCACCCTGGTGTCTTTGAGGTTCTAACCCAGACCCGTAATCCGGGTCGGGGACCGTGCATGGTAGGCAGTTTGACTGGGGCGGTCTCCTCCCAAAGAGTAACGGAGGAGTTCGAAGGTTACCTAGGTCCGGTCGGAAATCGGACTGATAGTGCAATGGCAAAAGGTAGCTTAACTGCGAGACCGACAAGTCGAGCAGGTGCGAAAGCAGGACATAGTGATCCGGTGGTTCTGTATGGAAGGGCCATCGCTCAACGGATAAAAGGTACTCCGGGGATAACAGGCTGATTCCGCCCAAGAGTTCATATCGACGGCGGAGTTTGGCACCTCGATGTCGGCTCATCACATCCTGGGGCTGTAGTCGGTCCCAAGGGTATGGCTGTTCGCCATTTAAAGTGGTACGTGAGCTGGGTTTAAAACGTCGTGAGACAGTTTGGTCCCTATCTGCAGTGGGCGTTGGAAGTTTGACGGGGGCTGCTCCTAGTACGAGAGGACCGGAGTGGACGAACCTCTGGTGTACCGGTTGTAACGCCAGTTGCATAGCCGGGTAGCTAAGTTCGGAAGAGATAAGCGCTGAAAGCATCTAAGCGCGAAACTCGCCTGAAGATGAGACTTCCCTTGTGGTTTAACCACACTAAAGAGTCGTTCGAGACCAGGACGTTGATAGGTGGGGTGTGGAAGCGCGGTAACGCGTGAAGCTAACCCATACTAATTGCTCGTGAGGCTTGACTCTATCATTTGAAGAACTTCAAGAGATAAAAGCTTACTGACTGATTCAGTCATCACCAAATATATTGATTAAGGCTTTACCGATTTGTAACAGTTTAAGTTTGGCGGCCATAGCGAGTTGGTCCCACGCCTTCCCATCCCGAACAGGACCGTGAAACGACTCAGCGCCGATGATAGTGTGGTTCTTCCATGTGAAAGTAGGTCACCGCCAAACACTCATTCCGAAGCCCCCGACTGATGTCGGGGGCTTTTTACATGCCTGTCGGTTCTGTCGGTTTG
>NZ_JBQCXA010000012.1:0-3373 GCF_051956855.1 Neisseria sp. P0021.S007
GGGTTATAGGGAAACGAGGGAGCAGTTGAAAAGAAATGCGGTTTCCAGTTATACGGAAAGAAGCCCGCAGATTCGGAACAAAACTTTTGATACTGCTACAGCCGGACTGGGTAAAGGTGTAGCCAACCTGCCGTCGTTCTATGCAAACGGCTTCATCGGTACGTATAACGGCGTTATCGGCAAACTGGCCGGTAAGGAAGCACCGTATGTCCCATTGATCAAGGACTACAACAACCCTGTTGAAGAAGAGGTAGGTGATTGGGCTGCCGACAAAGTTGACAGAGCATTAGGCATGATAACCGGGATTAGGATCGGTGCTGTCTCGCCGGGAAGGAGTGTATGGAATAAGAACGGCAAAACCGGTGCTGGGCAAAAGACCGGGAGGATGTCCGTCCTCGATGGGGAGATGGCGGGAGGGAATAAAAATCCAATCACTTCAAAAAGACACAGTGATGTAACTAAGGACTATGTCGGCGTAACCGAACAAAAAGCGTTGCCTAAGCCGGATAAATCCGCACCGAAGATAAGACCTAATGGTACAGTAGAGCTATTTACAGACAGCAAAGGGGTACAAATACCTGGAGCAGTAGGGGTTAGCCCATCAGATCCGATGGCTGTTGCAAGAGATGCACGTTTTATGCCCAATATACCGACAGGCAGTCAGGCGAGAGTTATCGCAAATAATCCTTATATCCCTAAACCAGAAGGGAAATTTACAATAATGGATTATCTTCCTGAAGCAGCACGTATTACAAAAACAGGGGGAGAAATTGTGATTAATGGCACAGTAACCAATAAATATCTAAGAGGAATTCCAAATGAAACAGAACTGGCCCGAATGGGATTAAGGTTAAAATATAATGGTCCGTTAAAGGAGGAGTTTAAACAACTGAAATTTCAGAAGAGTGATGGAAGCGACTTGAACTCAACAGTCCTTAAAACCATTGTTTTTGAAAAGGTAAAATAATATGACAACTTATACTATTCCAAGAAAAGATTATCAATTTCTGTATATATATGAGGGCACTCTATTAAACTATACTTTGAAAAACGATGAATTTCATATTATCGTCAATTGTGTGGATTATCCGGATTTACCTCAAGAGCTTCCTACCCCCAATTATTCAGACTGGGTAAAAATTAAATTCAAGCAGTTCAGCTATCTAAAATTTAGATATGAATACGCTACGAAGAGCCAAGATAAAAAGATCAAAAATGTATTGGAGCTTGGCAAATTAAAGCAGGATGATGAAATCTGGGATTATGGAGGTACGTTGGAATTGATAGGCGGTAGGTATGATCTTCCGACCGGTTTTATCATAGATATAGTTTGCCGGGAAATAGAGTTAGAATTTTTAGATCAGGAGAGTTTCAATTAAACAAGCCGTAGCTTTCATGCTGCACAAGCAGCCTTTCGGAAGCTCTTGACAAAGCCGGTTGGGCATATGTGCTTTATCACTTAATATTACTTGACAAAAGGATGTGTGCAGAACGCACGCATGCGGTTCTCAAGGTTTGAGCTAAGAGGCCGTCTGAAACAACAAAAATACGTTTCAGACGGCCTTTCTTTCAACAAGGCGCCACAGCAATCAGACAAAAGCAGCCCACCGCCACACCCATATCGGCAGCACGGCTAGCAAAATCATTATCCGAAGCGGTGTAGACACAACTCTAAGACGGCAAATTTTGAACGTCATAGTCTTTCGGGTATGACACTAAGGGCCGACATGATCAAACAGCGCGAAATCCATCTGGCCATACCCGCACAAACTAATAAGGAGTAAAGATTGCAGTTGCAACGTGTGGTAGAGTATGGCAAAAATCTAAACATTAAAGTCAAAATTACGGAGATCAAATAATGATTTTTAAACAGGATCAAAATTATTGGGCAGCAAGCCGTAGCCCATATGAAACCTAAACTCAACAAGTAGGATGTGTGCGGAACGCACGCATGCGGTTCTCAAGGTTTGAGCCAAGAGGTCATCTGAAACAACAAATACGGTTTCAGACGACCTTTCTTTCAACAAGTAGCCACAGCAATCAGACAAAAGCAGTCCACCGCCACACCCATGTTGGCAGTATGGTCGGCACAACCACCATCCGCAGCGGCGGGGATACCACCCTCAAGGGTGCGCAGCTTATCGGCAACGCGAATGTGTGCGGAACGCACATATGCGGTTCTCAAGGTTTGAGCTAAGAGGCCGTCTGAAAAAAGAAAAAACGTTTCAGACGTCCTTTCTTTCGACAAGTTGCCACAGCAATCAGAAAAAGTAGCCTGCATCACCTTATGCACTGAAACCGCCCAATCAAACTTAGTTCGACAAATATGCCAATGATCTCAAGCGCGAAGTTGAAAAACGCGAAGGCAGAAAAATCAGCAGCCAAGAAGCCGCGATGAGAATCCGCAGGCAGATACTGCGCTGGGTGGACAAAGGTTCCCAAGACGGCTATACCGATCAAAGCGTCATATCCCTTATCGGAATGAAAGGCGAAGACAAAGCCTTGGGTTATACTTGGGACTACCGCGACTACGGCGCAAGAAATCCGCAAGCCTACAACGATCCGAAGCTGTTTGAGGAATACCGCCGACAGGACAAACCCGAATACCGTAACCTGACCTGGCTGCACAGCGGGACAAAAGACACCAAAATCAGGCAGGAAGAGCGGAAAAACGAAGAGCTTGCGCTGAACGTTGCCGACTGGCTGATGAGCTTTGTCAACCCCAATCCGAGGATAAAAGCCCCGATTATTGCGGGAGTTGGCAACCTGAAAAACATCAAGCCGGCCGTTACCGGCAGCGATCCATTATTGTCAGGGGTCGGGAATATCCGTATTCCTGCAAATGGCAATGTTGCGAAGGGGGACAGGATTCCGGATACGGCATTGGCGTCGAAGAGTCATCAAAAGAATGATTTTGGTACGTCTAAAGGACAGGGGGCAGGGTCTTCTATACCTGTCCCTCAAGCTATCTCAATAAAAATTAAAAATCCAGATAAAACGATTAGTGAAACTACTTATAAATCTAATCCTAAACATACTCCTGGTCAGTTAGGGTTTAAGTTTGATGCTGGTATTGAGCCAAAGAATTCAGTTCAATTAATTGAAAGTTCAGTACAAATTGGTAAACAGCGATTTGCAATTGATGATAAAGGACATATTCATCGTTATATGGGGGCGATAGGAAAAATGAACCTTGGCATTGGGCTGGTTCTACATCCGATAAGAAGAATCCCTTGTCCTTAACAAGTCAACAAAAAGCAGGAATTAAAAAAGCATACCCCGAGCAATAAAAGAATAAGTTATTAAAATAAGGATTTATATGAATATTATTATGGATTCAACAAGAAAATTTGGGATTTTATGGGAAAAAAAC
>NZ_JBQCXA010000013.1:0-3146 GCF_051956855.1 Neisseria sp. P0021.S007
GCCTTCGCCGTCGGTATGGGTGGTCAAACGACCTGCAGCATCGTAGCCGAAGGTCTCTTTGCTGCCGTCTGGATAGAGGGCGAGGGTGAGGTTTTGATTGGCGTCGTAGTGGTATTCGGTGTGCTGTCCCAGCGCATCGGTAATACGCACCAGCTGTCCTTCAGGGGTGTAGGCCAGTTTGGTTTCGTAACCGGAGCAGTCGGTAATCCGGTCGGGCTGATGGTTTTCGTTATAGTGGTAGGCGGTACTGCTGCCGTTCGGATCGGTTACCGACAGCAACAGACCGTTGCCGGCATATTCGAAACGGGTGATGTGTTTCAGCGGGTCGATATAGGCCAATCCGGCCGCATCGCGGATAATGCGTTGGCAGCCAGGTACGCTCCAACCCTCGCCGAGCCAGCCGGTACCGTCTTGGTCGGAATAATAGCTGCGGCTCCATACTAGAGGCAAAATGCCTTCAAAGGCAAAGTCGGTTTCACCCTCCAAAACTTCAAACCGTGTATCGGATTCACCGGCCGACCGGCACCCACTGCACCCTTACAGGACAGACAGGTTTTAGGGGGAAGTCTTTTGCTGAACTTGCCGTTCATATGGAACATATCGCCGGTGCGCACGATATAGCGTTTGCGGATTTTAACCGAGGAAGAATGGCGCATCGGCCAGGCCGGTTTGGTGGCGGTACGGGAAAGTATGCCCTTGCGGCCCGGAAGTTATAAATAAAGTTGGATAATACTTGTTATTTTTTTTTGTGTTTCAACACTAATTTCCTGGTTAAAATTTTGGATTAATTTAAGAAAATCAATAATTAAGTTGATTTGATTAGTGTTAAATATCGTACTTTGGTCTCTTAGGGCAATATATAAAAAGTCAACAACGTAACCATATAAATAGAATTTAGATAAATTAGAAAAAATATATTTTAAACAGCAAGGAGTAAAATATAATATAGCCTTATTAGTAAAGGCTTGCCACTCTAGTGATTCAAGTATTGAGAGAAAATCATCATATGTTATCTCAATCCAAGTTTTAGTAGATAGTTGCATTATAGAAAATATATAAAAGTTATCACTATCATCAAAACTTATGATGTTATTTTTATCAACTTTAAAAATTGGGAAAGTAGGCTTAATTTTTTCTTCTAGACAATTTCGTTCTTGTATATATTTTACCTCCATAAGAAATTTTTCAAATTCATAATTCACTCCTAAATCTTTGATAAACTTAGAAATATATTCTAAAAAATCATAAATTATATTAATTTCATTTTTGGTTAAAGATTGTAGTAAATTAAATAGTTCACTTACTTCTCCTTGGGATATGTTAGAATAATAGCTAAATAATTCTATGAAATAATCATTATCTATACTAGGATTTTCTATTGAGTTTAGTAAAAGTGTATTTAAATGTAAAGCATTTTCATTTTTTTGTTTATCTGACATTTGAT
Source organism: Neisseria sp. P0021.S007 (assembly GCF_051956855.1). NCBI lineage: Bacteria > Pseudomonadati > Pseudomonadota > Betaproteobacteria > Neisseriales > Neisseriaceae > Neisseria > Neisseria sp. P0021.S007. Next base: position 1,445 of record NZ_JBQCXA010000013.1, read on the forward strand.
TTTTAATTAACAAAATTAGATTGTTTTTTTTCATGTCTTACTTTCTATATTTTAAGGTATGGCAGCATTTGCAGGAATTGTTCCCCATAAAGGAGGGAGTAAAGAAGGCAAAAACCGAACAATTCGATAAACTATATATGCAGCTCCAGCACCAGCAACAACTTTTGCTCCTGTTTCTACAGTAGACCTCGGAACAGCAGGATTTTTCCACTGTTTAGGCTGAGGAACTGGTTTTGTCGCCCACTTCCACGCCCCAGAAGGGGGACTTCCACAACCTGAATCGTTCCACTCCTGCAAACGGTCTCTAAGGCTTTTCTGTTGATTCTTGATTTCCTGTTCATGTGTTTTCCACGACTGGGTACCAGGACCATTGCGACCATTAATTTGTTCATTGAACCTATGGCGCAAACCATGAGTGCCACCATTGTTACATTTCCGTTTATCTCTATTAATTAATCTATCAATATCTTGCCCAATCTCTTCGCATGATCGTTTTGACTTTCCTTTTAGACCTAATGGATCAAGCCAACGAGATATATTGAAGGCAAACATATAAAAATTACTACCTCCAAACAACCCAATCGGATCCTGATTCACAAACCGACCCGCATCAGGCTCGTAATACCTGAAGAAGTTGTAATGCAGCCCCGTCTCACGGTCGCAATACTGGTTCTGCAGGCGGAAGGGTTGGTGAGCAGTTCCGGATATGTTGGTTTCACTCTTCAGTTTGCCCCAGCCGGTATAGTTGCCAAACCACAAGAGGTTGCCGTCTTCATCGGTCATCTCTCTCGGAATGCCGATTTGGTCGCAGTGGAAGTAGTGGGTTTGTTGGCGGCTTTCGCCTTCTTCGTTGGTCCAGTTATGTACCTGTGCCAAGGGTTCGTAGCTATCGGGATCGGTATAGATATAGGTATATCTGCCGTCCGGGTGGACTTCCTGCAAGAGGTGGCTGCCGTCCCAAACGAATCCGGTTTCCTCTTCGAGGTCGTCTGAAACTTCCTGACTGGTTTTCAGACGACCTTTGCCTATCCTTCTGCCCAAGGCGTCGTAGCTGTAGGCCCAAGTCTCTTTCGTGCCGTCTTTTTTGAAGATTTCTACTTTAACCAGTTGGTCATGCAGGTCGTAGAAATAGTTCTGCACTTCGCCGTCGGCCAGTTCGCGGTGGATCAGGTTGCCGAGCTCGTCGTAGTAATAGCTGCTGCCGTTGTAGGTTTTCAGGCGGTTGTCGGGGACGGTAGGGCTGTTGTTGTCGGACAGGATATTGTGCGCGGGGTCGAAGGCGAACAGTTCGCTGCCGGCTTTGGTAATCCGGCCCAGTTTGTCGTATTCAAACCGGGTCGTGCCCGTCCGTTGGTCGGTACTGTGGATCAGGTTGCCGGTACGGTCATAGCCGTAGCTGCGTTTGACGGCATAAGCCGATGTTACTGCATTTTTCGCTGTCTCGGTCTGCGTCAGATCGTTGAGTGCGGCAATTTGCCTTTTCAGACGGCCTAAGGGATCGAGTTCGTAACGGCTGGCGAGTTTACCCTGTGTGCGGTAGATTTCGCGGTGCAGCTTATCGCGTTCGATGTCGGAGATGACTTCGTCGTCGAGGCTGATTTGGTGCAGGTGGCCGCTGCCGTAATACAGGTAGTTGATCTGTCTGCCGTCGGGCAGGACGGTGGCGGTACGGTTGCCGTTGAAGTCGTAGTGGTAGCGGATG
>NZ_JBQCXA010000014.1:0-3048 GCF_051956855.1 Neisseria sp. P0021.S007
ATCAGGAATCCACGGAGTTGCTTCATTTGACTCAATCCAACCATCCCAGCCAGGTCGTTGTGAATCATCATTTCCAGGAAAATCAATTTGAGTTATTTTTTCGCTCGTTGAGTGGATCAGTGTTCTCAAAAAAACAGATAAACGTGATCTTGATGAAATTTCGCAAGTATTGACCCAATTTTCAATATCATTTGCTTTTATATCTAAAAAAGGAGGAGCATAAATATGAGTTGCAGGAGCTTCAGTTTGTTGAATTAGAGCATCTTCATACTCAGCCTGCCATTGCATTAATTGATCTAATGGGAAGTTAAAGGTCTTTGATAACCGCTGAGCCATGTTAGGTGACAACATTGCTTTACCATTCAAGAAATTAGATAGTGCAGGTCGACCAATTGCTAGCAATTTTGCAGCTTCTGTTACCGTCATTCCTTTAGGTAATAACTCTTCTTTGATTCTTAAGCCAGGATGTTTTACAATCATTTTTAGTTCCTTATTTAAGGGTTTATCAAATGCATTTCTGCGTATATTTTGTAACACTAACGATACGCCAATACTGTGTAGCGTTACACAATACAGATTAACTCTGAGGAATTAAAAGGTCAAGCATCTGAGTCTGCTTGACTTTTTCTTTTTCAAAAAATAGCACTTGTAAGTCTTTAGATATCTCTTAGGTTTACGATTACAACCCAATTCATAGACTGAGACCTTTGCAAAAACTCCCTTTTACCCGACGGCCGAAACCTAACACAGGTTTTCGGCTGTTTTCATTTCAAATATCCACTGATTCTACTCAAATACCCCCTTAATCCCCCTTGGATACCTGATAATCAGGCATCCGGCCGCCTTTTAAGCAGCAACAGGCACACTTAGCCTGTTAGCCGCTTTCAAAAGGTTCAAACACATCGCCTTCAGATGGCTTTGCGCACTTACTTTGAGCAGACCGAAATAGGCTGCCCGGGCATAGCGGAATTTACGGTGCAGTGTACCGAAGCTTTGTTCGACCACATAACGGGTCTTCGACAAATATCGGTTGCGTTTGGTTTGCGCTTCCGTCAGCGGACGGTTGCGGTGTGCTTTGCGCATAATGCCGTCCTGCAGTCGACGCTCTTTCAGATGTTGCCGGTTTTCCTTACTGTCATAGCCTTTATCGGCATAGACGGTCGTACCTTTGGGCAGTCCTTCCAACAAAGGCGACAGGTGTTTGCACTCATGGGCATTGGCGGGGGTAATGTGCAGTTTCTCAATATAGCCTTCCGCATCGGTACGGGTATGTTGTTTGTAACCGAGTCTGTATAACCCGTTTTTCTTTATCCAACGGGCATCGCTGTCTTTACTCGGTGTGGTTTGGCCGCTGACTTGTCCTTCGTCATCGACTTCTATGGCCTGGCGCTGTTTGCTGCCGGCGGTCTGAATAATGGTGGTGTCAATGACGGCGGCGGATGCTTTCTCTACTTTTAGGCCTTTTTCGGTCAGTTGTCGGTTAATCAATTCCAGCAATTCGGGCAGGGTGTCGTCTTGCGCCAGCCAGTTGCGGTAGCGGCATAGGGTGCTGTAATCGGGGATGCTCAGTTCGTCAAAGCGGCAAAACAGGTTGAAGTCGATGCGGGTGATGAGGCTGTGTTCGAGCTCGGGATCGGAGAGGCTGTGCCATTGTCCGAGCAGGACGGCTTTGAACATGGACAACAGGGGATAGGCGGGACGCCCTCGGTGGTCTCTAAGGTAACGGGTTCTTTGACGATTCAGGTATTGTTCGATCGGCTGCCAATCAATCACCTGATCCAACTTCAATAGTGGGAAGCGGTCGATGTGTTTGGCAATCATGGCTTGGGCGGTTTGCTGGAAGAAGGTGCTCATGGGAAATCCCCTAAATGTCTTTGTGGGAATTTAGGGGATTTTGGGGAATTTTGCAAAGGTCTCTATTTGTCTGCCAATTCAACACAGAGGCAATGATGTTCTCTTTGTTGCCAATGCCGCAGTTTGTATATTCGTCGTATTTGTCGGGATCTTCGTAGGCAATACGAAGTTTTGAATCATTTTTCAGCGAAAGTAGGGGATTTGAGCTATCGCCAACATCAAACATGAAGTTATCGATACCGCAAAGCTTCCACAGGAATGTAAAAACATTGCCGGCTTCCTCATGCAAAACATCAATAGCATAGATTGCATTTTCGGCACTGGATCCTGAAATATGCTCAAATGCTGGATACTCGACATACCAACCGTATGCGAAGTCTTTGTGGGTTTTAAAGCAATCAGACAGGTTCACTTTGGCCAACAACTTACGAACCGCAGAAAACAGTTTTTTGCTAGTTTGATCCAAAGTAACCTGATGATTCTGAACATCCAGGGCTTCGAACCCTGTCTGTTCAGTTCCTTTCAGCTCATCCTCTGCATCAGTCTCTGGGCTATCTTCTTTAGCTGGCACAGATTCAATAGATGAATCCCCTGACTCAGTGTTATTTTCAGATGCTTCTTTTTGATGCAAATTGACATCTTGTTTGACAGCTGTTTCAGATTTATTCTTATCAGATAAATTTTCTGTTTCAGGAAAGGCTTCAGCACCATATTCAAATTTGAATTTGTCGAGTACAAACTGACAAAGCTCATGTACGTCTAACTCTGTTGCAGAATATTGGTTATGCCACTGATCCAGCACATCTGACCATAAATATTGGAAAGAGTCGTCCAACTGAATTGATTTAGAAATTGAGAACAGGGTAGAGTGAAGTTTTTTAATTTCTTCAACTTTTGCATGGGAAAGTTTGAATGCGTATTCTTGAAGCTCCTGTAAGTTATCAGAAGCAAAAAAGAACAGTCCTAGAGTTTTATGAGAAACCGTAAGCCCTTTATCAGAAAACATCACTTCCAGTTCGCGCAAAGAAAGTTTCCCTGAGTCAGATTCATCTTGGAAAATATCGCGAATTTCGGCGTATTTGCAGGCTTTATCCCAAAAACACATTTCAGCACGCAGTTCGTTTTCAACAAGGTGCGCAACCTGCAATGTAGTTTCGTCAGAGTAGGGGATGTAAATGCACGGCATCATACGGA
>NZ_JBQCXA010000015.1:0-2751 GCF_051956855.1 Neisseria sp. P0021.S007
CGTATCGACAACTTGGACAAAAACGTAGCTAATCTGCGCAAAGAGACCCGCCAAGGTCTTGCTGCACAAGCAGCCCTCAGCGGTCTGTTCCAACCTTACAGCGTTGGTAAGTTTAACGTTACCGCTGCTTTGGGTGGTTTCAAATCTGACACCGCAGTTGCAGTCGGTGCAGGCTACCGCTTCAATGAAAACTTTGCAGCCAAGGCCGGTCTTGCAGTCGGCACCTCTTCAGGCGGCTCTGCATCTTACAACGTAGGCGTGAACTACGAATGGTAATACTGGTTTAGTGTTAAATAGGTATCAAACCCGCAGCTATGCTGCGGGTTTTTTGTTTTGTTTGGCGGGTTTGCTCAACTGGACATGAATCTCGAATAAAAGACTTATAGTGGATTGACTTTAAACCAGTACGGCGTTGCCTCGCATAGCCGTACTATCTGAGACCTTTGCAAAATTCCCCAAAATCCCCTAAATTCTCACCAAGACATTTAGGGGATTTTCCATGACCACCTTCTTCCAGCAAACTGCCCAAGCCATGATTGCCAAACACATCGACCGTTTCCCACTATTGAAGTTGGATCAGGTGATTGATTGGCAACCGATCGAACAATACCTGAATCGTCAAAGAACCCGTTACCTCCGAGACCACCGCGGCCGTCCCGCCTATCCCCTGTTGTCCATGTTCAAAGCCGTCCTGCTCGGACAATGGCACAGCCTCTCCGATCCCGAACTTGAACACAGCCTCATCACCCACATTGATTTCAACCTGTTTTGCCGTTTTGACGAACTAAGCATCCCCGATTACAGCACCTTATGCCGCTACCGCAATTGGCTGGCGCAAGATAATACCCTGTCCGAATTGCTGGAACTGATTAACCGCCAACTGACTGAAAAAGGCTTAAAAGTAGAGAAAGCATCCGCCGCCGTCGTTGACGCCACCATTATTCAGACTGCTGGCAGCAAACAGCGCCAGTCCATAGAAGTCGACGAGGAAGGACAAGTCAGCGGCCAAACCACACCGAGTAAAGACAGCGATGCCCGTTGGATAAAGAAAAACGGCCTCTACAAACTCGGTTATAAACAACATACCCGTACCGATGCGGAAGGCTATATCGAAAAACTGCACCTTACCCCCGCCAATGCCCATGAATGCAAACACCTGTTGCCTTTGCTGGAAGGACTGTCCAAAGGTACGACCGTCTATGCCGACAAAGGCTATGACAGTGAGGAAAACCGGCAACATCTGGAAGAGTATCGGCTACAGGACGGCATTATGCGCAAAGCCCACCGCAAACATCCGCTGTCGGAAGCGCAAACCAAACGCAACCGACATTTGTCGAAGACCCGTTATGTGGTCGAACAAAGCTTCGGTACGCTGCACCGTAAATTCCGCTATGCCCGGGCAGTCTATTTTGGTCTGCTCAAAGTAAGTGCACAAAGCCATCTGAAGGCGATGTGTTTGAACCTATTGAAAGCCGCTAACAGGCTAAGTGTGCCTGTTGTCGCCTAAAAGGCGGCCGGATGCCTGATTATCAGGTATTCAAGGAGGATTAAGAGGGTATTTGAGTAGAGTCAGCGGATATTTGAAACAAAAACAGCCGAAAACCTGTGTTTGGATTTCGGCTGTTGGGGAAGGGCTTTTTTGCAAAGGTCTCCGATTGTGATTGAGGATGATGTTTGGATCGGACGGCGCGCGATTATTATGGGCGGTGTCCGAGTAGGCAAAGGAGCGGTTATCGGCGCAGGGGCTGTGGTAACTAAAGATGTGCCGCCGTATTGCGTCGCTGCTGGGAATCCTGCGGTCATCAAGAAGAACCTGTTAGAAGATTAAGTACACACATCACGGTTTTCAACCAGATATAAAAAGGTCGTCTGAAAATGTTTTCAGACGACCTTTTTATATCAAATCAAATTAGCCGCGCCGCCAAGTCGTACCGCCGGCGTTGTCTTCCAGAATGATTTTGTGTTCGTTCAGAAGGTCGCGGATACGGTCGGATTCCGCCCAGTTTTTATCCGCGCGTGCCTGTTTGCGGCGGGCGATTAAGTCTTCGATTTCTTCGTTGGAGAGGCCGTCTGAAACCGCGCCGCCTTGCAGAAACTCAATCGGATCACGTTGCAACAGGCCGATGATGCCGCCCAAAGCTTTCAGGCAGCCGGCAAGGTGCGCATCATTGGTTTTGTTCACCTCGCCTGCCAGCTCAAACAACACGGCAACCGCTTCGACCGTACCGAAATCGTCGTTCATGGCGGCGTAGAAGCGGCGGGTGTAGTCGTTGGCGTTTTCGGATAAATCAAACTCAGCCGCTGGAGTTTTTTTCAACGTGGTGTACAGACGGGTCAGCGCGCCTTTTGCGTCGTCCAAATGCGCGTCGGAGTAGTTCAACGGGCTGCGGTAGTGGGCGCGCAGGATAAAGAAACGCACGACTTCAGGGTCGTATTGTTTCAACACTTCGCGGATGGTGAAGAAGTTGCCCAGCGATTTGGACATTTTTTCGCCGTCCACACGGATGAAGCCGTTGTGCAGCCAGTATTTGACGTGGCTGGCGATGCTTTGACCGTGATGGGTTTGCGCGTGGTCATGACCGCAGGTATGGCCGCTGGCACCGACGCTTTGAGCGATTTCGTTTTCGTGGTGAGGGAACTGCAAATCCGCACCGCCACCGTGAATATCAAAAGTATCGCCGAACAGGTTTTCACTCATGGCGGAGCATTCGATGTGCCAACCCGGACGACCATTGCCCCACGGGCTTTCCC
>NZ_JBQCXA010000016.1:0-2679 GCF_051956855.1 Neisseria sp. P0021.S007
GCCTTGAGCTTCATATTTTCCCTGACCTTGCAACACGCAAAATAGACGAAATCATGCCGCTTGAGGTTTTAGGACTGTTACAGAGGCTGGAATCGGCGGGGAAATATGACACGGCACAAAAAATTTATGACGTAGTAAACCAAGTTTTCAAATATGCCGTGAAACTTCGCTTGAGCCTATTCAATCCCGCCGCCGAATTGCGGGGAGAGCTGGCAAAGGTGGAACAGAAACATTACCGCTTCATTAAAGACCCGCAAAGGATAGGCGAGATGTTACGAGCTTTTGACGGTTACGCTGGCTTTCCGCAAACACGCGCCCTATTACAGCTTTCCCCTTATGTATTTGCCCGCCCTTCCGAATTACGTTTATTGCGCTGGTGTGAAATTGATTGGGAGGAGCAGCAATACTATAAAGACGGCGTAAACATGAAGAACAAGATAGACCATATTGTCCCCTTGAGCCGCCAAGCCTTAGCAATACTGGACGGCTTGAAACCAGTAACCGTGCATTATGAATATGTATTTTGTAACACCAGCAAAAAACAGCCCTTGAGCGAGGGAGCAATACGAAAAGCATTAGACCGTCTGGGATTCTTGGAAGAAACCACACAGCACGGCTTTAGGCATACAGCCAGCACGATATTGAATGAGATGGGCTATAACGCCGATTGGGTAGAGCGACAACTAGCCCACAAAGACCCCAACACGACAAGGGCAGCCTATAACCATGCGGAATATTTAGAACAGCGCGCCGATATGGTTCAAAAATGGGCTGATTATCTTGATGAATTGAAAGCACATTCAGGCATATTGCAGGAAACGGCAGAATAAACTATCATCTTAAGCATTACGAAAGAAAACCATGCGGATATTTAGAAACCAGTGGATAACGAAATTTGCCAAGAAGCACAAAATCAGCGATTCCGAGCTGATAGAAGCGGTAGAGCGGGCAGATAAAGGAGTGATAGACGCAGATTTAGGCGGCGGCGTTATCAAGCAACGCATAGCAAGGCAAGGACAAGGCAGAAGCGGCGGTTATCGTAGTCTGATATTTTTCAGACGTGGGGAACGGGCGTTTTTCATGACTGCCTTTGCCAAGAACGACCGCGAAAACATCACGGACAAAGAACTTGCAGAATTAAAGAAAGCCGCCGCCATCATCTTGGCAATGACGGAAACCGACATAGAACAAGCCAAATCAAACGGCACTTTCACGGAGATACAGCCATGAAATACAAAAGCGAGATTTTTGCAGCAATACATGAAACCATGCAGGGATTGCACGACATTGGCATTATCGACAAAAAAACCATGCGCGATTTTGACAAATCATGCCTGACCGAAATCAAACCATTGAGCGGCGAAGACATCAAGGCAATCAGAGAGCGCGAAGCATTATCACAAGCCGCTTTTGCCATGTATCTGAACATTGGTAAAAACCAAGTTTCCGAATGGGAGCGGGGTATTAAAAAGCCGAGCGGCGCGGCTTTGAAGCTGCTTACTATCGTCAAGAACAAGGGAATTGAGGCGATTGCCTGATACCGGAAACGAAGCTAAAAATGAATACTCATGATTATTGTCCTAAATGGTTTGATATTTCCAAGTATGAAGAGACCTACCAATGGGGGCGGGAAGATTGGGCAATCGCTTTTGAACATAAAATTTACCACTACAATGAGAATTTAAAATATGACCGTAATCCAGATTTAGGTTATGACATCTGCAATGATTGTATAAACTCTTGGCAATCATTGTTTTTGGGTAATACTGATATTCCAAGAGATTCTAGAGGGATTCCATTAGGCAAGAATCTAATTTCTGATGATATGTACAAAATACCATTTGAAGACTTAGAGAAAACATTCCCCGATGAGAAAACATTCCCCGATTCTTCCTTTTTCTCTTGCTTTAATGGATTGCTGGCAAAACACGGGGCTGATATTGTCGATTCTGACGGGGAAAAAATGCCTATTGATGAAATTTCTACCGTAGGGATTCAATTACCCAAACTAGGCCAATTCAGATATGAAAAAAAAGCAGGGGCATATAATTGTTTCACGCCGGTGCTGATTAATTTCCAAGAACATACCGATGATGAGCTGAAAGAAATGTTTGAGTATTTCTTAAGGCAATACAGAGCATTTCAACTTTACGGCGGCCATATCCATATAAGCAAAAAATACGACATGACAAGAACATTTAGTGATTCAGAAATAGAAAGCCTAAACCGTTTCAGAGTATTGCCATGCCTAGATTTGCTGATTTGGGAGGTATACACCGGCCAACACTTCACGCATGAAGAACTGTTATTCTTACTCTTTGGCGATGGTACAGAAACCGTTATCAACCCAAAAACAGGGGAAGAATGGTTTCCCGATAAGTCCACAATCAAAGACAGCGTATTACCAAAAGCTATCCTATTATTGGAAGCAGTGGCAAACCCTTTCATGCATAGATATGATATTAAATGCAAAGAAATAAATGAGGTAATAGAATTTGAAGATGATTTTATAGATATGTATCAATTACATATGAAAAAGAAACAAAAATAACCTAAGTAAATTTTGAAATTAAAAGAGAGTTTTTTCTCATTTTTTTCTCTCTCGAAAGCCGCCCATTGAGGCGGCTATATTTATGCCTATCGAAACGCCAGCAACACGCAGGCGTGATTAACCAACCG
>NZ_JBQCXA010000017.1:0-2449 GCF_051956855.1 Neisseria sp. P0021.S007
ATTCAATGCCAACATTGATTATCAGGCATCGAAAAACCTGAAACTTGCACTGATTTCGACCAACCTGTTCAACCGTTACTACTACGAGAACAACAAAGTCAGCAGCAAAGGCGCGAACAACTACTATGGCCAACCGCGCAACGTCATGTTCAAAGTCGATTACAAGTTCTAATCCCGCTTGATTCAAAGGCCGTCTGAAACCGATTCTTTCCGTTTTCAGACGGCCTTTTCCAATCAAACCTTTTTTTCAATCTTGATATAAAGCAAACAGTCTAAAAAATTTTCTCAACCGAAAAAAATTCCTGTTGATTTTTCTCACCGTTTCGATATAGTTATTTATGGCTAGTTTGATACTACCCTTTGTATCTAGCTTTCATTGCATTACCACCTCCATTCGTTGCCAACGGCTCCCTTTCCGGCGGCAACCTTTTTTTGACCCGATGGTTTGGCAATATCGAAATTGAATCAAATAAAATGATTCGGGGACTTATATTTATTTTTAAAATAAAACGGCTTATAAAAAATAACGGCTCAATTTAAACGGATATTGCCGCCAATATTTAAAAACAAACAGACCTTTCTTTATCAAGGACCCCTCCCAATGCACCATTCTGAGAAACTATTCAAACTGAGCACACTTGCCCTCTGCCTTGCCGCACTGCCCCAAGCCGCACAAGCTGCCGAAGAAGTACAACAGGCTGAAGTGGAACAAGTTACCGTAGTGGGTAAAAACAAAAGCCTGCGTACTGAAAGTCAAAACAGCTACACCGTATCCGCGATGCGTTCGACTACAGGATTAGTGCTCTCTCCCCGGGAAATTCCCCAATCCGTCAGCGTCATTACCAAAAAACAAATTGAAGACCAGGGCATCACCGACTTAGAAGGTGCGTTGCAAAACGCTACGGGCATCAATGTTTTCAAAAGCGGCGGACGTACGCATTTCATGTCGCGCGGCTATTTTATCGAACAGTTTGAAGAAGATGGTATTGCCACTCAACTCGGCTCACCCGGCGGATTCGGCTTAGGCGGCCCGGCCGGCGACCCGACCAGTGCAACCGATATGGCAATGTACGACCACATTGAAGTGGTGCGCGGTGCGGCAGGTTTGACACAGGCAAACAACGAACCCGGTGGCACTGTAAACGCCGTCCGTAAAAAGCCGACTGCAAAACGCCAGCTTTCCGCCGATTTGATGGCAAACTCATGGGGCAAAGTAAACAGCGTCTTTGATGCATCCGGCACTTTAAGCCAAGAACACGGCCTGCGCGGACGCTTTGTCGGCTCGGTAGGCAGCAACAAAACCTTCAAAGACCAATCCGGCGGCCGCGACCTCCTTCTGTATGGCGTGATGGACAAAGACATCGGCGACAACAGCAAACTTACCTAGGGCGCAAGCTATCTCAACCAAACCGAAACACCCGATCCAGACGGCCTACCTATGCGTGCAGACGGCAAAGAGTGGAAACGCAGCCGCTATCTGGGTGCGGATTGGAACGAAGCCCGCCTGAAAAAATACAATCTTTTTACCGAATTTGAACATTATTTCAACGACAACTGGAAACTGAGCAGCAAGTTGGACTGGCGTAAGAACACCAGTTCAAAAGAATATTACACGCTGGGCGGCACAGGTAACGGCATCGGTACAGACGGCCTGGGAACCACATACAGCTTCGACCGTTACGATGCAGGCAACCGCCAGTTCACTTTCCAAAACAACCTGACCGGCCGCATCTTCGCTTTCGGCCAAAATCACGACCTCTTCTTCATGCACAGCTATTCCAAAGAGAACGTGAATTCAAGCAACCGCTGGCTCAACGACAGCAGCACCTATGACGCAGATGCCTTTAACGGCAGCGAGAAAGCCAAACCCGATTGGGATTCTGCCACAACCAAAGCCCGTGGCGGCAACGGCCGTTATACTACCCATGCCTTTGGTTTGGGCGCGCGCATCAATCCTACCGACAAACTGCACATCATCGCAGGCGGACGCTACACCAGCTGGAAACGCGGCTACTATTGGGATCGCGACCTCAAAGACGGGGTAGCAGGTTCATCAGACTCGCTCAAACGCAACCGCTTCGTTCCTTATGCCGGCATCACTTACGACATCACGCCTAAACAAAGTATTTACGCCGCCTATACGTCCATCTTCAAACAAACGATGAACCGCGACTACAACGACAACCTACTGCCGCCGATTATGGGACGCAACTACGAACTCGGCTGGAAAGGCGAATGGAACGAAGGCCGTCTGAACACCACGCTTGAAACCGTGTACGGCCATGCCGGGAAGAAATTGGGGTTGCCGCAAGGAGAGAACGGGGTGCAGTTTTTCCCGAAAAAACAGATGCAGGCCGGAAGCTGAGGGCTGCTTGGGTTTGAATGCAAAAAGGCCGTCTGAAGTTTCAGACGGCCTTTTGTTTGATTCCGAATTAAGCCTGTTTGGCCG
>NZ_JBQCXA010000018.1:0-2410 GCF_051956855.1 Neisseria sp. P0021.S007
TGTGAAACTAGTAAACAATCTCGATATGGTTATTATTTTCAAAATAGAGCTTTAACAAAAATTTTAGAAGAGGATGAATTTTTAAATATTGCCACTTCTATAATTGACGGAAATCCTACCCCTTTTGTAGAAGGTACGGGCAAACCTGAATATAAAGAAAATATCAAAGTCCCTGCCGGTACAGTTGTAACCATTGGCCCTGTCACTCCCGAAAATGGCAAGCCGGTGCAAATTACCATTACTTTCGGTCAAGATTCAAACGGCAAAACAAACGCAACGGTAATCACAACCCCGCGTCCCGACCTCACACCGGGCAGCCCTGCAGCTCCTAAAACCAACTCAACACCTACACCGGGAGAAAATGGCAAGCCTGGCTCTCAACCAGACCCAACGCCTGACGGTAGCCCGTCCGATAAGCCAAAACCAGATCCTGACGACAGCCCTAGCGGCAAAGACAATCCAAAACCCGACGATAAGCCCGACCCTGACAGCAAAGACGATCCAAAAAAAGATGAAGGACCTAAAGAGGATGACAAGCCCAAAGAAGACGGAGGTTTGCTTTGTAAAGTGTTTCCGAATATTTTGGCCTGCGACGAATTGCCCGAAAAAGAAGAACCTGATTTAGAGATTCCCGAAGAACAAATAGATTTGAACTTCACACCTGACAATACTTTTAGAGAGTATGGCGAATGCCCTGCTCCGGTAACGTTTCAGGCATTGGGTGCTGAATACAGAATCAGTCTTGAGCCTGCGTGTAATTTAGCTGCCATGATTAGACCCTTTATTATCGCTATGGCTTGGCTGGTGGCTTCGTTCTTCGTGTCTAGAGTTGTCAGAAATAACGCATAGGGGGATTTATGAAATTTTTAGCTGCTCTTGCTCCATATTTGATAAATCATGTTGTCAAATACATTCTGACTGCTTTAGGGGTGTCTATTATTACTTATGTTGGTTTTGATGCCCTTATGAGCAATCTTAAAAATCAGTTTATAAGCAGTATGGGCGCAGTTCCCGCCGGAGCGATCCAAATTTTTTACATTGCAGGTGGCGGCGTTGTTCTGAACATCATGTTCGGAATGCTCGCTTTTGTCGTTACGTTTAAAACTCTGTCTAAATTAAGCTTTGGCAAGAAAGGATAAAGATGGCCGCCATTACCCTGATAACAGGAAAACCAAGAATCGGCAAAACCGCCTTTGCCGTCGAACTGCTTATGTTTGATGACTATTATAAAGGCCGTAAAATCTTCTCCAACATCAACGGCCTTTTGATAGACCATCATCAACCGCCGGAAGGTCATAGCTGGGAAGACATGTATGAATGGCTGAAATGGAAAGAGAATATCGGCTCAGTTGTCATTTATGACGAAGTGCAATATTTGTTTCCGACACGTTCCAGCGGTTCAAAAATGCCTGAAAACGTCGCCTTTTTGAACATTCACGGCCATTACGGTATCGACATGATACTAATCACACAATCGCCCAAGCTGCTTGACGTGAATCTGCGCGAAGTCGTGAACAAGCATATCCATATAGCTGCAAACAAAATGGGCGGACTGACAAGGCTTGAATGGAACGAAGTAGCTTTAAACCCGACACAGCAATCAAGAAACGCCTTGTCCAGTTCGCATAAAATTAGGGAAGAGGTTCTTGAATACTACAAATCTGCAGAAGTGCATACCGCCCATTCGCACGTCAAATCAAGGTGGTATTACATCATAATCGCCATGTTGTTTATCCTGCCGTGTATCTTAGGTTTGGTCGGATTCATGGGCTATAAGATGTATCAGGGTTATAAAGAAAAAGCAGGAATAACGGCAAAGGCCGAAGCAGCAAAAGAAGATACAGGTTTCAAAAATCCGCTTGACCCTGAAAACCAAAAAGAAATGATGCCGCAAAGTGGAATTCAGGGGCAAAACCTCAAACCTGAAGATTTTGTCCCTGTTCTTGCCGAAAAGCCCGAAAGTAAACCCATCTATAACGGCGTCCGACAAGTTAAAACATTTGAGTACCCCGTCGGCTGTGTTGATGGTGGCAAAAGCGGATGTACCTGCTATTCATCGCAAGGTACACCGCTGAAAGAAATCACTAAGGCAATGTGCAAAGACTACGCCCATAATGGCCTGCCGTTTAATCCCTACAAAGAGTCCGACCACAGCTCAAACCAAGCGCAGACAGCGCCATCCGCGTCGGATACTAGCGCAGGCGTGCAAGTCGCATCACTAGGCGGCCAAAGCCCTCAAAACCTTATGTATGACGGATATGTAGAAGCAGGCGCAAAGTTCACACCGCAAAGCGGCGCGGTAGTCGAATCCGCGCAATGACAAAGGCTGTCTGAAACCAGTTCAGACGGCCTTTAAATAAAAGCTGCTTGATTCCTTTAAAAAGCGCGGCGTAAAAACCTATCTAAAGAG
>NZ_JBQCXA010000019.1:0-2222 GCF_051956855.1 Neisseria sp. P0021.S007
ATATTAAAGATGGCTTGCCCTTCAACCCTTATAAAACTAAACAAAACGAAGCATTAACGGCTGATTCAAATTCATCAGTATCAGAAAAACCGCAAGTCTTGACAATGGGTGGAAAGAGTCCGCAGAATTTAATGTATGACGGATACGAAGATAAAGCCCTAAGTAATGAGGGCGGAAAAATAAATTAGGGAAACGATGAACGCATTAGAATTTGTTATTTCGTGTTTGGTTGTTTATGCAATAATTCACATCCATAGAAAGCATGGCACGGCTTATTTCAAAATGTTGATTAAGGAATTTGGCATTTTTATTTTCGGTCTTGCTATTATTTTTCTTGTATTATGCGCAGCAGGGGTCTTAATGTTCGCAGTCCAATCGCACACCTAACCACAAGTCAGGGGGAGGACGTCCAGAAAGATTTGTAAAGACAGCTTTATCGTCTTTATAAATCTTTTTGGATACCCCTTGACGCTAGCCAACCCTAAAACGCTAGGGCAAAGGGGTGGGGTGGTTTTTTTACCCCACCCCCTGCCACGTGGCGAACGTCGCCGAAGGCAAAAACATTTAAAGCCCCAAGCCCTGAACGTGAAACCAGCATTTTCAGGGCTTGGCGTTTGACGAAACACCAAGCAAAGCCCGTGACTTCGTAAGTACGGCACAGCCACAAGGCTGTAACAAAGATTGAAGCACGGGTCTTCTAATAACCTGAATTTGAACACTATCTAGGGCAAAAAGCCCGTATTCATAAGGCAAAACCCCATGTACTTAGGCATAGACGTATCGAAATTAACAATAGATTGCTGTCTGATTTCAGACGGCCTTTTTTTTGAGCGTAAGTTCAAAAACAGCCAGGCCGGATTTCAAGACCTGAAAGACTGGCTAAAAGAAAACGGCGCAACAGAAAGGCTTCATTGCTGCTGCGAAGCAACAGGGAAATACTACGAAGCAGCAGCTGAATATTTGAGCAAATACTACCGAATGAGTGTAGAGAACCCACGTAAAATAAAAGGTTTCGGGACAGCCGTTTTACAAAGAACCAAAACAGACCGTCAAGACGCAAAAACTATAGCCCAATACTGCAAAGCACTAGAACCCCGACCGTGGCAGAAACCCACCGAAGCACAAACCAAACTGCGAGAACTGACACGATACCAACACCGTCTGAAACGCCAAAAAGCAGCCGAACAAACCAAACTCCAAACCGCCCCCGCCTACCTGCTCCCACTGATACAGTCCACCATTACCCATCTTCAACAGCAAATCAAAGCCGTTCAAAACCAACTGAACCAGTTTCACAAAGACAATCCCGACTACAAAATCCAAAAAGAGCGCCTGAAAACCATCACAGGCATAGGCGAAGCAGCGGCCAATAGCCTTTTATCAGTTCTGACCCAAACGGACCGGTTCAAGACCGCAGCGCAATTTGTAGCCTACCTAGGCTTAGACCCCAAGGAAAACCAGTCAGGAACAAGCCTAAAAGGCAGACCGCGTATTTCTAAGCTGGGCAATACCCATTTGCGAACAACCTTGTTTATTCCGGCTATGCACGCATACCGAAGCAGCACCTTTGCCAAGTATGTAAGCCGACTACAAAAGAACGGCAAAAGGCCGAAAGTGATAATTGTCGCACTCATGCGGAAACTGGCGGTAATAGCGTTCACACTTTTGAAGAACGGCCAAGATTTTCAAGTGGAAAGATATAAATGAAAAATTAAACCTGGTTTTCGCCGGCGATTTTTAATTTACTAAATAAAAAAATAAAACGCAAAACCATTTAATATCAAACAAAACACCCTGAACAAATCAGGGTGCGTATTATTGCAACTTTAAGAAATGTAAAGTTTATTGACTGTGAAATACACTATCTTTGTTTTTAGGCTTTCTCTTCCGGCTCAGGTACGTCAAACACTTGGCGCAGGTAAGCGAGGAAGGTGTTGTTGGTGGTCATGGTTTTGCCCGGGGAGTCGGAGAGCTTGGCGACGGATTGGCCGTTACACTCGACGAGCTTCAAGACAATGTTCAAAGGCGTGTGTCCCAAATCGTTGGTCAGGTTGGTACCGATACCGAAACTGGTTTTGAAACGGTCTTTGAAGTATTGGTGCAACGCCCATGAACGCTCAATATCGAGGCCGTCTGAAAAGGTCAGCATTTTGGTGCGGCTGTCGATTTTGAGTTTTTTGTAATGCTCGTAGGCTTTGTCGCCCCAAACATAAGGATCGCCG
>NZ_JBQCXA010000020.1:0-2215 GCF_051956855.1 Neisseria sp. P0021.S007
CTTAGGTTGCGCTGCTGCGCTCCAAGCTCTACCGCTTCGCCTGCTGGCTCCGCTAGATTGCGGATTGGAAAATTTTGAAAAGAGAACCCTGCGTCAGGCTGTTATCTGATTATGGTTGCATTTCAGACATGTCTCAAATATAATTTTTCAGACTTGTATCACCCCGCTACGCGGGCTGTTATCTGATATAGTTGTTTTTGTCTCACTTGTCTCAATCTCAAAAACTCGCCCCTAGTGCGCTTGTTGTCTTGCCGGACACGCAGCTAGGGGCTATGGAGTAAACCAATTGTACCATCAATCTGACCTGTTCTTGCAAGAACGTCTACCCCGACACCCATACTGCACCGATGACTTGGCAGCAGGTATCCGCCCGCGTTCCTACATCCACGCCATCAAACGCCGCTACATTCAAGCCAACCCGCCGCATTTGCGCGTGTTCATGCTCTTTGACTTGGACTATGCTGGCGCGGCTCTTGCTTGGGAAGATAGCGGGCTGCCTATGCCCGCTTGGGCGGCGGTAAACCGTGAAAATGCCCACGCCCATCTTGCCTATGCACTCTCCGCTCCCGTGCTGACGGCGGATTTCGGCGGGCGACAGGCTGCCTTGCGTTATCTCGCCGCCGTAGAAGCCGCCTATCGCTCAAAATTGGACGGGGACGACGGTTTTAGCGGGTTAATTACAAAAAACCCCATACACCCCCATTGGGAGCTTCTGCGCGGCGTTCCTGATGCTGTACGCGGCTATGACTTGGAATACCTCGCCGACTTCGTGGATTTGGCTAAATTCAAGCCGTATGTGGGCAGAACGAACTCGGAAGCGGTCGGACTGGGTAGAAACTGCACCGTGTTCAATGTCGTGAGCCGCTGGGCTTACCGCAATATCAGGGGCTTCAAGTGCGAACAGGGAATAACCGCTTGGAAGCGGGAAGTGCTGCATCAGTGTTTGAATGTAAACGGCGATTTCCCTTGCCCCATGATGCTGAAAGAAGTCCAATGTATCGCTAAATCTATCAGTAATTGGGTCTGGAACAGGTTTGATATTGCTGCCAGCGACAGGCGGTTTTCAGAACTACAAAAGCATAGGAACAATTTACGAAAAATAAAGAAAAATCAATTCTCAGATAAATTTATTGAAATGAAAGATTGGGTAGAAAATGGCTAAAATTCGCACAGATAAACGCCCGATGACTGCTTACGAAATTGCTAAACGTTTCGGCTGTACACCTCGAACAGTTTATAACTTTTGGTCGCAATCCCGCGCCGACTACCTAGCCGAAAACTCTATCAGCCGTGATAAACCGTGGGAGAAGCTCGGCATTTCCCGCGCCACTTGGTATCGTCGCGGCAAGCCCATGCCGCCTGAAACCATACAACAGGAGAAAAAATAATGAGCCGTTACCTGATTACCTTTGACATGGATACCAACTGCCTGAAAGATAATTATCATGGAAATAGCTATAACAATGCCTATGCGGATATTAAAAACATCTTGGCTAAACATGGATTTGAAAACATTCAGGGCAGTGTTTATCTAGGCCGTGAAGGCATCAGTGAAGCACACGGAACAATAGCCATTCAGGAACTGACCGCTCGGTTTGATTGGTTTTACTCCTGTATTTCAAACATTAAGTTTTACCGCCTTGAAAGCGATTTGAACGCACAATTTATCGCTGGGGGTGTGTATCAAGCCAAACAGGCTTTCCTTCAACGTGTTGAACAACTTCGTATATCCCTAACAGAAGCTGGATTATCTGATGAGCAAATCAATCAGGTTCTGGAAAAACAGAAATTTGAATTGGAAAGTCCTAACCTGAAATTAAATTAACCGCCTTTGCTCTCCAACATCCGCCGCATTGATGCCAGTTTTTGGCGCGCTGCGGCGTTTTCTGTGCGTTTTAGGGCTTCGGGTAGGGTAGCCCCTAACACTTTGGCGATATTGCTCGGATAGGGCTTTCTCGCGCCCGCAATGCGGGTTTCTGCTTCCGCTACGGCTTCAGCCCCGTAGGTCTCTATCAGCCATGCGGCTGTTCGTCTGTCGCGTTCGTTCTCGGTAATCATAGGCTCATACCCCATCCCCTGCTTTGTTTTCGTTCGTGTCGTTGGCTTATCGTTTGGCGAGTTGATTCAAGATTTCGCTCTGCCGATTTTGTAAGACTGCCTGAGCGGTCTGTATTTCGCTCTGCCTTTCTAACTCGGCTGCCAAGCTCGCTAAATG
>NZ_JBQCXA010000021.1:0-2128 GCF_051956855.1 Neisseria sp. P0021.S007
GCTTAGGAGAGAGAATCCTTCAAGGAGGAGCAAATGGTGCATAAATAGGGGGATCAATTGGTGCAGGTATTGGTCTGGGTGTCGGTATAGCTTTTGGCAGTATTCCTGCCGGACCAGCTATTATGGTCGGTGGCACAATTGGTGCTGCTGTTGGTGCTGCAACTGGTATGGGTGTTGCAGCATATGAGTATTACCAAGAAACTCAGCCTAAAGGGACAGTAACGATCGGTCCGATTTCTGCTTTTGCTGTGGACAAATCAGGAAACGGCTACACTGACGGCACAAATTACCACTGATATTTCTCATCGTTCAAACGATCTCTAGGGGTCGTCTGAAACTTTCTTAACTTCAATTTTATGAATACACCCAAGCAACCCTTCTTCCGTCCTGAAGTCTCCGTTGCCCGCCAAACCAGTTGTTCCAACAAAAGGCCGTCTGAAACTTAATTTGTCAAAGTTTCAGACGGCCTTTTATTATTCAATAAAGATAGCAGAAGTTGATTCGCCATATCCCCCATCTTTGCTACAATATCCCTTTTCTTTTTTATTGATTCCACTATGACAACCGCACCCCAACCCAGCACTTGGCGCAAGATTTTTTCGCGCAAAATGCTGATCTGCATTTTCACAGGCTTCACTTCGGGGTTGCCGCTTTATTTTCTATACAGCCTGATTCCAGCATGGCTGCGTAGCGAACACATTGATTTGAAAACCATTGGCCTATTTGCATTGATTGGTTTCCCCTACACTTGGAAATTCATCTGGTCACCTCTTTTGGACACCGTACGCCTGCCATTTTTAGGTTTACGGCGCAGTTGGATGCTGATTACCCAAATAGCACTCCTATTGCTTTTGGCTTCCTATGCATTTGTCCGACCGCAAGAACATTTATCCATCATCTTAGGCTTAGCTTGTGCTACAGCATTCTTCTCCGCCAGCCAAGATATTGTGATTGATGCATTCCGACGCGAAGTACTGTCAGATGAAGAATTGGTATTAGGCAACTCGCTGTATGTGAATGCCTACCGTATTTCTTCATTAATTCCGGCCTCATTAAGTCTGATTTTGGCCGACAGATTGCCTTGGTCAACCGTCTTCATCATTACTTCCCTGTTTATGATCCCAGGTTTACTTGCGACCTTGTTCATAGCACGCGAGCCAGATCACTCAACTCTTGAAACCAAAGGCTTAAAAGAAACCGTTATCGAACCATTTCACGATTTCTTTACCCGCCAGAGTGTGAAGCAGGCTTTGACTATTTTGGCGTTCATCTTGCTGTATAAACTGGGCGACAGCATGGCAACTGCTTTGGCTCAACCGTTTTATCTCGATATGGGCTTCTCTAAAACCGATATTGGTCTGATTGGAAAAAACGCAGGTTTATGGCCGGCTGTAATTTTTGGCGTTATCGGCGGCATTTGGATCACCAAACTTGGGGTTAATCGTGCTCTGTGGTTATTCGGTTTGATACAGTGGGTCACCATTTTAGGCTTTGCATGGCTGGCAAGCTTCGGACATTTTGACCATGTCGGTGCATCGGAACGAATCTTTTTAGCGGTTGTAATTGCGGCTGAAGCAATCGGCGTCGGCTTAGGCACAGCAGCGTTTGTCTCGTATATGGCGCAACAAGCCAATACGGCATTTACGGCAACGCAATTAGCCCTTTTTACAAGCCTATCTGCCGTACCGCGTACATTTATGAACGCAACGGCAGGCTATCTGATTGAAGCGATGGGTTACTTCAATTTCTACTGGCTGTGTTTTGCTTTGGGCATACCGGGCATGTTGCTGCTGTTTAAAGTGGCACCGTGGAATGGTCAAAAAGTGAGTAACTAGATTGCCAGTCTAAAACTTCTAGCAAAACAAAAGGCCGTCTGAATATTCAGACGGCCTTTATCATACAAAAACTTTATTCTGCTTCAGGTTTGACAGTGCTGCGGACATCGCCGCTTTTTTCTTTATGTTTCAAAACAGCGCGGTCGAGCTTGTCCATCAAAACATCAATCGCGGCGTACATATCCTGCTCAATCGCTTCAACGTGCAAATCTTTGCCTGCCAGATGCGCATCGGCTTCGGCTTTTTGATTGACTTTTTCCACCGAGAGCGTAATGGTCACATAGATGATGTTG
>NZ_JBQCXA010000022.1:0-2120 GCF_051956855.1 Neisseria sp. P0021.S007
AGCCGAGAAGCTGCAAAAAGCCTTGGACAAACTCAATGCCAAACTCTCCAAACCCGGCTATGTGGACAAAGCCCCCGCACATCTGGTGGAGAAGGATAAGGCGGAATTGGCTGAGTTGATGGATAAGATGGGGAAAGTGGAAGGGCAATTGGCGAAGTTGAGAGGGTGATTGGAAGGCAGCCTGAAAACGGTGGAGTGGTTTTCAGGCCGAAACACAGCTTTCATATTTTAAAAATTCAAAAATGTACGGAGACTATCATGGATATCGCTGCTTCTATTTTAGACCAACAGCTTTTAGGTATTCCGCAGGAAACCAAAGATGAAGTATGCCAAATTTTGAACATCAACCCAAATGACACGGACAAACTCAAATCCGCCCTGTTTACTTTTATCTGTATCAAAGACATTTTGGATTTGGATGAAGAAACAGCCTTGGATTGTCTGGTTGACGGAGGCGGAGATTTTGGAACGGATGCTGTTTATATAGATGAAGAAAACGATGGGGAATTTTCCGTTGTCCTTATCCAGTCAAAATACGCCAAGAGTTTGGACGGAAATAAAAATTTCCCACAAACCGGCATAGAAAAATTAATCAAGGCCGTTCAATATCTGTTTAATCCGGCTGCCGATTTGGGCGGCATCAATATGCGCTTGAAAGCCAAAGTCGAAGATATCCGCTCACGTATTCGGGACGGGCAGATACCGCAGATTCGGGTTATCGCCTGCAACAACGGGCTGAAATGGAACCGGGAAGCGCAAACCGATATTGACCGCGAATTTCAATCTGTATCCCAAGTGTCATGGGAGTATGCCAACCATGAAACCCTGCTGGCTATCCGTAGCCGCACAAAACCTGTCGATGCCGTATTGCGGCTGAAAGGCAAAGCAGTAATTGAAGATATGAATTTCAGCCGCGTCTGTATCGGGCGGATTCCTGTTAAAGAAATTGCCCAATTAATGAGACAGCATGGCGAAAAACTACTGGAAAGGAATATCCGCCGTTATCTCGGTTTGACAGGAAACCGCGTTAATCAGGATATCCAAAGAACCCTGCAACACGAGCCGGATAATTTCTATTTTTACAATAACGGGCTGACTTTGATATGCAGAAGTTTTTCCTATAATGCCTTGCAGACATCCGATTACCAGGTCAATGTTACGGATTTGCAGATTGTAAACGGCGGTCAGACATCCATGACCCTGATGAACGCAATAGCAGATTTTTCCGATATTTCGGACAATGCCAGCGTGTTGGTGCGCATCTACGAGCTGCCAAAAGAGCAAAACGATTTGGTTATGAAAATCACCCATGCCACCAACAGCCAAAATCCTGTGGATTTGAAGGATTTGAGAGCCAACGATCCCCAGCAGCAGCGTTTGGAGATATCGATTGCAGAGTTGGGTTACACCTACCGACGCAAGCGTAGCCAGGAAGCAGGAAAAAACGATATTACATCAGGCACGGTTGCCGAAGCGGTACTTTCGGTTGTCAAAGAAAAACCCCAGCAGGCGAAATTTTTCACCAAGGAGCATTTTGGTAAATTGTATGGCGAAATTTTCGATAATTTGAACGGGGCGCAGGCGGTATTGTCCGTATTGATTTACCGTATGGCAGAGAACAGAAGAAAACGCCCGCAGGAAAATGATCCCGACTTTGTCCGTTATGCTTCCTGTTTTATTGCCATGCAGATTGGCAGGAAACTTCTTGCAGATTCAGGATTGGCATCATTTGATTTGGTTAATCATCAAAATTTCGTTTCTTTGCAGGCACGGCTGGATGAAAAGGGCGAAGCTTACCTTCAAGCAGCAATACAGGACATCCGGCAGGCACTTGCTGCACTTTACAACGATAGCTCAGAAATTTCTTTACAACAACTTGCCGCCACGTTTAGACGTGGAGATTTAATTAATTACTTGAAGTAACCGACTAACCAATGGGGAGGCCGTCTGAATCCGTCTTTCAGACGGCCTCCCCATTTTCAGGCTGCCCTTCCCAAGTCAGCCTGAAACCTTTCCCCCGCCCCAAACCCATCCGCCGCCATTCCCGCCTGCGCGGGAATGACGGTGTTTGTTGCTTTTCAGACGGCCTTTTTCTTTTTTTTAATCCATCACATTCAATC
>NZ_JBQCXA010000023.1:0-2084 GCF_051956855.1 Neisseria sp. P0021.S007
GCTGCGGATAATGATGTCTTTGAGAATTTTATTGACGGCATGACCGATGTGGATGTCGCCGTTGGCATACGGAGGACCGTCGTGCAGAATAAATTTCGGACGGCCTTTGGCGATTTCTCGCAGTTTTTGATAGCGTTTTTGCTCGTACCAGCTTTTCAGCCATGCAGGCTCGCGCTTGGCAAGATTGCCGCGCATTGGAAACGGGCTCTCGAGCAGGTTTACGGTTTTACTGTAATCGGTCATTTTTTGATCTCTATTGTTGCGGTATTTCGGTTTCAGACGGCCTGATTGCTCATTTTGAAAAGAACAGGCCGTCTGAAAAAATTCAAAGGACTTATTTTAGCCCAAGTGTCTTGATTTTAGAAGCTTCTAGAAGCGTTTCTATGCTTCCCAAACCCTTGCATCTTCCATATCTTGCAAAATTTGGGTTTTCAATGCTTCGATACTCTCAAATTTTTTCTCGTCACGCAGTTTGTGCAGGAAGCGAACGAAGATACGTTGTCCGTACAAATCGCCGTTGAAATCGAACAGATGGACTTCCAGCTTTTGCGAGCGGTTGTTGCTGACAGTGGGGTTAAAACCAAAGCTGGCAACGCCTCGGCGCGTACCGAATGTGCCATCTGCTTCAACGACAAATACGCCGCTTAGCGCATAATGATACGGAGGAAGCTGGACATTGGCGGTAGGCGCGTTGATGGTGCGGCCGAGTTTTTGTCCGTGTTTGACCTTGCCGCTTAAAACGTAATCATGGCCCAATAGTCTTTTGGCGTATTCCAACTTGCCGTCTGAAAGGGCTTGGCGGACGGCGGTACTGCTGGTACGGATGTCTTCAACGATAACGGACGGCGTGCGCTCGGTTTGCATATCGGGCTGTTGAGCCAAGAGTTCAAAACAGCCTTCACGGCCGGCACCGAAACGGAAATCGTCGCCAATCAACAAATAACGCGTGTTGAGCGTTTGGCGCAAAAGCTGGTCGATAAACGCTTGCGCGCTCATATCGGAGAAAGCTTGGTTAAAACGCAAGACCCAAACGGCATCCACGCAGCCGGTTTCACGCAAAAGGCGCAATTTGGTACGCAGCGGGCTGATGCGGTAAGGCAGCTTTTTCCCGGCTTTGCGCGCAAAAAATTCTTTGGGCTGAGGCTCAAAAACAACAACGACAACAGGCAGACCGCGCTGGTCTGCCTCTCGTTTGAGTTTTTGTAGAATGTGTTTGTGCCCGAGGTGTACGCCATCGAAGTTGCCGATGGTTACGGCGGCTCCTTGCGGAAATTTGGGCGCGTGTCGCTGTCCAAGCCAGATGTTCATGGGTGGTGGGTATTGTGTTTGAATAGGCGGCTATTGTAAACGTTATTGCCGTTTCAATAAACCTTAGGCCGTCTGAAACCAATAAATATATGCTTTCAGACGGCCCTAAAGTTTGTTAATACCTTACCACCACCAAGGATAACGGCCAAACGGATAGCCCCAATCGTCGTAATAACGATAGTAACGGGCTTCGCGCAGCTGTTCTTGAGAAATATAGTTTTGCCATGCCATTTTGTAGCAGGCTTGGAACATCGGATCGGAAACTTTGTCGATATATTTGAGGCGGAAGGCTTTTTGTTCCGCAGTTGCGGCACCGGGTTTGCCTTCTTCGTCAAATTTGCGGCGGATCAGCGCGGCAGTCTCCTGATCGCATTGGGCAGCAAGATGTACTTGAAGATCCTGCTCATAGCGTTTCTGCGCTTGGGCGCGTGCGGCTTTTTGCTCAGGCGTGGTGGCGCAGGCGGCAAGTAATGCGGCAGCACCAATCAATAAAGTCAGGCGGATAGGATTCATCGGATGTTTCCTTATAGTCATGTATAGCTATTAATGTACGCCCTCATTGTGTAATGGGCAAGTGTGGCAACTTGGGAACACTTTAGATTATTTGTTCTTATCGGCAGACAGTTGCATATAAAATACACCCTATATGAATGTTTAACTCCAAACCCACTCAATGAACGCTGACAAACCGCCCCACTCCTACAGATTGCGCCACCACAGGCAACACACGCCTCCGTTTTGGCAGGCGGATCGCCCGTATCTGCACGAACACAATA
>NZ_JBQCXA010000024.1:0-2064 GCF_051956855.1 Neisseria sp. P0021.S007
GTTTTTGTCGACGGACAAACCGGTTTTCACGCCCAGTTTGTTTAAAGTATCGAGCATGCCCAAATCGTAAACGGCGATACGCTCCGGATTTTGCGGCACTGTTGCCTCACCGCGCGTGGTTTTCACCGTCAGGCTTGCGCCTTCGGTTTGGGCGGCAGAAGCGGAAGCAGTTTGTGCCTGATTGGAAGCAGAATCTTTTGGTGAACACGCACCCAAAGCGAGGGTGCAGCATACGGCTAAAGCGGTCAAACGTAACATAGAGTTTCTCCGTAGTCGGAAATAAAGTAAATCGAAATGATAACTTGTATCGGATTATAAAGCTAGATGCCGTCTGAAAACTTTTGTTTTCAGACGGCTTTTTCAAGCTGATTGCTTAGAAGCGGTAGTTCACGCCCAAGCGTACATCACGTCCGGTACCTGGTAGGGTATTGGTCCAGCGTTGGCTGTGCGGATAGTAGAACTTGTTAAACACGTTGTTGACTGAAAGATTGACATTGAGCGTGTCTTTGCCCAGTGGTTTCCAGTTGGCGAAGACATCGTTCACACCGAAACCTTGGCGTACAACGTTTTCCAGTTTGCCGTCGCGACCTTTTTGACCTGCCACCAATATCGAACCCACGGCTTTTTGAACATAGCGTCCGCGCCAGCCGATTTCCAGATTCGGATTTTGGAAGCGGTAGGCAAGGGAGGCCGTCCAAGTGCGGCCGGTTTGTGCGCCAAACTCGGGGTTCGCGCTTAACAATTTATCTTTGTGCGTATCGTAAAAACGCGGTTTGCTGTGGCTTACGCCGACTTTGGCAGTCAGGCCGCCTGTACGGTAGGACGCGCCCAATTCGTAACCGTGGTTTTTGACGTAGCCGGCGTTGACGGCTTCACGGATGGCGACAGAGTCGTGGCGGTTTTGCGGATTGGCAAGCGCGTCTTTGATGGTCTGCCAGAAGTAGCTGCCGTTTGCGGCAAACGTGCCGTCGTTGTAGTTGAAGCCGATTTCGGTATTGCGCGCGCGTTCAGCTTTAGTGCCGTCGGCAATCGAGATGATGCCGCGTTTGCCGTGGGTTTGCAGCGCGTCATACAGGCGCGGGCTGCGGCTGGCGTAGTTGTGGCTTACGCTGAAGCTCAAGTTTTCGACAGGTTGGTAAATTACGCCCAGACTCGGGTTGACTTTGCCGTCTGAAACCGATTTGCCGTCATGGGTTTTGATATCGAAATGGTCGTAACGCAGACCGCCGGTCAGGGTAACATCGCCGATATCTTGGATGGCTTCGACATACACGCCGTAATCGGTTTTGGTCGGGTTGGTCAGGCTGTATCCGCGTACCAGACTTTGCAGGGCGGCATTGGTGCTGGTGTATTGCGAATTCAGGAAGGTATGAGGTTTGATTTCCTGATGGCGGTAGTTGACACCGTATTTCAACAGGGTTTTTTCGGCAAGGCGGCTGTCGAAGTTGATATTTGCACCTTTGGTGGTGATTTTGGTTGTGGTCGGACCTGCCACATTGCCTGCGTAACCGCTGCCGCTGTCATCGGCGGAATAGCGTTCGTTTTCCAACACATAGGCGTTGGCGTTCAGTTTTTCGACAAAGCCCAGGTTTTTACCCGTGTACTCCAAGTTGGTGTTGGATTGGGTAGTTTCACGGTATGAGGGTTTCTGCCTGTCTTTTGCAGGGTTGGACTCGAAGATTGTAAACTCTTCACGCACAGTACGGATGCCCCGGTGCTGGTCTTTCATGTGGCTCAACACGATGCGGTGGTCGCCGTCGCCGAAGGTTGTTCCGATTTTGGCCAGGTAGCTGCGTTTGTCCAGTGCGCTGTAAGGTACGGTTTTGCCGCCGTTGGGACTTTTGTAGCCTTTACCTGCTTCGTAATCTTTTTCATCGTTGCGGTTGTAAGAGAATAAGCCGTCGAAGTTGCCGGCTTTTCCGAACACGCTGGCGCCGTAGTTTACGCCGTCATTGCTGGCATAGCCGCTGCTGAGGCGCACGCCCCAGTTTTTGTCCAAACCTTTTAGCAAGTCTTCGGCATCGACTGTTTTAGTAATAATCGCGCCGTTGGTCGCACCAATAC
>NZ_JBQCXA010000025.1:0-2006 GCF_051956855.1 Neisseria sp. P0021.S007
GCGGATACGCGTCCGGACTCGACCGCCGAGAAGATTTGTTCGGTAAAGCGTCGGACGAAGTTTGCTTCTGTTTGGCAGTCTTGGAAGGCGGTGTTTTCGTGTTGGCAGACGAGGGTAACTTCGCCTTGAGCTTCTTGCAGCGGTTCGGCCAAATCGAGTTTGAGGGTTTGCTTGTCGGTTTGCAGCCAGGCGGTGCGGCCTTGGGTTTTGATGATTTTGCCGTAAACGCCGATGGCATCGTTTTTGGGGATGTTTTTCTGTTCGGCAAGTTGCTGGGCCGAGAATAAGGGGGCTTGTTCGGCAAATGCGCCGCCGGTTTCGTGTTTGAAGTAGGCGGCGAGGTCTTGTTTGATGAGGGCTTGGGTCAGTAGTTTTTCGCCTTCGGTCAGGCGGTGTGCAAAGCCGTGTGTTTTGGGGGCGGATGCGGCATCCGTGGTCTTGGTGTCCGGTGTGCAGGCGCTCAGGAGTAAAAGCAGGGGAAGGATGTATTTCATGGTTGGTCTCTCAACAGGCCGTCTGAACCTATAGTTTCAAACGGTCAGCGTTGTTTATCGATAACGATAAACCCGGCGGGGATAAACGGGATAGGCCGGGTAATTGCGGACGGGTTCGCTGTCTTGATAGATGACGGTCGTTCCCGGCGGGGCGTTGATGGTCACGGTTTTGTTGACGGTGGTTTGCGAGTGGACGGGCAGGTCCAAGACGGCGGTGCGCCCATACGGAGTCTCGGTATAGACGCACGCACTTAGAAAGAGGGTGATGCTCAGGGCCAATGCCTTCATGTTTCAGACGGCCTTATTTGAGCAGGTTTTTCAAGGCCAGGCGTACGCCTTCGCCGACTTCCGTGCCTTTGGGAATGCTTTTGGTGGCGGCTTTGGCTTCGCGTTCGTTGTAGCCGAGGGCAAGCAGAGTGTTGATGATGTCTTGGCTTTCGTCGGCAACGGCATCAGGGGCAAACAGGCCGTCTGAAACGGTATGGGATACGAGTTTGCCGCGCAGTTCCAACACCATGCGTTCGGCGGTTTTCTTGCCGATGCCGGGGGCGGAGGAGAGGCGTTTCACGTCTTCTTCGGCGATGGCTTGCGCCAGCTCGTCGGCATTCATGGCCGACAAAATGCCCAATGCGGTTTTGGCACCGATGCCGCTGACTTTGACCAGTTGGCGGAAGGTGGCGCGTTCCTCGGCTGAGGCGAAACCAAACAGCAAATGCGCGTCTTCGCGGACGACAAGCTGGGTGTAGAGATGGACGGTTTCGCCAACGGAAGGCAGGTTGTAGAAAGTCTGCATGGAAACGTCGGCTTCATAACCGACGCCGTTGACGTCGATAACGACCTGCGGCGGATTTTTCTCAATCAATTTGCCTGTGAGCCTGCTGATCATGGTGTTCCCCTGTGATTAAAAAAGGCCGTCTGAAACCTTGCAATCGGGTTTCAGACGGCCTTGTATTGTATCAAACTTCAGCGGTAACGCGGACGAAATCAGATGGCGGATGCCAGGTTCAGATGACGGGCGCGTTCGCCTGCTTCGGCGGCACGTTCTTGGCTGCTGAACGGACCCATTTTGACAACGTATTCGTAGTTGCGTTTTTCAAGCATGACTTTGCTGTCCGACGGCAGGCTTTGTGCGGTTTGGTTCAAATAAGCCTGTGCTTCGCGTTCGGTACCGAAGGATTTCAAATCAACAAAAAATTCTTTGTTGTTTGGGGTAATAATGGTTTGAGCGGCGGTTTGGCCGGGGATGATTTGTTCAACTTTGACGTTGGCCGTGCCTTGGTTGATGAAACCTAATTGTTGGGCGGCGGCTTTGGAAACATCGATGACGCGGTTGCCGTGGAAAGGGCCGCGGTCGTTGACACGGACGATGACGCTTTTGCCGGTTTGCATATTGGTCACACGTGCGTAGCTGGGAATAGGGAGGGTTTTGTGGGCGGCGGAGAGGGCGTTCATATTGTAACGCTCGCCGCTGGAAGTTTTACGACCGTGGAACTGGTTGCCGTACCATGAGGC
>NZ_JBQCXA010000026.1:0-1964 GCF_051956855.1 Neisseria sp. P0021.S007
GTATCAGCTTCCTGAAATACGGTTTTCTCCCCTTCAAAGGCATAGTGGTAGATTTTTCTATTTAACGCATCAAAGAAATAACCGTAGAAACAGTCTTCTTGATTTTCATCTTCTACAAAGTCGGTAATATAGATATTTTCCTCTTCTATGCCTAAGTAATCTTTGATTTGCTGGAATAAATTAGGAAATTCAAGTGGAAATGCCTGCGTGAGATCTTCGATATCCTCTAAAAATACCTCGTTGGGGATATCTTGCAATTCTATGGATTCCATTTTTCTTTCCTCCTGTTTTGTATCGTTATTCTTTCAAAAGAAATAAACCGCCGTAGCAAGCCGTAGGTCGGATACTTGTATCCGACAAAAAACATTTGGTGCGTCTATCGTTTCCGAAAAAACGCTGTTGGAAAATGTCGGATTTGAGAATCCGACCTACGGCAGAAAAACTGTAGTAAGAACAAGGCAAATAGTCGTCTGAAAAAGGGAGGAGCAATTTTTGCCGAAACCTCCGCCGTCATTCTCGCGCAGGCGGGAATGACGGACGATAAAAGTCGGGTATAGATACCTAACCCCTGTTTATAACTGAAATCAATAAGGAAGAACATTATGTCCCAAGTTTTTAAAGATTTTGATTTGTCCTCCGTATGGAAAACTAATAGTTGGGCAGATGAAAACTACAAAGAAGCCCCGTTTACCCCTGAAATTTTGGCTGCCGTAGAAAGTGAGCTAGGCTATAAATTGCCGCAAAGTTTTATTGAATTGATGGCAGTACA
Source organism: Neisseria sp. P0021.S007 (assembly GCF_051956855.1). Lineage (NCBI taxonomy): Bacteria > Pseudomonadati > Pseudomonadota > Betaproteobacteria > Neisseriales > Neisseriaceae > Neisseria > Neisseria sp. P0021.S007. Next base: position 770 of record NZ_JBQCXA010000026.1, read on the forward strand.
AAACGGCGGGATATTTGTTAAAAACTGCTTTCCGACCACGCAGAAAAATTCGTGGGCGAAAGATCATGTGCAAATTTGCGAGATGTCGGGAATCGGTTTTGAAAAAGAAGGAAGTCTGTGCGGCGCGATGGGGCAAAAACTTTGGCTGGAAGAATGGGAGTATCCGCCTATCGGCGTGTATTTGGCCACCGACCCGTCAGGAGGTCATGCCCTGTTTGCCTTGGACTATCGAGAGTGTGGAAAAGACGGCGAGCCGAAAGTGGTGCTTGTCGAACAAGAATGGGATTTTGAAATAGTCGAACTTGCCCCCGATTTTGAAACCTTTATCCGCAACTTGCGGCATGAAGATGAGTTTTTAGATAACTAATAAAGAGTAGGCCGTCTGAAAATTTTTCAGACGGCCTTTTAACATCTACCTATTAAGCCGAAAAAGCCTTATATGCCATTGAAACGATAATCAGCAAAACCGTTACGACCAAAACCTTACGAATAACTTCCCCGTTTGAATTGATAGCATGGAGGCTGCCAAAATGGTTGCCCAACAAATTTGCCAAAATCATCGGGATTCCGATTAGGAACGCCATTTTCCCTGCTATCAAGAAGGCAACAAATGCCCCGATGTTAGAAGCAAAATTGAAAATCTTGGAAGTAGCCGAAGCCTGCAACAACGACAATTTGTTAATGACAAACAAAGCAATGATGAAAATACTACCTGTACCCGGGCCAAAAAAACCGTCATAAAAACCAACAATCAGACAAGTTAAAAATACGGCGATAACGGATTTTTTTATCTCGCCACGCTCGTCTTCTTTTTTCAGCAAAACACCTTTAAACAAAGTTGCCAGCAAGCCTATGGGCAAAAACGCAAGAATAATGTAATTGATGGTTTCCACCGGAAGAATCAAAATGACTTTTGCACCGACAAATGCCCCAATTAAAGCCGCAACAATGCCAACCGGCACAATATGCCATACAATCGAACTGCTCTTCATAAAATTTTTAATCGCAGCCACCGTACCGATGGTACTCACCAATTTTTCCTGTGCCAACGCGACCTGAGGCGGTAAACCTACCATCAAAAATGCGGGAATCAAAATCAGCCCTGCTCCGCCCGCAATAGCATCGACATAGCCCGCAATCAAAGACGCGACAACCAGCAGGAAAAGGCCGAGATAAAAATAATCGGCAATAATAC
>NZ_JBQCXA010000027.1:0-1953 GCF_051956855.1 Neisseria sp. P0021.S007
GATGACGCAACGGGCTGCGGGCAGCTTTATCCTGTAGAGAGCTTCGAGAATTTGTTCAGACAGATGGCCGGCACGCTGCATAGTGCCTGTTTGCTTGATATGCCGCCTGAAGATTTAGCGAAAAAGTGGCAGGTTCCCGTGTACCGGCGCTATCTGCGGCTTTCCGGCCGTTTGCGGCCTGACGGAGAAAAACAGGCGGTACTCAGATGGAAAGACAAGGCAGAGCGGCAGAAATGGCTCAAACACAGGCGGCGTAAGCTAAAACGGCCGACCGACGGCTTTACGGTAGTGCATCAGACCAACTACGACGGCAGTACTTTTTTAGAAATCGAAGCAACGCCTGATTATATAAAACGATACCGTTCATTGTTTCCTGACGACCGTTATCCTGATGATTTGCCGAAACCCTATGTTTCATCTCATATCCTAAGCCCGGTCAGCGTATGCTTTAACAATGGAACAGAACAAGTTTTTCCTAGGTATACGGTAGTAAAACAAGTAGCAGTAGATGAAAACAACCATTTGATCGGGAGTGATAGACATTTGGTTATAAGGGAGGAGAAAGGTGCAGGAATATTATTTCAGCATCCAACAGACAAATGCATTAATGATATTTCCAGCATCTTTCTTATCAGATAGTCGATAGTATTTAATTTTAAAGGTATATGGTATGGCTACAACAGCACAAATCCGGCAGCATTTTTTAAAATTAGGGATGCCTGTTTCGGAAGTTAATCAGATTATTCGGGATTCAATTTTACTGGGGCAAACCCATAACTTTATCAATCAATGGGGGTTAGGGAGTATTCAAGCAATACACTAAATATTCCGGCATATTTTTCCAAAGCAAACTAATTGGCAGTAAAGAAAATAGAAGTATTGTATTCAGTACGGCAGACAAAAGATATCTGACTGCTTCTGATTGGGCTCATGAGTTAGGACATGGTTTGTCGAAAACCATTTCCAAGCTTGATCTTGATATTGATGGAAATCGCAATATAACAGCGAATGAATATGCACGAAGATTTGTTTATGAAGAAGGAAAAGCCGAATACAACCGTTTTCAGTTTGATTTGCGGAACAATCCCAAAGAAACCAAATACGGATCGGATACGGCAGCAATCAAGGCGATGAACCAACAACAGGCTGTTGATTATTTTGCCCACAAAATGAAAACCCAAAACCCCAGCGGACAGCCCGACCATACTTATTGGACATGGGCGAAATCTGTATTCCTTAAGGAAACCAATCCAAACCTGCTAAACGGTAAAACTCCGGCCGAAAAGCAAAAAATTCTGCAATCAGGAATGGATGAAGCAGCGCCTGACCATCCCAACAGACTGTTTGGCGTAGGTGACGAGCGGGTTCGCTTTCAGAAAACCGATCCAAATATGCCGCTTAGTCTGATGCCGATGATGGCGCGTGGAAATCCTACGCTGATGGTGGTATTTGTACCTGCCAACAGCCGTTTGGCAGACGGTACGGTAACGACGGCTGCAAGAACAGCGTTATATTATTCTTCAGGCGGAAAGCAGGGGGCGATTGAATTCGGTATCGGTGGCGCGGGCAAGAGTGTCAGCTTCAACGATAATTTAGTAAATTACTCAAAAAGTGCGTATGCGGCACTGATTACTTCAGCCAGTAGGCTTCATTCCAATGCAGTGAACCGCTTGGCTACTTTGGTCGAACAGCAAAAATCCGAACAGGCATCAGGAAAAGGCAAAGAAATTCATAATGAAAACGAAGCTTTGAAAGCTTTGCAGGATTTACTGAACAAAGCCAATATTTCACTTGATTTGCAGGGCGGAGTGGATAATCTTCAGCAGAATTTTGACCAAATTGCCAAAAATTACCATACTCCTCTTGCTATCGAGCTGTATGGAGAAGAGTTGCTCACGACTTCGGTGGAGGATGGAGTGAGTTTTGATATGGATGGCGACGGGATGGCCGAAC
>NZ_JBQCXA010000028.1:0-1882 GCF_051956855.1 Neisseria sp. P0021.S007
GAATATGCCTGCAAACACGGGTTTGCGGTATTGGACGGCATATAGGATGGCAATGGGAAAGGCCGTCTGAAAAACCTCCATTCAGACGACCTTTCTACCGTTTATCCCATTTGCTTTACCGTTGATGACGTTCAAGTTACCATACGAACCTCATTGTCATCTTTAAAATCAACGCCATGACTGCCCGCCAATCCTACCACCTCACCTTCGCCCGTTTCTCCCCGTCCCTCTCCGTCAAATCCTTCACCGCCTCCGAAGCCGCCAACACCGCCTACCGCGTCGAAATCACCGCCACCTCCACCGATTCCTCCCTGCCGTTGTCTTCCTACCTCAACCAACGCGCAGCGTTTGAAATCCGTCCGCAGGAAGCCGTATTGTCCGAAGTCGCCGCCGCCTTCGCAGCCGGTTCAGACGAGCCTCCGGCGAAACAATGGCAGGGCATCGTGACTTCGTGTGAGAAGTTGTCGGTATCTAAGGATGAAACCGTTTACCGCTTTGTTTTAGAGCCGCGTTTCGCGGCTTTAAAACATTTCCAATCCTCCCGACTGTTTCAAAACCAAACCGTCCCCGATATCGTTGCCGCCGTCTTCAAACACCACGGCTTCTCTGGTGTGGACTACCGTTTCCAAAAAAGCCGCAGCTACACCGTCCGCGAGTATGTGACCCAGTATCTCGAAAGCGACTTCGCCTTTATCAACCGTCTGTGTGAGGAAGAAGGCATTTGGTATGCCTTCGAACAAAATGAACAACATGGTGATGTGGTCGTCTTCGGCGACAGTCCCGAACACTACTTCCGCGATCAAAGCTTACCCGTTTCCTACCGTCCCCATGCCGGACTGGAAAGCGTCGGTACCGAAGCACTGTTCAACTTAAGCATCCGCCACAACCCCATCGTCGAAGGCATACGCAGTGCCGACTACAACTACCGCACCGCCGATACCGACCTCTTCGCAGAAACCGACAACAAACAATCCGAAGAATCTGCCGACAATACCGTCTTATTGGGCAAACAGCAAAACTGGGGGCTTCACCCTAAAACAACCGATGAAGCCAAAGTTCAGACGACCCTGTTGAACGAAGCCGTCCTCTGCCGCCAAACCGTCGCCAACGGCAGCGGCAACGTCGTTTCGATGGCACCGATGAAAGTGTTCCAAACCGATACCGCCTTCCCCGAAGCCCCCGACGGCTGGCTGGTACTCAGTATGGAACACAGCGGCAGCCGCGATAGCGCCTACAGCCACACCTTTACCGCCATACCCGCCCAACTCGCCTTCCGTCCCGAACGCACCACCCCACGTCCCCATATCGCCGGCACACTGCCCGCACGGGTGACCGCGGCGGAGAACTGCACCTACGCCTACATCGACGACATGGGACGCTACCGCGTCAAACTGCCGTTTGATTTGGACGAATGGAGTCCCGGTGGAGAAAGCCGTCCCGTCCGACTGGCCAAACCCTATGCCGGTCCCGAATACGGTATCCACTTCCCCTTACACGAAGGCACCGAAGTCATGCTGTCCTTCGTCCAAGGCAACCCCGACCGTCCGTATATCTCCGGCGTCATGCACGACAGCGCCCATCCCGACCACATCCCTGCCGATTGGAACACAAGGAACGTCATCCGTACCTGGGCGAACAACAAACTCAGGATGGAAGACCAAAAAGGTCAGGAACACATCAAACTCGCCACCGACTACCAAAAATCCCAACTCAACCTCGGCCACATCGTCGACAGCGGTAGGACAAAACGCGGAGAGAACGGCGAAGGCTTTGAACTCAGAACCGACGGCTGGGGTGCGGTAAGGGCTGGCAATGGTATATTAATCAGTGCAGACGGTAAGAGTCCATCTGATAAAGTATTAAATATGCATGAGGCTATAAG
>NZ_JBQCXA010000029.1:0-1881 GCF_051956855.1 Neisseria sp. P0021.S007
GTTGAATGGTGGCCGTCTGAACATTAGGCAGATAAGCGAATACATCTTGATAGCGCAGGCTGCCGCCGAAATAGGCAAGCACCAAGCCGATACCGAGCAAAAAGCCGAAGTCGCCGACACGGTTAACCAAAAAGGCTTTCAGGTTGGCAAAAATCGCGCTCGGACGTTTGAAATAGAAACCGATCAAGAGATACGACACCAAGCCCACAGCTTCCCAACCGAAAAAGAGCTGGATGAAGTTGTTGCTCATAATCAGCATCAACATGCTGAAAGTAAATAAAGAAATGTAGCTGAAGAAGCGTTGGTAGCCGACTTTTTCATCGTGCATATAGCCGATGGTGTAGATATGTACCATCAGCGATACGCCGGTGACCACGACCATCATCATCGCCGTCATCGTATCGACCAAGAAGCCGACGGAAAAATCCAAACCGCCCATCGTCAGCCAGGTATAGACATTCTCGTCAAACTTGGCGCGGCTGCCGTCGATAAAGCCCCACAGCACATAAGCCGACAACACGGCGGACACCGCCACGCCGAGTATCGTAACCGTATGCGCGCCGGCACGTCCGATTGTATTGCCGAACAAACCCGCAATCAGCAGGCCTGCCAAAGGCACGAGGGCAATGATGAGATATAAAGTCATGTCGTTCATTTTGGATGAACCTTTTTGATTTAAAAATCTATGTTTGTTTTGTCGGTCGGATTCCCTAATCCGAACAATCTACTTTGTCTTGGTTTTCAGACGACCTCACGCCATAAGGCAGGTTGTCCAACCTTAAATTTTTTTCCTTACAGGCTTCAGATTTTCAGCCAAACCGTGCAACAGCATTCAAATCCGATAAAGCTGCCTGTCTTGGCAACGCGCCCTAATCGCTTTAGTGATGATGTCGCGTGGATCTGCCAATTTGAAACCGTTCCTATCTAAGTCCAAGCGGTCTAGGTCAGTCAGCATTATTGTATCCAAAACCACGCCTGTTTCAGGTCTACGGTATTCCACCGCAATGCCTTGACAGCCCCTTGTATGAACTTGATACACAGAGCGTATCCATGTGTATTTCACCTTACCCGCCCCACAGCCGTGTATGCAATAAGACAAACCGTCTTCGTCCAAACGTATGAATTCCCGATCTCTGCCCGTATTGCGGCGCGAATTTTGCCACATCTTCCATCCGGCAATCCCGATACCCGCACACAAAACCGACAATAAGCCAAACAGCCAGCCCAACCGCCCAGCCCATGCAAACGCAAACCACACCAGCCAAATCGACAGGAAAAATGGGACAGCAACCCAGCACAAAACTAAAAGCGAACGCGGCTTAAACACCCATTGCTCGATATTCGCTTGATCGGTTTGTTCAGACGGCATCCGCCCTACCCTTTCAACTCGTCCAAATCGGCAACATTAATCGTTTGTCGGTTGCGATACACCAGCACCATAATCGCCAAACCGATGGCGGATTCGGCAGCAGCAACGGTCAGTACGAAGAATACGAAAATCTGTCCGGCGGTATCGCCTAGATGTTGCGAAAAGGCGATAAAGTTGAAGTTCACCGCCAAGAGCATCAGCTCGATGGACATCAGCAATACCAGCACGTTTTTGCGGTTCATAAAGATACCCATTGCGCTGATACCGAACAGGAGCGCACCCAATACCAAATAATGCGTCAAGGTAATCATGCTTTGCCCTCCCCTTCCGGCTTGAGGCCGTCTGAAACTTCGCTTTCTTCGGCAGATTCGACTTGCGGTTTGACCGCTTCCATTTTCACCAGACGCATACGGCCTTGATCGGCGCGTACTTTAACTTGGTCGGCAGGATCCATGCGTTTCGGATTAACCGTTTTACGGTGAACCAGAGCAATCGCGGCTACCATACCCAAC
>NZ_JBQCXA010000030.1:0-1864 GCF_051956855.1 Neisseria sp. P0021.S007
ACCTGAAACCGTCGCCCTTTGTGTTGGTTGCGGTTCTGAAACTGTTGGCTTATCATGGCAACGTTTTCACAACAGAAACATAAAGCAAGGCTACATTGCGCTATCGCTTAATGCCTTGCAAGGGGAGTTCCCCTTGACCCCCGTAGGACTTTTTTTGCCTGCTTACACAGGCAAAAAAAGCCCCCAAACGACAGGAAAAAAAATGTCAGAAAAGCGAACAAAGCAACTCATCATCCGAGTCAGTCCGACCGAGTTTGAGACTTTGACCCGACAGAAGACCCATCCGAATTTAGCCCGCTACATTCGGGAGCGGGTTTTGGAAGATGGCAAAGCATCCGACAAAAAAACCGTCAAATTCCAATTCCCGCCCGAAGTCGTGCGGGTACTTGCAGGAATGGGTAACAACCTGAACCAAATAGCCAAGACCCTGAACACCGCCGCAAAGGTCGGCACGTTGGGCAATGTGGAAGCACTCAAGGCGACGACCGAGCTGGCAGCGTTGGAACGTTCCCTAAATTCCCTACGGGATTTTTTAGCCAAAGAAAAAAACGGAGGACAGTCCCAATGATTGTGCAGTTTTTCAATAGGGGGAAAGGCGGCGGGAGTGGTCCGATAGACTATCTTCTAGGCAAAGACCGCGACCGAGAAGAAGCCAAATTATTACGCGGCGACCCCGAAGAAACCGCCGCCCTGATAGACAGCAGCGATTACGCCAAGAAATACACCGCCGGCTGCCTGAGCTTTGAAGAAAGCAACATTCCCGCCGAACAGAAACGCGCCCTGATGGACAGCTTCGAAGAGTGTATTTTTGCAGGCTTGGACAAAGACCAATACAACTGCCTATGGGTAGAACACCGAGACAAAGGGCGGTTGGAACTCAACTTCGTGATACCAAACATCGAGCTTTTGAGCGGAAAGCGGTTACAGCCCTACTACTACGCCGCCGACAGGGGCAGAGTGGACGCATGGCGCACCATGCAGAACCTGACGCACGGATACAGCGACCCAGACGACCCTGCCAAACGGCAGAGCATGACCCAAGCCAAAGACCTGCCGAGAAACACGCAGGAAGCCGCACAGAGCATCACAGACGGCTTAGAAGCCCTAGCCCTAGCAGGCAAGGTAAAAAGCCGCGCAGACGTGCTGGAAACGCTGGAAAAGGCAGGTTTTGAAATATCACGAGCGACCCCCAGCAGCATCAGCATCAAGAACCCAGACCCCAAAGGGCGCAACATCCGACTGAAAGGCGCACTGTATGAGCAAGATTTCCGATTTGGCGAAGACCTTCGAGCAGACATCACGCACCGAAGCCACCAGCATAGAGCAGCAAACGAAAGCAGACTTAGACACGCTACGGCAAAATATCAACGAGGCATTGAAGCAAAGCGAGCAGAAAATAACCGCCGATATACACGCCCAACAGTTACGCATGAGCAAGGCAGTATTCAAGCCCTATCTGTGGAGCTTGCTAGGCATATCGGCAACAGGTTTGATAGTCGCCGCGATATTGCTCATAGTGATATTGAGCTTAAACAGCGAATTGGACGACCTGAAACAGCAGAGAGCCGAAGCAGAGCGCACACTAGACCTGTTGAACACCAAGACCAAAGGTTTAACACTGGAAAATTGCCCGGTCGAGAACAGCAAAGCAACGCGGGTATGCGTAGCGACCGACCCGAGTTCGCCGCCGTATTACGCGAACAACGACAAAACCAGAGCTTGGCGGTACATAGCACAGAAAAACAGCAGATAGGGGTAACAGATGACCGAGATAGAAACCGCATTGTTAGACGCATTGGAGAACTTGGAGCGCAATCGCAAAGCGACCGAGAAGCGAATGCTGGACGCGTTAGCGGAATTAGAG
>NZ_JBQCXA010000031.1:0-1843 GCF_051956855.1 Neisseria sp. P0021.S007
CAAGGTTCAGGTGCAGCGCGGAGCCGCCGTCGAGCCAGTCCACCAGTTCTTTGCCGTGCAGCAGGAATTTGTCGAGCGCGTTGATTTCTTCGTCTTCGACGACGTAGAAATAGGAGTTGTAGCATTCGCGGCTGACTTGGTAGCCGTCGGCTTTGTCCCATTTGGCGTTTTTTACGCCGAGGTTTTCGGCGGGGACAAACTCGGTGTTGAACTTCACGCCGTAGTGTTTGCTGGCGGCTTGGTTGGCTTCGAATATGGTTTTCAGACGACCTTGGACAAAGTTAATGTAGTCGTCGTTGTAACCGACTTTGATGCCTTGCGATTCGGCGGCTTCCGCCATGCCGTTGATGCCGATGGTGAGGAACTGTTTGTCCAACGTAATGAAGCCTGCATCATAAACGGGCAGCATTCCGGCGGCTTGGTATTCTTCCATAAGTTTGCGGTAGGCGTATTGGTATTTGTGGATTTTGGCCACTTCGGCGGCAAGGTCGCGCCCGTCTTGTTCCAATCGGTTCATGTTAATGGTGATGACGTTGATGGAACCGGTCGCCACACCGCCCGCGCCGAGTGTGTAGCTGAAGGTGCGGTCTTCGATGGCGTTGCGCAGGCGGCAGCAGGAAGCCAAGGAGTCGGGATTGTCGGAAAGATAGACGAAGAAGGAATTGCCTTCCGCCAACTCTTTCGCCATTTCGTCGGCAAACACGGTGTCTTTGCATTTGCCGCCGTCGGTCAGCATCGCAGCGGTCACGACGGGGAAAGTCAAAACGGCTTTGGTGCGTTCCTGATTGAACCATTTGAGGAAGAAGTTTTGCAGCTTCGCCACGCTCGCCCACACCGGTTTGCTGAAATCGGGGAAGACGAAATCGCCGAACATCGCGTCGAAATAGTATTGATCGTAAACGGAAATATTCCAAAACACGCTCTGATAACCGCGCGCGGCGGCAGGCTGGTTGATGCTGTACACCACCTGCTGCATATGGTTGGCGATTTCTTTGCCGTGGGTTTCCAAATAATCGTCGCCGTAGTCCTTGCGGGCGAAGTAGTCGAAATAAGTCAGAAATTCCACCGTTGCCACCGCGCCGGCAAATTGCGCGCTGATGGCAAACACCAGGTTGATAAACGAACCGCAAAACGAAGCCAGATGTTGCGGTGCCTTAGATTCGCCGCCGAGTTTGCTTAAGCCGTCGAGCAGGAAGGGATACAGCGTAACCGACACACAATAAGGCTTGAGGCTGGTTTCGTCGTGTACATAAATCTCATGCGCCTCAATTTGGCGGATGTATTCGTCGGCGACGAATTGGTCGAAAATTTCGGCGATTTTACGCGATACTTGGGCGCGGTTAATCTGCACGAAAAAGTCTTTCATGATTTCCGCTTCCATCGTGGCGATGTTTTTCTGGGTAACATTGGCGTTGGCGTCCATTTTCGAGCCGTCCGCCGCGTTTTGCGCGCTGATGTAGTCGCGCATAAATTGTAGTTTTCCGTTTAACTGTTCGGGATGCAGCCGAATCATGTTAATTCTCCTGTATGGTTTGGATGATTTATCAAGCAATGACGGTCAGGCCGTCTGAAACATCGCTGTCAGCGAATACAATAAATTCAATTTAAATCAGTGCAATACAGCATTAAGCTAAATTGAAGCCACTGGAAAAACTTTAGGCGCAGGTTTGTCTTTGATAAACAAGCGGTTCAACACCTCGCCCGTGCGCAAATCGATAAACTTCTGATTGGTGGCCGGACTGTCTAAGCCGCCCAGCTCCATCTGCCAGCGGCCGGTTTTCAGATACGTCAAATAAGGCAGAATGCCGTCTGAGGCCGCCTCCAGCTCCTCACGCTCTAGGCC
>NZ_JBQCXA010000032.1:0-1821 GCF_051956855.1 Neisseria sp. P0021.S007
CTTCGGCCAAAAACCACCTTTGCGCGCGGCGGCGTCGGTTTTCAAAAAATCGGCATTCTGATCGTATTCGTCAAACACGGCGTCGGGATAACGCGCGGCCAGCATGCTGCGGCTGATGTCGGCATCGGCACCAATCAGCATGATGCGTTTGGGTGCATTGCGGACCAGGTGCAGGCGCTCGTCGGTGTCTTGGGCGAGATGGCGGTGAATCTGCCAGCGTTTGTCTTGTTCGGTCATGGTGGGTCGTGTCAGCGGGCTTTGCCCAGCAATGTTTTTATGGTTTAAGTCTGTTTCAGACGGCCTTTTCGACAAAATTGCGGTAGGTTTCGGCAAATTCGTCGGCATGGCTTAAAAAGGGCGCGTGTGCGGCTTTGTCAATAAGGACCAGCTCGCTGTTGCTCAAATAGCGGTGTAAATATTCGCCCATGCGCGGCGGCGTGATGGCGTCTTTCTGTCCAAACACCAGCAATGACGGCGTTTGAATCAGCGACAACAGCGGACGCGCATCGGCATGGTTGACCGCTTCAAGCGCGGCCTGTAAGGCGGAGGGCGTGCCACAGCGCGCCAAATCGGGCAATACCCGGTTTAAGATTTCGCCTGAATGCGGCGTATGCAGCAGTTGCAGTTGTAGAAACTGTTTAATATGTTTGGCATAATCCTGCTGAAATGCGCCGACCATCTTGCCCAAGGCAGGTTGCGCCAAGCCTTCGGGATAATCCGTGTCGGCAGTCAATCGGGCAAAACTTGCCGTCAGGCAGAGCGATTGGATTTTGTCGGGATAAAGCGCGGTCAGATACAGGGCAACCAGTCCGCCCAGCGACCAGCCGAGAATGTGTGCCGGCGTGTCGATTTGTCCGGCGAAGGCTTCGGCAACGGCGGCAATATCAAACGGCTCGGTAAAAGGCGCATCGCCGTGTCCGGGCAAATCAAGCGCGCGGACGTCCCAATCGGCAGGCAGGCGCGGTATCAAATCGTCGAATACATGGCGGTTCGCCGCCCAACCGTGTATCAGATAAACTTTTTTGGCGGAGTGTGGCATGAATGTTCTTTCTTGGTGGCGCAGTTTGAAACAGCTCAATGCGCGATGTTGCGTATTATGCCACGATTCCGTTTCAGACGGCCTTTGCAGAGGCTGCGTAAACGATTTGACGGAATATTTTATCGACGCAGCACAAAGCTGCCCTTTGTGTTTCCGCCATGTCGCGGGCGGGGCAGTGTGCGGCAGTTGTCAGAAAAAGCCGCCCGCATTTGATAGAATGTGGGCCTCGCTGTATTACGAACCACCCGTCAGCAGCATGATACGCGAGCTGAAACACTTGGCCGATTTGGGCATGAGCCGTCCGTTGGCGGATTTAATGTGCCAAAACGCACCGGACTGGCTGGCGACGGAACACTTTGATTTTGTCCTGCCCATGCCTTTGAGCAAAGAGCGGCGGCTCAAGCGCGGATTCAACCAAAGCGAGGCGTTGACGGATATTTTGGCAAAACGCTACGGCTGGACGCTGCTGCCGCGCCACGCAGTTTTCAGACGGCATGGCGAGCCGCAAAGTACGCTGAAAAGCGACGAACGTCTGCGAAATATCAAGAATGCATTCAAAATCAAAGCCGAATTGCCGAAGGCGTGTAATATTCTGTTAATTGATGATGTTTTCACCACCGGCTCGACTTTAAACGAATTGGCGAAAACGCTGAAAAAATCAGGCGCAGGTAAGATTTTTTGCTGGAGTTTGGCGCGTCCGCCAATGAAAAAATAGCTTAAAGTTTTTGACACCCATGGAACACTTCGGCATTATGCCACTCTATAAGTGATTGATTTATATG
>NZ_JBQCXA010000033.1:0-1818 GCF_051956855.1 Neisseria sp. P0021.S007
ATGGCCGTCAATAAAATCGCCCGTAAAAGCAGCAAATTCCGCGTTGTCTTTACCGTCCCCGATTTCTGCTGGCCGCCTCCACCCGCTCCCCCTTCCGTTCCACCCATCCCCTTCCCACTCTTTGCTGATCTCGGCGGTGCCAAAACCGTCGCCAAAGACGTACGCCTCAACCGCAAGCCTGCTTTTGTCTTTAATGCCAGTAAGACGCACAAAACTTATGGCGATGAAATCGCCCTTCCGGGCCGTAAAGGGGTAAAAAGCCGCACCGCCACCAAACCGGCCTGGCCGATGCGCCATTCTTCCTCGGTTAAAATCCGCAAACGCTATATCGTGCGTACTGGCGATATGTTCCATATGAACGGCAAGTTCAGCAAAAGACTCCCCCCTAAAACCTGTTTGTCCTGCAAGGGTGCGGTAGGTGCCGGCCGTCCAGTCAATCCGATACACGGTTTGAAGTTTTTGGAGGGTGAAACCGACTTTGCCTTTGAAGGTATTCTGCCGCTGGTATGGAGCCGCAGCTATTATTCCGACCAAGACGGTACCGGCTGGCTCGGCGAGGGCTGGAGCGTACCGGGCTGCCAGCGCATTATCCGCGATGCGGCCGGATTGGCCTATATCGACGATCAGGGCCGTTTGTTCCCTTTGCCGGAAGTCGATGAAGATGACGAAGAGCCGGTATTGTTTGAGAGCGAACAGATTTGGTTCAGCAAGAACCCGGACGGCCATTATGTCATTGCTTCTCTGGACGGTTCGATAGCGCTGCGTTTTGCGCCTTTGGTGGTGGCGGAGGACGGTTCTGATGAAGATTCCACCCTCTTCCCGCTGGTCGCGGTGGAAGACGCCAACGGCAACCATCAGCGTTTCGTCTATCATCCGCTGACCGGTCTGCCGCAATACGTCATCGACGGCAACGGCCGGGTGTTCTCGCTAAACTTCGGCAATGTGGCCGATGAGCAGTCGCCTAGAATGCGGCTGCTGTCGGTGTCGCTGTTGGAGGGTTTACCATCCTTTGGCGAAACGGTCCGGGTCGGTATGCCGCTGGTCCGCTATGAATACGACGGCAGTGGTGACCTGATCCGCGTCATCGGCCGCGACGGTAATGTCAAACGCAGCTTCGGCTATAAAAACAATCTGATGGTGTCGCATACGGATGCGGCCGGATTGGTATCGGAATACGAATACGACCATTACACCCCGACCGGCAAAGTCATCCGCAACCGGACTTCTTTGGGCGAGGAATGGCGTTTTACCTATCACGAAGGTTACACCGAGGTAACCGACATATTGGGCCGTACCGAGCAATATCATTACGACTACAACAATGAGTTGACCAAACGGGTGTTTGCCGACGGCAGTACCAACCTGATGGAACGCGACGACTTGGGCCGTCTGCTCAGCCATACCGATGCAATGGGACGCGTTACCCGTTATCAATACAGCAACGAAGGCCAGGTAGAAAGCATTATCCGTCCGGACGGCGTCATCCTGCATTTCGACTATGACGACAACTACCGTCTGATCCGCAAAAGCGATGCCGAAAGCCGTTACCACGGCTATACCTATGACGAAGCGGGCAACCTGCTGACCCATACCGACCCGCTGAAACACATCACCCGTTTCGAATATGCCGGCAACGGTCTGTTGCTGTCGGTAACCGATCCGAACGGCAGCAGTACCGCATACCACTATAACGAAAACCATCAGCCCGACCGGATTACCGACTGCTCGGGTTACGAAACCAAACTGGCCTACACCCCCGAAGGACAGTTGGCGCGTATTACCGATGCGCTGGAACAGCACACCGAATACCACTACGAC
>NZ_JBQCXA010000034.1:0-1769 GCF_051956855.1 Neisseria sp. P0021.S007
CTTCGTCCACACTGCTTTGCAGCAGTCTTTCATCTATGCCTTCATAGCGTCCGCATAGAAGAACAAGATGGGGCAGTTCGGCAAGTTCTGCCGCTTTTTTATGTGTCAGCGGCTGACCTTGCGGACTGAGGTAAATTACTTTGGCAGGTTTTTGCGAGTTTGCTTTGGCTTCTTCGATTGCCGCTTGAAGCGGCGGCGCCATCATAATCATTCCCGGACCACCTCCGAAGGGGCGATCATCGATATAGCCAAGTTTGTTGTCGGCAAATTTTCGGGGATTGATGGCTTGAAACTGCCAAAGATTTTGTTTTCTTGCTCTGCCTGTAACGCCGTATTCGACAATACTGTCGAACATCTCTGGGAAAATGGTGATGGCTTGAATCAGCATCAGTAGTCCAAACCCCAGTCGGCAATAATGGTTTTGCTGTCGGTATCGACAGATTCGATATAGTTGGAGACAAAGGGAATCAGGATTTGTCCGTGTTCGCCTTTAATCATCAAAACATCATTGGCACCGGTTTCCATCAGGTTGTTGACTTTGCCGAGGACGATGTTTTCTTTGTTGATGACGGTCATGCCGACTAAATCTGCCCAGTAGTATTCGTCTTCCTCAGTAGGGGAGAATGACTCTCTGGGGATTTCGATGGTATAGCCGCGCAAGGTAAATGCTTGATCGCGATCGTCTATACCTTCAAATTTGACCTGAAGTTCGCCATTGGCAATTTTACCTGCCTCAAGCACAACATTCAGGGCTTTACCATCCTTGCACAACTGCCACTCGGGGTAGTCCAGCAGGCTGTCGGTATATTCGGTATTGGCGGCAATTTTAAGCCAGCCTTTAATGCCGAATACGCCTTTGATGTAGCCCATGGCTACCCGTTTTTGAGTGTCTGTCATGGTCGTTTTAGCTGATTAAGCAGCGATTTTTTGCTCTTTAATCAGTTTGGCAACTGCGTCGCTAACTTTCGCGCCTTGAGCAACCCAGTGGTTGATGCGGTCTGCGTCGAAACGTACGCGTTCTTGTTTTTCGTTGGCAACGGGGTTGTAGAAACCTACGCGCTCGATGAAGCGGCCGTCACGACGGTTGCGAGAGTCAGTTACAACTACGTTGAAGAAAGGGCGGTGTTTTGAGCCGCCGCGAGCCAAACGGATAACTACCATTTTGAGTCCTTTTGAAAAATGCGGATATATAGAAACCGCTAATTTTAGGATATTTCACACGGGTTATGCAAGTTTTTATTTGTTTTTGTTGCTGTTTTGCCATTTGTTCAAATCGAGGCTTGCTTGATACAGACCGCGGTCGGTTTCCGATGGGGTGACGGTAAATCCTGATTTTTCAGCGAGTTTGAGCATCGGTGTGTTTTCTTTGAGGATTTCCGCATTCATAGTTTGGTAACCTTGCTGTGTGGCAGTTTGGATGATGAGGCTCATCATTTTGCCTGCCAAGCCGGTTTTGCGTGCTTCAGGCGCTAAAGTAATGCCGAACTCGCACTCATTGCGATTGATGCGGCTGTAGCGGCTGACTGCAACAATATGGCCGTCTGAAGCGAAGGCTGCCCACGTGCATTCGGTATGGAAATCGGGACGGGTCAGCCGTGCGAGTGTGGGCAGCGGCAACTCGTTGGTATGGGTCATGAAGCGCGTATAGCGGTCGGCCGCGGGTAATTGGCGGACAAATTTTTGTTTGGCTTCGGCATCTTCAGGCTCTAGTGCGCGGATGTGCAGTGTGTTGCCGTCGGGCAGGGTAAAGGTCTCGGTTTGGCTCGGAT
>NZ_JBQCXA010000035.1:0-1742 GCF_051956855.1 Neisseria sp. P0021.S007
CCCACTTGTCCAGGACGGCTGTAATACTGGTCCAAAACCTCAAACAAACCGAAGCCCTGTAAGGCTTTGCCTTTTTCCACCACAAACGATTCAAATGCAGCACGTTCATTTACCGCAGCTTCGCAAGTATCTTGTTCAAACGCGTTAAACGCCATGTGCAGTGCATCACGCTTGCATACCCAAACCGCCGTATAAGTCACCGTTTCCGTAACACGCAAAGCGGCAATGCGCTGACGGATTTTCGGTTGTGCCAACCAGTTTTTCAGTTGCTCGTTATAAGTAAACGCACCGACTTTCTCGATATCCAAATAAATCGGATTGAGCCATTCACGCGAAGAAGGGCTATACGGACTGGCAAAGGCAGGCTTGCTGGTAAACAAGGCGTGCAAAGGGTTGATACCGACAAAGTCCAGCTTTTTCTCTGCTGCATATTTCATCAGGTTCAGCAAATCGGTAAAATCGCCTATGCCCCAGTTGCGCTCGGAACGTAGGCTGTACAAATGCATGGTCAAACCATTCATCCGACCGCCATTGGCAAGCAGTTTAGGCTGATAAACCGATTCAGGCGCAACAATCAGGCGCACAAGGCGACATTTGCCGCCGGTCTCGGCCGACAAGGTGTAATAACCGCAAGCCAGTTGGGGCAGCTTAATCCAAAGCGTATCGTTGTCGCCCGGATATAAAGTCAAGTTCTGGCACTCATCCGCCTCATCAATCAATACAACCGCTTCTGCACCATGAAATTCAGACGGCATCTGTAAAGATTCTTCGCCGTTTTCATGCACGATCATCGTATTCAGATAAAGGCCGTCTGAATCCGGTTTGCTTTTGTCCAAAACAGCAACGATCGATTCCAAAACTTCAGGTTTGGTCGCATGATATATACCGTTGATGTCGTGGTAGCCTAAATCAATACCGGCCTCTACGGCCTGCTGCTCCAATGTCTCACTCATTGCACTCTGCCTGTTTTACCAATATCTGAATCTTAATACAGATCTTGTTGCACCGTTACATGTAGTTTATTGTAGTCTCTAACAAAATCCATATTTCCCTGTTTGATTTGACCTGCGCCAAAATTTCCTATTTATCTGTCTTGTAAAAACTTAAAGGCCGTCTGAAAAGGAAGGTTTCATTCCTTTTCAGACGGCCTTTATCATGCTTCAAGCCTGATTAGTGGTGGTGATGACCGTGCGGGCCATGTACGTGA
The DNA here is from genome assembly GCF_051956855.1 of Neisseria sp. P0021.S007. NCBI lineage: Bacteria > Pseudomonadati > Pseudomonadota > Betaproteobacteria > Neisseriales > Neisseriaceae > Neisseria > Neisseria sp. P0021.S007. Next base: position 1,208 of record NZ_JBQCXA010000035.1, read on the forward strand.
CCATGGGCAATTTCTTCCTCGGTCGCATCGCGCACACCTTCAACGGTCGCCTTGAACAATACTTTCATACCGGCCAAAGGATGGTTGCCATCCACTACGGCTTTACCGTCGGCAACATCGGTTACACGATAAATCAATACATCGCCGGTTTCCGGATCATCGGCTTCAAACATCATGCCGACTTCAACTTCAACAGGAAATACGCTTACATCTTCAATGCGTACCAGTTCAGGATCTTGCTCGCCGAAGGCATCATCAGGCGACAAAGCCACTTCAACGGTATCGCCTACATTTTTGCCGTGCAACGCTTCTTCCACTAAAGGGAAAATACCGTCATAACCGCCATGCAGGTAAGCAATCGGCTCTTCGGTTTTGTCCAACAACTGGTTGTTTGCATCGTACATTTCATAATGCAGGGAAACTACGGAATTTTTAACAATAGACATCATGTCATCCTTAATCAATATTTAAAAGTCAAGTTCAGGCTATTCTATCACAGCTGTAACTAAACAATCGGTTTACCTTAAACAAATAC
>NZ_JBQCXA010000036.1:0-1742 GCF_051956855.1 Neisseria sp. P0021.S007
TTTGATTTGTGTACGCGGCAACACCAATTCCAGCGTATTGGCAAAGTTCTCCAACACGACAATCGTTGTCGCGCCGCTGTCTTTCAACTGATGTTCCAACTCGCGCGGCGTATAAAGCGGATTCGTATTCACTGCCACCAAACCTGCCTGCAAAATACCGAAAAGCGCAATCGGATATTGCAAAACGTTCGGCATCATAATTGCCACACGCTCACCGCGCGGCAGTTTCAATACGTTTTGCAGGTAAGACGCAAAATCGGTCGCCAACTTGCCCACTTCGGCATAAGTCAGCGTTTTGCCCATGTTTTGAAAAGCCGGTTTATCCGAGAATTTCTCGACACTTTGACGGAATACGTCGCTGATGGAGCTGTATTGAGAGATATCGATTTCGGGGTTGACGCCTTGTTCGTAGCTTTTGAGCCAGAGTTTTTCCATGTTGATCAGTCTTTTATTTAGTCGTTTTTTGAAATCGAGGCCGTCTGAAAGGCTTTATTCAATCTGCCGCTTCGTTTTCAGACGGCCCTTTTATTAAGCAGTAATAATGACAGGCTTGTCGGTGGACATGATGATACCGCCGCCCAAGCACACATCGCCGTCGTACAGTACCGCTGACTGTCCGGGAGTTACCGCCCATTGCGGCTCGTCAAAAACAAGCTCGATGGTTTTATCATCCAAGTAACGCAACGTACAAGGCGCGTCAGCCATGCGGTAGCGCGTTTTGCAGGTATAGCGGCCTTCTTTCGGACGTTCCGGCAATGTGAAACTCAAATCGTTCATAATCAGGCTTTGTGTATAAAGCAAAGGATGGTCATGACCTTGGACGACAATCAGTTCGTTTTTGGTCAAATCCTTGGCCGCAACAAACCATGGCTCGCCTGCGCCGCCGATACCCAAGCCTTTGCGTTGGCCCAGCGTGTAAAACATCAGGCCGACGTGTTCGCCGACTACTTTGCCTCCAGGGGTAACCATTTTGCCATTATTGGTCGGCAGGTATTTTTGCAGAAATTCGCGGAACGGGCGTTCGCCGATAAAGCAAATACCGGTACTGTCTTTTTTGGTTGCGGTCGGTAATTTGAATTCTTCGGCAAGACGGCGGACTTCAGGTTTTTCCAACTCGCCCAATGGGAAAATTGCGCGCTCGAGTTGGAAAGGTTTGAGGCGGTACAGGAAATAGCTTTGGTCTTTGTTTTGATCCAAGCCTTTGAGCAGGTAATGCACTCCGTTGCGAACTTCTTTGCGGGCATAGTGCCCGGTGGCAATGGTATCGGCACCCTGCTCTATGGCATAGTCCAAAAAGCATTTGAATTTAATTTCAGCATTGCACAAGACTCCGGATTTGGCGTGCGGCCCGCGCTGTATTCTTTGAGGAAATAGGCAAATACGTTGTCTTTATATTGCGCAGCAAAATTGACGATGTCGATATCGATTCCGATGATATCGGCAACGGCAATAGCATCAAAGGAATCTTGTTTGATGCTGCAATATTCGTCGTTGTCGTCATCTTCCCAGTTCTGCATGAACACGCCACTGATTTGATGGCCTTGCTGTTTGAGCAGGGCTGCGGTAACGGATGAATCGACGCCGCCGGAAAGGCCGACGATGATGTTTGTTGGTGTGTTGGTAGTATTCATGAGGGGAATGTGGGTTTCAAATATATTTTTTAAAGCTTGATTTTAGCACATTTTGATTTAACGACAGAAAAGGCCGTCTGAAAGCCCAATGACTTTCAGACGGCCTTTATA
>NZ_JBQCXA010000037.1:0-1733 GCF_051956855.1 Neisseria sp. P0021.S007
CTCGAATGATGTATTGTGAAAATGGAATATTAACCTTGTTTCGCGTGAAATCCATAAAAAACATGTAAGATTTTTCAAGCAAAAAACATAAGGCAATCAAATCAGGCCGTCTGAAAAGGGATAAAAACCAAATTCTTGCTCTTTATCATTCCCTTTCAGACGGCCTGCTATTACGGTCAAACCGAAATCAGATTAGAAATCCAATTCCGCTTTTAGCCAATAAGTACGCGGCATGCCGACAACGGCGAAGCTGCGGTCGTATTGGCCGCGCTGTACCTGCCAGTAGTTTTTGTTGAACAGGTTTTCTACCGAGCTGCTGACGGTCAACGTATTTTTGCCGAGCTTGGTTTTGTAGCGCGCGCCTATGTCAACCAAAGTGTAGGACGGGAAGGCGTATTGTTTTTGCGTGTCTTGGTAAGACTTGCCGAAGTACGAAACGTTGCCGTTCAGGGTCAAGCCTTTGGCAAACGGGGTGTCCCATTCCACGCCTGCTTTGGCAATCACGCGCGGGTTGGCGACTTGTACGCCGTTAACTAAATTGTCGGCGAAATTCGGATAATCTTTTACGGTTGATTGCAGATACATCAGACCGAAAGTCGGACGCAGGGTTTTGTTCAACAAGTTGGCATAGGTATTGAACTCAATACCGCGGCTGCGCTCCATGCCTTGCTCGGAACCGCTATAAGCCAAGCCTGCATTTTTGCGCGCTGCGAAATCAGTACCTGAAGTTGTGTTGCCGCGCCAGTAGCCCGGACGTTTGATTTGGAACGCGTTTAAAGTGGTTACAAAGTCGCCCCAGTTTTTGCGTACGCCGACTTCAAATTGGCGGCTGACGCGCGGATCTGCCATCGTTACATGACCGTCGTCATCAGTACGAATGTCGGACGGCTCCAAATCTTCCATATAGTTTCCGTAAACCACCAAATCGGGCTGCGGAACCCATGCTGCCATCAACATCGGGCTGAAACGGCTCGCATCTGCTTTGCGGCCGTTTAATTTGTTTTTCTGCTCGACGGCTTGGAAACGCCCGCCTAAAGTGAGGCGGTATTTGTTGTCGGCAAAACCAAGCGTGTCAGATACCGCCAAACTGTTTACTTTGATCACGGTATCCAATGAAGGGGTTGGGTTCCACGCGCTGCCTAAGTTGGAATCCAATTTTGCCAATTGAGTAGGAATGTCGATGCTCGGATCGATAACGCTGCTTCTTGTTTGACGTGCGCCTTGATAAGTAGTGCGTTTGCGGTCGATGCGGTCAAATGCGGTACTCCAGTTGTGGCTTACCGGACCGGTTTCAAATTCGCCGCGTGCAGTCAGATTCATACTGAGCGTTTTAAAACGCTGGTCGGTCAAACGCGCGCGACCTGAATTGTAGGTCAAACCGCTGCTTGTAACGGTAGGAGAGGCGAAATTGCCATAATAGCGCGCATTGTTATAACCAATACCGCCTGTAATTTGGGCATTTTCAAACGCATCCCATTCAAAAGTCAGCATATTGGTCTGACCGCGCGTGTTTTGAGCCTGCCAGCTCGGCGCCAAATTCACTTTGCCTTCAGGTGCGTCAAACAAGCGGCCGTTGGCGTTTTGAATGTCCTGCATACGCGCGCGACCGCCGTTGGTTTTGCGTTTCGCGTAGATGGAGTCGAACGCCACGCGCACTTTTTCGCCGCGGTAGTCGGCATTTAAAGCAAATTCTTTGTTGTCTTCGCTGTAACCGTGGCGCGGGGTGTCGCCGT
>NZ_JBQCXA010000038.1:0-1729 GCF_051956855.1 Neisseria sp. P0021.S007
TCTCATTGTGGCCTGAGAATACAAACGGATTCAGATTTTCGATGCGGCTTGCTACGGCGAACAATTGAGAGCCGTTGATTGCATCGGTAGAAGTTTGAGAAATACGGCCTGCGGCAACGTTTTGGATTTGACGTTCTTTACCTGCAGAACCTACAGACAATACTGCGCCGTCATTTAAACCACTGGTTGCGCCTGCAAAACCACCGTAAGTGTAGCCGCGAACAGTACCGCTGCTAGTAGGTACGAAGTTGCTGGTTGTAGAACCGTTACCCAGAGCTACGCTGTTTTCGATAGTAGATTTAGCTTCAGTACCCAAAGCCAGAGTGTTTCTAGCTGTTGCTTGAGCATCGTTACCCAGAGCAGTTGCATATTCACCGCCATTGGCTTGAGCGCCACGGCCTAATGCAATCGCTTGCGTAGAAGCAGCGTTACTTTGTACACCCAATGCTACCGCGTATTGAGCACTTGCTTTAGCAGCAGGACCGAAGGCAGAAGCAGAAATGCCGTCAGCGACAGAACCGCGACCGATTGCTACGGCAGAACCTTTTTTAGCTTGAGCATCGCCACCCAATGCTACCGCACCGTTTGCCAGGGCTTGAGAACGTTGACCGATGGCAGTTGCTACGATACCGGTTGCTTGAGCATTAGTACCGATTGCCATAGCTGAACCGGCATTATTAGCACCCACAACACCATCACTATCAGCACCAGTAGAGGTACCATCAGCTTTTGCTTCAAAACCTACAGCAACGTCAGCAGCTTGGCTAGCAACTGCGTCATTACCATGAGCGACAGAGTTATTACCCAAAGCTTTTGCTGTAAAACCTGTTGCGAGAGATTGCTCGCCACTTGCTGTAGAACCAGCACCTGTTGCAATAGCTCGAGTACCGGTAGCAGTAGCACGCAAACCAACAGCAACCGCATTGGTAGCACTTGCAGTCGTATTTTTACCAACAGCTACAGCATTATTACCAGCTGCAGCAGACTCATAACCAACAGAAACTGCAGAAGAACCAGAAGCATTAGATGATTTACCTACGGCAATAGTAGCCTGACCAGATGCTTTTGATCCAGAACCAAAAGCAAGAGACTCGCCACCACTAGCATTTGCTTGCTTACCAATAGCTACGTCCATATCTTTGCCTGATGTTGCTTTTGTACCGATCGCAACAGAGTCAATAGACTGATTAGTTGCACCAAAACCAACTGCAACACCATTTTCTTGAATTGCTTTTGCATCTTTACCAATAGCTACTGATTTATCACCAGTACCAGTCGCACTAGAACCAATCGCAATTGCGTCATGAGAGACTACATTATTACCGTTGTTTCTGTAAGTATTTGCGCCAGTACCGATATTGATATTGCCAATACCTTGATTGGTACCAATGACATTCCCGGTATTATCTGATTTAATGGTAATCGTACTAGCAGATGTTTCCACACCTGCTTGAGCAGCACTAGAAGCCATCAAAGCACCTGCCGCTGCAACTGCAGCAGCTACGGCTTTACGCTTGTCAGAAGCGGATTTTTTGCCGTGTGCATGGCTGATCTCGGAAACCGCGGTCCATGTCTGGGTCGCGTGGTTCCAAATGACTTTAAAGACTTTATTCATATCGATTTTCCTGTAAGGGGTTTGATTTCTTTTTGGACGTGTTGCTCGGCTGTAAACTGCCTGTCCACACATTTGCCGCATTTCAGAGTTTCCCCTTTATGCGGTTTCATGCCG
>NZ_JBQCXA010000039.1:0-1727 GCF_051956855.1 Neisseria sp. P0021.S007
AAACCGTCCTCATCATCGACCAAACCTTCGGCGATATGGCCATCCAATATGGCGGCGCAGACGCCTCTACGTTTGAACTGATGTTTCAGACGGCCTTGAATGAAAACCCGCAAGCCGATATCTGGGTCAAAACCCATCCCGATGTTTTGTGCGGCAAAAAACAAGGCTATCTGACCCGGCTGGCGCAGCAACACCGCGTCCATCTTTTGGCAGAAGACATCAATCCGATTTCTTTGTTGCAAAACGTCGATAAGGTTTATTGCGTTACCTCACAAATGGGTTTTGAGGCGCTTTTGTGCGGCAAACCGCTGACCACCTTCGGCCTGCCGTGGTATGCCGGATGGGGCGTGAACGACGACCGCCATCCTAAAATCGATAGCCTTGTTCGAACCCAACGACGCGCCCCCGCAACTTGCTGCAGCTCTTCGCCGCGGCCTATCTGCAATACAGCCGCTACCTCAACCCCAATACCGGCGAAGCAGGTAGCCTCTTTGATATCATCGACTATCTGGCAACGGTCAAACGTAAAAACGACAAATTGCGTGGCGAGTTGTATTGTGTCGGCATGTCTTTGTGGAAACGCGCGGTTGCCAAACCATTCTTTAACGTACCCTCTTGCCGTCTGAAATTTATCTCCTCCACCCAAAAACTGGCCGGAGTCAAACTGTCCGATGATGCACGCATCCTTGCCTGGGGCAACGGTAAAGAGGCCATCGTCCGTTTTGCCGAACAACACCACATCCCCCTGCTGCGCATGGAAGACGGCTTTATCCGCTCGGTCGGGCTTGGTTCTAATTTAGTCCCGCCGCTGTCGCTCGTTACCGACGATATGGGCATTTATTTCAATGCCGAAATCCCGTCCCGTCTTGAACACATCCTGCAAAACCAAAACTTCGACGATCAAGACTTTCAGACGGCCTTGAAGCTGCAAAAAATGTTGACCGAAAACCACATCAGCAAATACAACGTCGACAGCTCAGACTTTACCGCTCCATCAACCGACAAAACCGTGATCCTCGTTCCCGGCCAGGTTGAAGATGATGCGTCTATCCGCTACGGTTCGCCCCGAATCTATCGCAATCTGGATCTGCTTCGTACCGTACGCGAACGCAATCCCGATGCCTATATCATCTACAAACCGCATCCCGATGTAGTCAGCGATAACCGTATCGGCCATATTTCCCCTGAAGATACGGCACGATATGCCGACCAAACCGCCGAGCAAGCAGATATCCTGACCTGTCTCCAATACGCAGACGAAGTACATACCATGACTTCGCTGACCGGTTTTGAAGCCTTGTTGCGCGGCAAAAAAGTCAGCTGCTATGGCCTGCCTTTCTATGCAGGCTGGGGGCTTACCCAAGATCTGCTGCCCATTCCACGCCGCAGCCGCAGGCTTGAGCTTTGGCAGCTGATTGCCGGCACGCTCATCCACTACCCCGACTACATCCACTACCCCGACTACATCCACTACCCCGACTACATCCACTACCCCGACTACATCCACTACCCCGACTACATCCACTACCCCGACTACATCCACTACCCCGACTACATCCACCACCTCGACTACATCCACCACCGCGCATCCAATGCCGGCCATTAACTCAAACTGTGGTCGCTCTCCATCCTCAAGCATTTGAACTACTATATTGAAGACATCCAAATCGCCAAACGCGTGGAGGCGGGCAAATACGGCAAGTTTTTTATTGTTCATCTGCAGGTAT
>NZ_JBQCXA010000040.1:0-1727 GCF_051956855.1 Neisseria sp. P0021.S007
AGCCTATACACGCTGATTAGGGCTTCCCTGATGTTTGCCCTGCTTTCAGGGTCTTTTGCGCCGCCTGTCGTCCATTCGAGCTTACGGCGCAGTCCTAAATTAGTCTTGCCGAAATGGGTGTGGTGTTCTATCAGTCCGCGCAAATGGACGTCTATCAGACGGGGATGTTGAGTTATCAAGAGGAAATCAAGACCACGGTGTCTATGTGTTTCAAGTTCGGCGACGTAGTCAGGTACTTTCGAACCGCTAGGACGTGGGCGGAATATGCGTTGGCATTCGTCAACAACGATAATCGCGCCCGGCGGTGCCCACTTCGGCCATGTCTGAATGCTTTCTCCTTCTGGTATTTCTTCATGTGGTATTTTCAGGTCAAGAATGCCGTCTACATAAAGCGGACGATTCATAAAGTCTTTTTGCTTGGCAAGCATGGAAACGACTTTCAGGGTTTTGCCCGAACCCGGTACGCCTGTTAACAGATATAACATGTTTTCTTCCTATTTCGACTGAATGATGGTAGACAGTTTTTTAAAGCCTTTTAGGGATATTACGAAGCTGAACGCACCAAATATCCAATTCAGAATGACACCGAATCCCGCTATATACAGTATTTGCAAGGCTTCGTCGGGGAAACCGCCGATACTACGGCTTATTTCGTTAATGAAATAATCCTGCAAAGCATTCAGTCCTGTTACTGAAATAAAACTCAAACCTACGGCGGTCAGTATGCGCCCTGCTACGGACATGAGGACGCCTGTTATCAATGATGCCCAGTTCATTTCACAATTCCTTTACGGATTCATAGACAAAATAGGCACATGTCAGCACGCATATTGCGATGAAGATGGGGCGCAGCTTGCGCGCCAAGTCGCACAACGGGTCATAGCTGAACTCTACCTGTCCCAATGCACCGAAATCTACGGAGCGGGGAGCGGGACACTTCCCGTCAGACTGGAACACGTCCAAAGGCTTGAAATTCAGGTCTATGGTCTGTTCAGGTAGTTTAATATCTTCCGACTTTCCTCCCAAAATACATTGAGCAGTATTCGGGTTCTGCTTACAAAAATCTTGTTTCTGATTCTCTTCGTTTTGATTTTGCTGCCCTGTCGGATTGTTCGGCTGATTCGGTGTATTTGGCGAATTCGGGCTATTTGGTGCGTTTGGCGTGTCTGGACTCTCCTGTCTGCTCGGTGTTGTCTTTTCGGGCTTATTCGGTGCTTCTGGACTGTTTGGCTTTAAATCTGGACGCGGAACATAATCAACGCCTACAGTGCCATCTTGATTCATTTTGAATCTTGTTTGTTGAGGGGTGCTACTACCTTCAGGGGTATATGGCGCACTAAGTGCGGTATCAGGGCTAAATGTGCTTGGCTCGGCAGATTGATTCATAACGCCCATTTTTGCCAGTTGGTTCATCAACTCGGCATGGTTTGTCTGATTGTTTTCAAGCATACGCTTGAGAATGTCTAACATTTCTTTTTGTGTCAGCATGAAATCTTCAGGTTTTACTTGGCTTTGATTTTGTGCAATCTTCTCTTTTTCTGATTCTGGAACTGTACCTTCTTTATATGTATTGTAATAAACATAGACACGTTTATCTGATGGAGTGCTAACAGTAATCCTTGATGGTGATGAATTAGGAATGTCAATATCAACATGAGAAGAAAAACGGCCTAGATTATCAGAAAAGACGTCCAAAGAATTACTTTTTGAACCATTTAAATTAATTC
>NZ_JBQCXA010000041.1:0-1717 GCF_051956855.1 Neisseria sp. P0021.S007
GGCGAAGGCGGCTACCACATCACAGCCGACAGCGTCCGGCTTAAAGGCGGCGCCATCGCTTCTGCCGCAGACAAAGACCACAACGAACTGACCGCCCGCAGTTTCAGCTTTGAAGACATCCGCAACGAAAGCAGCTACAGCGCCAGCAGCATGGGCATCGGCGCCGGCTACGGCGGCAGCCTGAAAGGAAGCAACGGCTTCAATCAAAGCGCCTTTGGTCGTGCGTCCCAAACCGCCGGCCAGAACATGAACAAAGGCCTCAACTACAGCCCCACCCTGCCGCAGCATGAAAGCGGCGACAGCCAAGGCTATACCCGCTCCGTACTCAGCGAAGGCAACATCACCATCGGCGGCAAAAAAACCAGTGCCCGCGCTCTCGGCATCCATACCGATTCGGCCACTGCCCATCACGGTGCCGACAGCGTTCCCGATCTGCAAAACCTACTCGACAAACAGCAAACCGTCGCCCAATCGACTGCCGCCATCCACAGTGCCGTCGGCACCTATAGGAGCAACCGTGCCAAAGCGGCAGCCGAAGAGCTGGAAAAACAACAAGCCGCCCACGAAGGCCGTCTGGAAGAACAAAACGACGGCAGCTACGAACACTATCTCAGCCTAAGCGACGCACAACGGCAGCAGGAGATGCTGGCCCATTCCCCCGCCTACGCCCAAGCCTACCAAGAAGCCCGAAGCTGGGGCATAGGCGGCAGCAAAAGCCGTGCGCTTAGCGCCGCCGAAACCCTGATTACCGGCGCATTGGGCGGCCAGGGTGATTTACAGCTGGCGGCCAATACGTTGGCACCGTATGCCGCAGCCGCCATCGGCAAGCGCTTCGGCCACGGTGAAAACAAAAACGAAGCCGCGCAAGCAATCAGCCACTTTATGCTCGGTGCCGCCTTAGCCTACGCCAACGGCGCCGACCCGCTGGCCGGCGGCAGCGCCGCCGTTGCCGCCGAACGCGCAGCCGAATACCTGGCCAAACAATACGACGACGGCCGCACTGCCATCGACCCGATAACGGGGAAATTCAATCCCAACCTGTTACCCGAACACATCAAAGAAGAGATCAAAGCGTAGACCGGTGCGGTTGCTTCGGTAGTCGGTGCCGCCGGAGGCATCCTGAACGGCACCAACGGCGCAAACACCAATGCCCTGTTCAACGCACAGGTAGGGGGCGTGTTGGGGCAGAATGCGGTGGAGAATAATGCCCTAAACCGTTTAGACGGATTCACACCCGGCGAACGAAGCCTGAGAGCCAGAGCAGATAAGATCTACCAAAACAATCCAAAGGGCAAAGACCTTTACATCCGCTCTTACGAAGCCTATGAATTAGAAGCATCCTATCTGGCAGCCAAAGAGATTGTTGTAGGCACATGGGAGGGCATACGCCACCCGTGGGACAATACCATTGTTCCATTGGCCGAAGCCGTTTCCAGTCCCGTGCAAACAGTCAACAAAGTTGTGATGTCCTACGAAAACTGGAAAGCGGTTCGCGACGAAGCATATATCAACGATCCGCAACTTGCAGGCAGAATGGACGCAATGTTTGATGCCCGGGTTGGAACCAATGCAGCATTTATGGTTGTCAGCGGCGGGACGGCATCTGCCATTGTCCGCTCGCGTGCCGCCGCAAAGGTAGTGAAGAGTGCCGGGAATTTAAGCAAAAACGGCAAACTCAAATTCGGGCCAAGCAGTCTGTCGTCTTCGGCATTGAAAG
>NZ_JBQCXA010000042.1:0-1712 GCF_051956855.1 Neisseria sp. P0021.S007
ATAATTATATGATTTTTTTTGAATTTTTAACCAATAATGATTATTAAATAATATGTTAACAGGATAGTTATTTTAGTGATAGATTTATATGTCAGCTTTTATTTAGAAATTTAATGAGATTTGTATTGAAGGTTGATTTGAATCATGTGATGGGTTTATACAGTCTGTTTTCAGACGGCCTTTAACGTTTTCTAACATTTAAATGGCGGCTTAATGATGCGAATTGATGCGTTATTGAGCCGCTAAATAGTATAAAAAAGGCAAGTGTAAAACTTGCCTTTACGTTTGGAATCGGTCTGTTTTCTATGGTGTAACACCATGCCGTATTTCAGACGGCCTTACCAACGGAATGTTTGGGTCACGCCTGCGGAAGCGCCGTTGTTTCCGGCATAGCCGTAGCCGCCGGTATGGCTGGAGGCGCAGGCGGTGAGTGTGGCGAGGGTCAGGATAAGGAGGATGTGTTTCATGTTTTTTCTCTGAGTGGGTTGGTTTTAGACTTGGGACGTTTTGTTGCCGTATGAATCGGAATAGATATGGCTTTGTTGCTTTGTCTTGATTTAATGTATTGAAAAAGGCCGTCTGAAATCGGTTTTCAGACGACCTTTATTTTATATCAGCTTATTAGTAACAAGAATATTTGAAATCCTAACTACTTATCCGCCCTGCTTACTCATCTGCAGTCAAACGGCGAATAAAAGCAGCAAAGCTGTCGGCAATATATTCTTCATGAAAATTATCCAAATAAATATTGATAACCGGTGGCTCACCATCGGCATTTATGTTGCGATAATCCAGCGCAAAAAATCCGTGTCCGCTATCTTCTTCGGCAAAGTAAACGCCAATATGCGGTAATGCGTGATTTTTAGGATCTTCCAAAAAACGACTGCCCATTTTACCGCACAGGGCATTATTATTCGTAAAACCAATTCCATATATACCACGAACCATAAGTTCGCATTCATATCCATCCGTATCGGTATAACGAAAAAAATAACGTTTCAAACTACCGCCGTTTTTACGGCGCATCAAAGCTATATAGTCAATAGGCAGAGAATAGCCCAGCTCCTATTACACACGCGCAATAATCTCATCCGTAAGCGGCGTATCCCCTTCAAAACCTTCGTCATAGTTAACAAAAAGATTGGCAGCAAAATCTGCCAACTCGGTTTGGCTAAAAGACATGACTTATCCCATATATTAAAACTTAGGCCGTCTGAAAATGGGGTTCAGACGGCCTTTATTTTATATCAGCTTATTAGTGGCGGAAATGGCGGATGCCGGTTACAACCATGGCGATGCCGTGTTCGTCCGCTGCGTCGAAGACTTCTTGGTCGCGCATGGAGCCTGCAGGATGGATGATGGCTTTGATGCCCTGCTCGGCAATGACATCTACGCCGTCGCGGAATGGGAAGAAGGCATCGGAAGCGGCACAGGCGCCGTTTAAGTCCAAACCTGCGTCCTGCGCTTTGCGGGCGGCGATGCGGGTGCTGTCCACTCGGCTCATTTGGCCTGCGCCGATGCCGTAGGTTTGGCCGCCTTTGCCGAAGACGATGGCGTTGGATTTGACGTATTTGGCGACGTTCCAGACAAACATCAGGTCGTTCCATTCTTGCTCGGTCGGTTGGCGTTTGGAGACGACTTTCAAATCGGCGCGGTTAAGTCGGTGGATGTCGGGGGTTTGTACCAATAATCCGCCGCCGACGCGTTTGAGT
>NZ_JBQCXA010000043.1:0-1705 GCF_051956855.1 Neisseria sp. P0021.S007
AGGTTTTGGCGGCGAAGGCAAAGTAATGGGCAAGGCTTTGGATGGCGGTGTCTTGGTAGCGAAAAAACGTGAAACCGGCGATTTGGAATATGCAAAAACCGAAGCTCCGACTGCCTCGGATAAAAACAGCGTCGTACTTGATGGTGTCGCCATTAATACCAAAGACGTTAAAGCAGGTGAGTTCACGTTGGGCGAAAGAAGTACGAACGGCGGTAAAGCCGATGCAGCACAATATGCGGTACACAGCGGCGACCTGCTGCCTGACGTTCGTTACGGCGGTGTTGCCGATGTCAGCGATCTGCGTGATGTGAAACAGGCGTTGTTTGTCCAAGGCACGCCATCAGGCAGCGATACCGTTGCAGCCCAAAGAGGGGATGCAACCTATAAAGGCATCGGCCTGCATTTCCCAAACGGACTGCCGATCGATACAAGAGGTCTGCAAGAAATTTTTGAAACCGGTTCGCAAGCCAAGCTGGCCAATCTGTATTCTGCCGCCAAAGCAACCGATGTTACCGCAAGAGTCAATTTCGACCAAAAAACCATCAATGTCGGCATCAACCGCTATTCCGATCAAACGGTTGGCGGTGGTAGCGGTGGCGATAGGATTGCAGGTGTCGTCAAATCCAATGCGCGCGATATGGCGGAAAATTTGTCTTTCAATGGCGATTTGCACGGCAACACCTTCTCCAACAAGCAAGGTACGATGCAAGGCGGATTCTTTGGCGCGAAGGCAGACCAACTTGCCGGTACATATAGTGCGGCAGGCAAAAACCAACGTGATGAAGACGTAGTGGCGCGCGGTGTGTTTGGTGCAAAACGCCAAGATGCGGCAGCTCAAGCAGGCGGACAGCCTGATGCGCCGGTTGCCAAACCTGATGCGCCCGTAACCAAACCTAAAGATGATGCCGCCGCAGCTGAATTGAAAAAAGGTGAAACAGGCGAGCAATACTTCTTATCGAATATCGCCGATTTGACCAAAGTCGTTATCAACGGTACGACAATCGCTTTGTCACCTGTTACCAACAAGCTCTATCGAACTGAATTGGGTTCGGACTACAAATCGTTTGTTGCTTCAGGCAATTTGAGCAATGTTGTCTTCGGTGCGGCAAAACTTGCCGATAATGCCTACTCCTTGTTTGTTCAGGGGGTAATGAGTGCCTCTCTACCGTCAGGGACAGCCAAGTATGCCGGCGATGTGTTGAATTTCCGTGCCCGCAACTTGGATAATAAGGAAAACTGGGTGGGTGATACAGGAGGCTACCGTACTACCGGTTCGTTTACCGCAGATGTCAACTTCGATACCAAGACTATCGCAGGTAAAATCAATAGTGGTGACAGATGGTTCATGAATGAACGAGCCTTTACTGCAGATATTACAGGCAGCAGCTTTAACGGTAAATGGACTTCTTCAGATGCACAAGGCTCTGTAACTGGCGGATTCTACGGTGACAAAGCTGCCGAAATGGCGGGACGATACAGTTATCATGACAAAGAAGATAAAAGTAACAATGCCTTCGGTGTATTCGGCGGCAAAAAACAATAACTGTCTGTTTAAGCTGAAAACAAACCGCTCGAAAGGGCGGTTTGTTTTTGATCGGATAGGATTTTCAGACGACCTTTTACGGTAACAACAATCTAGAGAGCAATTTACCCGCTAAAAGGTCGTCTGAAAACCTTGAATCTTATTTTCAGATAATCTGAGACC
>NZ_JBQCXA010000044.1:0-1673 GCF_051956855.1 Neisseria sp. P0021.S007
GTACGAGTCTTATTGTCGGCGCGTCCGCCGTTGGTTATAAAAGCGAAAGCTTCCCATCAAGTATCGCCCCTCTTCTGCTCTACGGCATGAATGCGAATACTCGATGTTTTTAGACAACCTTTATTGCTCCGTAAGAAATGAAAAAGGACACCCCATGACCTTCCCGCCCCTAAAATCCCCGCTCAAATTCTACGCCGTCGTTCCCACCGCCGATTGGGTGGAGCGCATGGTCGAAGCAGGTGCCGACACGGTGCAACTGCGCTGCAAAACCCTGCACGGCGATGAATTGAAATGCGAAATCGCCCGCTGCGTCGCCGCCTGTCAGGGCAGCCGTACGCAGCTTTTCATCAACGACTACTGGCGCGAGGCGATAGAAGCGGGCGCATACGGCGTACATCTCGGACAGGAAGACATGGACACCGCCGACCTTGCCGCCATTACCGCCGCCGGTTTGCGCTTGGGTTTGAGTACGCACTCCGTCGCCGAACTCGACCGCGCTTTGTCCGTACACCCCAGCTATGTCGCCAGCGGCGCGATTTTTCCGACTACGACCAAACAAATGCCAACCGCCCAGCAAGGTTTGGACAAACTGCGCGAATACGTCAGACAGGCACGCGGCACGCCCGTCGTCGCCATCGGCGGCATCGATTTGAACAACGCCGAAGATGTGCTTGCCACCGGCGTTTCCTCGCTCGCTGTTGTTCGCGCCGTGACCTAAGCGGAAAATCCCGAAGCGGTGGTTAAAGCGTTTCAGGCTTTGTGGAATGAATGAGGCCGTCTGAAAATAAGAAGTCTGACAAGAGGAGCAAACATTATGAAGATTATATTGAACAATGAAGCCATCACATTAAACGGCACAACCGTTGCCGACCTTATCGCCCAAACCGCGCCGCAAAAGCCGTTTGCCGTTGCCGTCAATACCTATTTTGTCGCCAAAGGCGCGTATGCGGAAACGGTTTTAAACGAAAACGACAAAGTGGACATTGTGCGCCCCGTAGTCGGCGGATAAGCAGTTTGCAATCAATAGGTTGGGTATTTGCGCTCGACTTTTGCCTGTTTGAATATCGGGCAGGGTTGCCCGATTGCCTTATGCTTAAAATCTAAAAAATATTACAAAGGAATCCATCATGTTTACCCTATACGGAGAAACTTTCCCTTCACGGCTGCTGCTCGGTACGGCTGCTTATCCGACGCCGGAAATCCTCAAGCAGTCTGTTCAAATCGCGCAACCGGCGATGATTACCGTTTCGTTACGCCGCGCCGGCAGCGGCGGCGAAGCGCACGGGCAGGGCTTTTGGTCATTGTTGGAAGAAATGGGCGTACCTGTGTTGCCCAATACCGCAGGCTGCCAAAGTGTGCAGGAAGCCGTAACTACTGCACAAATGGCACGCGAAGTGTTTGATACCGATTGGATCAAGCTCGAACTCATCGGCGATGATGACACCTTGCAGCCGGATGTGTTCCAACTGGTTGAAGCGGCGGAAATTCTGATTAAAGACGGCTTTAAAGTGCTGCCTTATTGCACCGAAGACCTGATTGCCTGCCGCCGACTGCTTGACGCAGGCTGTCAGGCGTTGATGCCGTGGGCGGCGCCGATTGGCACGGGTTTGGGCGCGGTTCATGCTTATGCGCTGAAAGTCCTACGTGAACGCCTGCCCGACACGCCGTTGATT
>NZ_JBQCXA010000045.1:0-1660 GCF_051956855.1 Neisseria sp. P0021.S007
GCCCTGTACGATGAGGAAGTTGCCGTCTGTGTGGGCAACCTTGGCGATTTTCAGGCGCGGCAGCAGGGTTTCCAGTACTGCTTTGCGGGTTTTGGCCACTTCGCCCAAATCGCCGAAGGAATAGCTCTGCCAGTAGCTGTAAAAACGTGCCTCTCCGCCGTTATCTTCCCAAGTCGGGTCGTTGCCCACGCTTGCCACGCCGACAAACAAATCGACGTCGCGCAATACTTCGGAAAACACGCGCGGCGGGATATCAATTAAGTCCAGCACGGTGGCATGGTAATCATCGTCCACCCGGTGAAAGCGCACTTGGTCGGTACTGACATACTGCCAGATACCGCTTTCCGTCCATGCTTCTTCGCTATCCACTGCGTTTGCCCAAAATTGGGCGAGCAGGTTGTATTCGGGCAATTCCAGCGAGACGGTTGCGTCGTCGCCGCCATCCCACGCGCCTGCCAGTGAGCCCCTCCAGCCGCGTCCTTTGGCAAGCGTCATGTATTGGTGTTGTTTCAGGATGTGGGCGGCAAAACGGTTGCTGTATGTTTTGGTGTTGATTTCGGCTTCGGTGAGCAGATAGATTTCACGGTATGCCTGTTTCAGCGGCTGGCGGATTTCTTTGTCCTGCAGCAGTTTGCGCCACTGGGCGATGCTTTGCTGCGTGGCAAGCGCGGGATGCCACAAGCTGACTTGCAGGCAGTCTGAAACATCGGTTTGCTCCCCCGTTTCGTCCACCCATGTTCCGTCCAACCACAGCGCGGATTTGCCCTGCGTATCGTTTTCATCACGGAAAAACTGCCATATTAATGAGCGCGTGAGGCAGGACATCAGTCCGTGTTGCCAGTAATACTGTTCGGCGTGTTCCAGCGGTACGCGGTGTTCGGAGCGCATCATCTGGTCCAAGCGGTCGCGTTGGGCTGTGAGCGTGGTGTTGAGGTTTTTTTGTGTGGCTTTGAGCTTTTTCAGTTTGTCGGCATGGTCGGTTTTCACGAAGGTGGGTACGGTTTTCTGCGGCGAGCCGTCGGGTTTGAACCAGCGCAGTTCGGACTTGCCTATGCCCGTAACCGCCAGACGGCAGGTGTAGCCGCCGAAGTCGTAGTCTCGGCAGCCTTTCTGCAAGCCGAAATCGTCCACCGCCATGTCTTCGATTTCGTTGCGGGATACACCCCGCTGCGCAGCGGCTTCGTCCAGATAGTTGGCAATCGCGTTCTGCGCGTTGCTGAACTTAATCCGAAGGCGCAGGCGAGAGAGGCTGGCGATGCCGTCCAGCCCTTTGGAGCGGAACAGCGCATAGAAGCAGGCGTTGCCTATGGAAGCATAGCGCGCCCCGAGATTGGGGATTTTTTCGTATGAATGCAGCGCAAGTTGGGTAAGGGCGGACAGGGTGGCACTGTCGTGGAAATGGCTGCACATCCATACCAGCCCTTTGAGCACGGTTTGGTTGATGCTGCAAACGGGCAGGACATGGGTGTCGTAGCTGTATGCTCTGTGGGTGACAGTTTCGGTCTGCACTTCGCTGCCGCAGACAAATTCTATCCAGTCGTGCAGCATTTTTTTGAACCTGTCCGCACCCAATGTGTCAATCAGCGTTTTGGCTTCTTTCAGGTATTTTTCGCTCGGCTTGCCCGCATTGGCGGATAGGGCAAGCGCAATGATTTTGCTC
>NZ_JBQCXA010000046.1:0-1652 GCF_051956855.1 Neisseria sp. P0021.S007
TTCCTGACCGGTTCGGACACCTCCGCCAACGCGCTCTTCGGTTCGCTGCAAGCCAGCACCGCGCATCAAATCAACGTCGTACCCGAGCTGACCGTCGCTGCCAACACCACCGGCGGCGTGACCGGCAAAATGATTTCGCCGCAATCCATCGCCATCGCCTGCGCGGCAGTCGGTCTGGAAGGCAAAGAATCCAACCTGTTCCGCTTCACCGTGAAACACAGCTTGATTTTCTGTACCTTCGTCGGCCTGCTGACCCTGCTGCAAGCTTATGTTTTGCCGTGGACGCTGGTTTTCTTCAACAAATAAGCCAACCGGCTTGAAATAAAAGGTCGTCTGAAATCCAATTTGGGTTTCAGACGACCTTTTTGTCGTTGTGGGCGTGATCGGGTTTACCGTCATTTCCGTTTCGTTTAAACAGTAGGGGAATGCGTGAATCGAAGATGGCTTAAGTTATAGTCAATTAAAAACAAAATGGTACAATACTCAACTTTGAAGGTTTAACCATGGCATACTCTGCGGACTTAAGAAACAAAGCTTTAAACTATTACGAACAATGCAAAAACATCAGCCAAACCGCAGCAACGTTTAACTTGTCAAGAAACACGCTTTACCTGTGGATTCGCCTTAAAAAACAAACAGGCAGCCTAAAACATCAAGTTACCGGTCTAAATGCCGTCAAATTGGATAGGCAAAAACCGGCTCAATATGTTGGGCAACACCAGGATGCCTATCTGCATAAAATCGCCAAACATTTTGATTGTACGCCAGCCGCCGTTTGCTATGCACTCAAACAGATGGGGATGACGCGCAAAAAAAGACCACCACTTACAAAGAACAAGATCCGGCCAAAGTAACGCATTATTTGACACAGCTGGCCGAATTTTCCGACTACCAACGCGTTTATTTGGATGAAACAGGATTTGACCGCTACCTGTTCCGTCCCTATGCCCGCAGCCTGAAAGGGCAAATAGTGAAAGCGCAGATAAGTGGAAAAAGATACCGACGCTTATCTCTGGTGTCCGCACAAGTCGGCAACCGGCTGATTGCTCCGATGGTTTATCAAAATACGATGACCGGAGTCTTTTTTGAAGCGTGGTTTCAGCAATGCCTACGGCCCGCATTGACTCAAAAATCGGTGATTATTTTAGATAATGCGCGATTTCACCGTATGGGTGTCTTACGGGAAATGGCGGAAAAATTGGGACATAAGGTATTGCCTCTTGCACCTTATTCACCTGAGCTCAACCCGATTGAGAAGGTGTGGGCGAATATTAAGCGGTATCTGCGAACCGTATTGTCTGATTACGCCCGATTTGACGATGCGTTACTGTCCTATTTTGATTTTAATTAACTATAATTTTCTGAAGAAATTTCTTGGTCTTCAAATTCCATACTTTCCGGATTTAGCTTCCAAATCGTCTTATCCTTAGAAGATATGGATTTTTTACCCTGATGAAATTCATAGCAGACCCTATCTGTTTTCAATACAAACTCTTTGCTGAGTTCAAATTCCATCACACACTTTCCCTGTGGCTTCAAGGACAAGGTATCTGCTACATGGTAACTCAGTATTCCATCTATTTTTTTAAAATTGAAGGGCGGGCGCAACAATTTTTTATTGTCATAGAATGATTCATATATCACATCTATCG
>NZ_JBQCXA010000047.1:0-1648 GCF_051956855.1 Neisseria sp. P0021.S007
GCTGCATTTGGTCCGATCGCAATTGAATTGGTTTCTTTTGCGCCGTCATTGTTCCAGTTTTTCGTACCGTCAGTTTTGCCTTCTTCTGATTTAACGGAAAAATAACGGACTCGCTCAATTGCATTCAAGACACCATAAAGCTGTGAGCCGTTGATCGCATCAGTGGAAGTAGCGGAAATATCGCCGGGGGATACATTGATGATTTGGCGTTCGTAACCTTTAGAACCGACAGACACAACATCACCGGCATCAGTAGTTGCACCGCCTGCCCAAGTGTAGGTCACGCCCATGATTTCACGTTGAACGTATGCCCGACCTTCTTTATCGGTTTTAGAAGCCGTACCCAAAGCTACAGAGTTCAGCAAAGTTGCCTTTGCACCTGTACCTACAGCCACACCACCAAATGAGGAGGCTTGAGACCTTGTACCAACAGCCAAAGATAAATCGGAAGTAGCATTGGCTTGAACACCCAAGGCAACAGAGCCTTGACCGGCCAATGTAGTCGGATAGCCACTAATCGTATCACCGCTCATCTTCGTGTAAATGGTACCCAAATTCTTACCGGCCAGCGCGTAACGCTCTCTAACACTACCGTCTGCATTGTAATAAACAAACTGGTCAGAAGCGTTACCTGAATATAGAGTACTCGTTACCGCCACCAAATCGTCACCACCAATGGCAACAGATGAGTTGCCATTAGCCACAACATTACCACCAATGGCAATAGATTGGTCACCGCGTGCCCATGCACCTTCAGGTCTACCTTCTGTATTAGTATCTCTGTGATTACCCGAACCAATGGCAATAGACTGGCTTACATTTTTTGCAGTTTTATCACCTACACGCGCAGTATTACCGATAGCAATATTATTAGCCGTTGCGTTAGTTGGATTCTGAATCTCCAGCCCCGCTTCACGGCCGATTGAGATTGCACCATAGCTACTTGCATTGGCTTCTAAGCCAATTGCGATCGCACTCGCAGCCACATCTCTGCTACCTGGAGTTTTTGTAACGACACCAGGAGAGCTTGCAACTGCACCTCTACCGATGGCAATAGTGTTTGCACTTTGAGCCTGTGCCGAACTACCTACAGCGATAGATTCCGTAATCTTACCTACCGCATTCGTACCGATTGCAATGGCATTCTCTGCATTTGCAGAAGCCTCGCTACCAACACCGATTGCAACCCCATTACTTCCTCGAGAAACACTGGATTGGCCTAAAGCAATAGAGCCTATACCAAATGCTTGTGCCGAATTGCCTAATGCCGTTGTACCGGTATTATTAGCAAGTGCATTCTTACCTACCGCTGTCGCTTGCGTACCATTTGCTTTAGAATCTGCACCCAATGCTGTTGAATCTGTAGAAACAGCATTGGCACTTTTACCTATCGCTGTTGCATGTGAACTACTTGCACTTGTATCTGCACCCATCGCAACAGCATGAGTTTGAGTAGCCTTGGCATTTGTACCAACAGCAAGGCTGTTATTATGTGTTGCATTTGCACTCGTACCTACCGCAACTGCACCATTAGCCGTAGCATTGGCTGATGCTCCTACTGACAGGGCACCAATACCGGTCGCTGTTGCACCACTAACCGCGGTCGCACTGGTTACAGCATCAAATTCAATTTTTCCTCGTACTGCAG
>NZ_JBQCXA010000048.1:0-1638 GCF_051956855.1 Neisseria sp. P0021.S007
AAATGGCTTGGTAAGAAGGGCCGCCGCCGCGACCTACGCTGCCACCGCGGCCGTGGAACAGGCGCATGCGGACATCGTATTTTTTGAAGAGTTCGACCAAGCCCAACTCTGCCTGATACAGACACCACGAGCTGGTAACGTAGCCGCCGTCTTTGTTGGAGTCGGAGTAGCCCAGCATGATTTCTTGGATGTTGCCGCGGCTTTCGAGCAGAGCGTCATACCAGTCGAGGCGGAACATGGTTTCCATGACCGGGCAGGCGTTTTCGAGCGCTTCGATGGTTTCAAACAGAGGCACGATGTTGATGCGGCTGCGCGGTTTGCCGTTTTCCACTGTCAACAGGCCGCTTTCTTTCAGCAGCAATGCCAAGGCGAGCAGGTCGCTGGGTTGTTCGCAGTTGGAAATAATGCTTTGCGTCACGGCATCTTCGCCAAATTCGTCTTTGATTTTGCGCGCTTCGTTGAAAATCGCCAGTTCGTGGCGGGTATGGTCGCTGTATGTGATGAACGGGCTGTACAGCGGGCGTTGATGGCTCAATTCGCGCAACAGGGCGTCTTGTTTTTGCTCTTCGTTCAGGCTGTTGTAGTCTTCCAAACCTGCGTGTTGGAAAAGCTCGGCAACCACGTCGGCGTGTTTGCCTGCGTGTTGGCGCAGGTCGAGCGGCATCATGTGGAAGCCGAACACGGACACACTGCGGATAATGTCGGCCAGACGGCCTTCTGCCAGCAGTTGGCTGCCGTTTTCGTGGAGCGAGCGTTGCAGTTTTTTCAGGTCGTTGAGGAACTCTTCAACCGTGGCATAAGGCTCGAGGAAGCCGAATTTGCAGCCCATGCCCAAACCGAGTGAACGTGCCTTGCCCATAGCGCGTGCCATGATGTAGGCGATGGCGCGGCGGTAGGGTTCTTCGGCGCGGGCGATTTCTTCATCGGGAGACTGGGCGGAAAGTGCCATCACATCGTCATTGACTTTGACGCGGCGGATGGAGAGCGGCAATTCGCGGTAGAGTTTGTCGAGTTCGCCGCGATAGAAACGGAATACGGCGTCGGCATGCCGTCTGAACGCAAAACGCAAGGTTTCGGCAGAAACGAACGGGTTGCCGTCGCGGTCGCCGCCGATCCAGCCGCCGATTTTGAGAATATTCGGAACGCGGACACCGGGATAGGCCGTCTGAAAATCGCGTTCCATTGTGCGGTAGAGTTTAGGCAGGGCTTCAAAGAAGCTCATCGGGAAGATGGATACACCGTTGTTGATCTCGTCGTTGACGCTGAGTTTGTGGCGGCGCGTTTCGCTGGTCTGCCACAAGCCCAAAAGGACTGTGTCGATTTCGCGGCGCAATTGAGCCAGTGCATCAGGATTAGTGCAGCGTTCGCGTTGCGGCAGTAGCGCGCGGATGCGGCGGTTGAAGCTCAAGACGGTTTGGCGTTGTACCTCGGTCGGGTGCGCGGTCAAAACGGCGGTAACGACTGTGTTGTCCAGTTGTTGTTGCAACGCTTTGCCGTTGACTTTTCCGGCCTTGAGTTTACGCACGGTTTCCGTCAGGCTGCCTTCGGCACTGTTGTGTCCGGCCTCTTCGTGGATTTGGCGGCGGCGTTCGTGGTGCACGTCTTCGGCGATGTTCAAAATCTGTGCGAACAGGCCGC
>NZ_JBQCXA010000049.1:0-1624 GCF_051956855.1 Neisseria sp. P0021.S007
GCCGTCCTATTTACTCTTACCGCTTGTCCGTTGTTCACTTCTGGGCTTTGATTTTCACTTATATGTGGGCTGGTTCACACCACTTGCACTACACCGCATTGCCTGACTGGACTCAATCTTTGGGTATGGTATTGTCTTTGATCCTGTTCGCACCTTCTTGGGGCGGTATGATCAACGGTATCATGACTCTGTCTGGTGCATGGGACAAACTGCGTACCGACCCGATTTTGAAATTCTTGATCGTATCTCTGTCCTTCTACGGTATGTCTACCTTCGAAGGCCCGATGATGTCTATCAAAACAGTTAACGCTCTGAGCCACTATACTGACTGGACTGTTGCGCACGTTCATGCCGGTGCATTGGGTTGGGTAGGCTTCGTAACCATCGGTTCCGTTTACTACATGATCCCACGCCTCTTCGGTAAAAACGAAATGTACAGCACCAAATTGGTTGAAGCGCATTTCTGGATTGCAACCATCGGTGTGGTTCTGTATATCGCCGCGATGTGGATTGCCGGTGTGATGCAAGGCCTGATGTGGGGTTCTTTGAACGAAGACGGCACACTGACTTATTCCTTTGTCGAATCTGTAAAACGTACCATGCCTTACTACATGATTCGTTTCACCGGCGGTCTTCTGTACCTGAGCGGTATGTGCATCATGGCATATAACGTTTACCGTACTGCTATCAGTGGTAAAGCGGTTGATGCTGAGATTCCTGCGGTTTCTCAAACCCAACACCACTAATAATAAGAAAGATAGGCTACCAAAATGAAATTGCAACAATTAGCTGAAGAAAAAGTTGGTGTACTGATTGTATTCACCCTGCTTGTAGTCAGCGTCGGCCTTCTGATCGAGGCTGTCCCGCTGTTCTTCTCCAAGGCAGTTACTGAACCTGCGCCAGGCGTGAAACCATACAACGCCTTGCAAGTGGCCGGTCGTGATATTTACGTACGCGAAGGCTGCTACAACTGCCACTCTCAAATGATTCGTCCATTCCGTGCAGAAACTGAACGTTACGGCCACTACTCCGTTGCCGGTGAGTCTGTTTATGACCATCCGTTCCAATGGGGTTCTAAACGTACCGGTCCGGATTTGGCTCGTGTCGGTGGTCGCTATTCTGATGAGTGGCACCGCATCCACCTGCTGAACCCGCGCGACGTTGTGCCGGAGTCCAATATGCCTGCATTTCCATGGCTCGCACGCAATAAAGTCGATGCCGAGGCAACTGTGGCGCATATGAAAGCCCTGCGTAAAGTGGGTACACCTTACAGCGATGAAGAAATTGCCAAAGCACCTGAAATGCTGGCCAACAAATCAGAGCTGGACGCTGTTATCGCCTACCTGCAAGGCTTGGGCTTGGCATTGAAAAACGTAAGGTAACATCATGGACGCTAACTGGGCTCGCTCGCTCTTTACTGTTTGGGTATTCATCAGCTTTATTTTAGTCCTCTATATTGTGTTCAATAGACGCAATAAGAAAAACTATGATGATGCAGCCAGCAGTATTTTCGATAATGACGAACAAAGGCCGTCTGAAAAGGACGATCAAGCTCAGTCAGTCCGTGATCACGGAGCAAAATAATGAACACAACATCCCAATTTACCAGTAGTTTCTGGAGTAT
>NZ_JBQCXA010000050.1:0-1618 GCF_051956855.1 Neisseria sp. P0021.S007
GTGTTCGGCAGAATATTTCTTCTCAGAATACTGCTGTACAAGTACAACAGAAACAATGGTTAGATATTCTATCTGAGGAGGAAAGGTCGCCTGAAAAGAATGAGAATATAGGCAGGCCAACTCTGGTTAACGATGATTTTTTAGCGGCAAACCCGCATATTCTTGAAGACGCACTGGTTCAAGCACTTAACAGCAATAGCGCAGACCTGGTTTCCTCGCTTGTCGCCCTTTACCGTAAACAGCCCAACCACAATCCCAAACTGATTGCGCGTACCGATGCTTTGCTGGCAAAGCTGAAAGGACGGACTTCCGAAGCGGTCGAACGTTATCGTACCCTTTATGAATCTGACGTTTCAGACGACCGTATATTGTTGGATTTGGCAGCAGCAGAGTTTCAGGACTATCGCTTGGGTGAGGCAACGATGCATTTTCGCCATGCCGCGCAACGCGATATACCCACCCCCGTTTTGGAAAATGTTAAACGTTTTCAAGAAGCCGTCAAACGGCAGACAGAATGGAAATGGTCTGGCGGAATTAGCCCTGTGCATAACGATAATGCCAACAACGCTGCTCCGCGTTATTGCATCGAAACAAAGGGGCAAAACGCATGCAGTGTTACCCTACCTGTCAGTGCCAACGGCTTGAATTACGAATTGAACACCGAAAAACTTACCCCATTGTATGGGCATCACGCCATCAAATTCCGCGCCAACCTCAGCGGCACAAGCTATTTTTTCGACCGCCAATCGGCTTACGACGATGCGTTCGGCAGGGCTTATTTGGGCTGGCAACGCAAGGACGGCAAACAAACCGTCAGCGTTTTACCGTTTTATCAGGCACAGTTGGCGGGCAGCAGCGAATTTGACAGCAAAAAAGAAAACAACCGCCGCGCCGCGCCTTATATGCTGGCTCACGGGGTCGGCGTACAGCTTTCGCATATGGTCAATCTCGGCAACGCGACACAATTTTATTACTCGCTGGAACGCTATCGCCAAAACTATCGGGAAACCGATCGTGCGCTGCGCAACGACGGTTGGCACGACAGTACCTATCTCTCCCTGGCGCGCCGTTTCGGTAGAACGACCCTGTTCGGCGGTTGGCAATACAACCGCTTTGTTCCTGAAAACAAAAACATACGTAATACCGTCAACAATGCGGCCTACCACCGCAACGGTTTCAATATAGGTTGGATACAGCAATGGCAGGTTTTAGGTGGGCTTAACAGCAGACTTACCGCTTCATTTGCCAACCGTCGCTATAAAGGCATTATGGCATTCGGCACGGAGCCGCAACGCAATCGGGAGCGCGCTCTCTCTATCAATCTTAGTCACAACAAATTATCTTATAAAGGCATTACCCCTACTTTGAATTATAGTTATAGTCACACCCGTAGCAATGCACCCTATGCAATGCGTAATATTCATCAATGGTCATTAGGTGGTGAATGGAATTTTTAAAAGAGAATCAAATCTGAGTAGGTATAAGACAGCAACCCGTTCAAACAAAACTTTGTAGTGTAATTAAAGGTCTCTGCAAACATCTACGCCGAGACCTTGTCTGTTTGATTTAATTATTTTTTAGAGTCTGTGCGGTGTCATACCTTCAGGTGCTTCCGCAC
>NZ_JBQCXA010000051.1:0-1616 GCF_051956855.1 Neisseria sp. P0021.S007
TGCTGAAAATGTCAAACCCAACGGCCTGAGGATGCGTTTCATCCTTCCCAAAAAGAAAGCCGGAGACAAAAAAGAAGTCTAAAAATAAGGCCGTCTGAAACTTTTCAGACGGCCAAAAACACAAATAAGGAACCATCATGAGCGCAACTGCCCAAACCGGCTACTTCTTCATGCCTGAACACATCATCCTCGTCGGCGCCAGCGAACGTCCGCACAGCCTTGGCGAACGCATTTTCAGCCATCTGCTCGGTTCTTCATATCAAGGCAAAATCACCCCCGTCAATCTTCGACACAGCAGTGTCGCAGGCATTCCCTACTACTCCAGCCTCAGCAAAATCCCGGGCCAAGCCGACTTGGTTGTTGCCGTTATCCCGCCCGATCATTACGACTCACTGTTCAAAGCTTGCCGCAAAAAAGACCTGCGCCACATTATCCTGATTCAAGATTGGGAAAACCTGCCGCCCGAATCCTGTAAAAACGCCCGTTCCATCATTCAAAAATATCACGGTGACGAATTGAACATCACCGTGTGCAACAGCGCAGGCATCCAACTCCCCTCGCTCAACCTCAACATCGGCACCCAAACCGACTATCCAGCCGGCCATATCGCGTTACTGACTGGCCACAGCACCGTCAGCCGCAACATCAACCACCTGCTGAACACACTGCATCAAGGCGTATCGCGCCACATTAGTCTCAACTATGATCTAAGCCCTACTACATCCGCCGACTGGCTCAACCGCTTCGGCCACAATCGCCATACCAAAGTTGCCGTGATCCACTATAACCCGGCCGAAAACCAACGCGAGCTGTTCAGTGCCATCCGTCACTTTACACACCACACTCCGCTTATCCTGTTGTCCACACACCATACCGACGACACAGACAAAGCCATCCTGCGCAGCCTCAGCCACCATTGCAATTTCCAACCGGTATTCAATACCGCTGAACTGGAAGCGGCCTTAAAAGCCCACCTTTCCGGCATTCCCGTCATTACCAACCCCACCATTCTGTCCGACACGCCGATAGAATGGCTGCGCAGCACCGCCAATGCCTGTGAATTGACCCTCGACCTCCCAACTGATGCCCCATCCATCCGACAAGGCTGCATCGGCAGCAATCCCACGCCTGCACGCATCCACCGTCTAGCGCTCGAACAATTACAAAATCCACATACTCAAGCCCTGCTCGGCATTATTTCGCCAGATACGCCGGATGCGTACAGCATTCATCAAACTCTGAATAATTTGGCACAAAAAACCAGCAAGCCCATCCTCGTCAGCTATCGTTTTTCAGACGGCCTGACTCGGTTTAACACGCCGGAAGAAGCCTTACTGACACTTTATTTCCGCAATCAAACAGCCTATTTGCAACAGGTGCAAAATATCCCTGCGCCAGCCAAAACAGGCCGTCTGAAAACACCTAAAAGCAAAAATATCGATAAAGCCATTGCATCCGGCCAAACCGAACTGATGGCGGAAGTCCTATACCTGCCTCCGTGCCAAACCAAAAAACACAATGCCGTCCAATTTCGATTCAGCCGCCATGCCATTTACG
Source organism: Neisseria sp. P0021.S007 (assembly GCF_051956855.1). Classification (NCBI taxonomy): domain Bacteria; kingdom Pseudomonadati; phylum Pseudomonadota; class Betaproteobacteria; order Neisseriales; family Neisseriaceae; genus Neisseria; species Neisseria sp. P0021.S007. The sequence goes on from NZ_JBQCXA010000051.1 coordinate 1,558, forward strand.
GCAACATCCTTTACGCCCATTACAACGGCAAAACCGAAGCAGCATTAACTCCATTTACC
>NZ_JBQCXA010000052.1:0-1590 GCF_051956855.1 Neisseria sp. P0021.S007
CAATCAAAACAGCCTGACCGCAGGCGCGCGCGGCCCGTTGCTGGCGCAGGATTTGTGGCTGAATGAAAAACTCGCCGACTTCGTGCGCGAAGTCATCCCCGAACGCCGTATGCACGCCAAAGGTTCGGGCGCGTTCGGTACGTTCACCGTGACACACGACATCACGAAATACACCCGCGCCAAAATCTTCAGCGAAGTCGGCAAAAAAACCGAGATGTTCGCCCGTTTCACCACCGTGGCAGGCGAGCGCGGCGCAGCCGATGCGGAACGCGACATCCGCGGCTTTGCGTTGAAGTTCTATACCGAAGAAGGCAACTGGGATATGGTCGGCAACAACACGCCCGTATTCTTCCTGCGCGACCCGCGTAAATTCCCCGACCTGAACAAGGCGGTCAAACGCGACCCGCGCACCAATATGCGCTCTGCCACGAACAACTGGGACTTCTGGACGCTGCTGCCCGAAGCCCTGCACCAAGTTACCATCGTCATGAGCGACCGCGGCATCCCCGCCAGCTACCGCCATATGCACGGCTTTGGTTCGCATACTTACAGCTTCTGGAACGAAGCGGGCGAGCGTTTTTGGGTGAAATTCCATTTCCGCAGCCAGCAAGGGATTAAAAACCTGACCAACGAAGAAGCCGCAAAAATCATCGCCGACGACCGCGAAAGCCACCAGCGCGATCTGTACGAAGCCATCGAGCGCGGCGAGTTTCCAAAATGGACGATGTACATCCAAGTCATGCCTGAAGCAGATGCGGAAAAAGTGCCGTATCATCCCTTCGACCTGACCAAAATTTGGCCGAAAAAAGACTATCCGCTGATTGAAGTGGGCGAATTTGAGTTGAACCGCAATCCCGAAAACTTCTTCGCCGATGTGGAACAATCCGCCTTTGCACCGAGCAACCTGGTACCCGGTATCGGCGCCAGCCCCGACAAAATGCTGCAAGCCCGTTTATTCAATTACGCCGACGCGCAACGCTACCGTCTGGGGGTGAACTTCCGCCAAATCCCCGTCAACCGCCCGCGCTGCCCTGTTCACAGCAACCGGCGCGACGGGCAAGGTCGCGCCGACGGCAACTACGGCAGCCTGCCGCACTACGAACCCAACAGCTTCGGCCAATGGCAGCAACAACCCGACTTCGCCGAACCGCCTTTGAAAATCAACGGCGACGCGGCGCACTGGGACTACCGCCAAGACGATGACGACTATTTCAGCCAACCGCGCGCCTTGTTTAACCTGATGAACGACGCACAGAAACAGGCTTTGTTTAACAACACCGCCGCGGCCATGGGCGATGCGCCTGACTTCATCAAATACCGCCATATCCGCAACTGCTACCGTTGCGATCCGGCATACGGCGAAGGCGTAGCCAAAGCCCTTGGACTGACTGTCGAAGATGCCCAAGCGGCACGAGCCAACGACCCGGCTTTAGGTCAACCTGGTTTACTGTAAGGAGGCATTATGTGGATAGAAATTGAAGAACTCTTATCTCAAGCTGTCCGATACAGCCGTTCAAACAAAAAGTAACGGTTTAGATCATTAAGCAGGCCGTCTGAAATACAAAATAAAGTTTCAGACGGCCTTTTTTA
>NZ_JBQCXA010000053.1:0-1572 GCF_051956855.1 Neisseria sp. P0021.S007
TCAATACCCTGCGCACGCTCAAAGACCAGGCTGAATAAACAAATTATTCCACATCACAACATCAAGGCCGTCTGAAACATCAGCTTTCAGACGGCCTGCCACTATCAGCCCATATCGAAAAATAAACCAATCCGCTATACAATACCGCCCATGCCCACAGGCGCAATCCGCCGCCTTCCCACCCAACAGCACACACGGAAACATCATGAAAATCGCCACTTGGAACGTCAATTCCCTCAACGTCCGCCTGCCCCAAGTACAAAACTGGCTGGCCGACCCCCAAGCCGACATACTCGCCTTACAAGAACTCAAGCTCGACCAAGACAAATTCCCAGCCGCCGCCCTGCAAATGATGGGCTGGCATTGCGTCTGGAGCGGCCAAAAAACCTACAACGGCGTCGCCATCATCAGCCGCCACGCACCGCAAGACGTACATTGCGGCCTCCCCACCCTACCCGACGACCCGCAACGCCGCGTCATCGCCGCCACCATCAACGGCGTACGCGTCATCAACGTCTATTGCGTCAACGGCGAAGCCCTGGACAGCCCAAAATTCCAATACAAAGAACAATGGTTTGCCGCATTGACCGAGTTCGTCCGCGCAGAAATGGCCGCACACCCCAAACTCGTCCTGCTCGGCGACTTCAACATCGCCCCGGCCGATGCCGACTGCTACGACCCCGAAAAATGGCACGAAAAAATCCATTGCTCCTCCATCGAAAGACAATGGTTTAAAAACCTACTCGACCTCGGCCTGACCGACAGCCTGCGCAAAATCCACCCCGAAGGCGCGTTCTACACATGGTTCGACTACCGCGGCGCCATGTTCCAACGCAAACTCGGCCTGCGCATCGACCACATTCTCAGCAGCCCCGAACTCGCCGCCACCCTTACCGACGTCACTGTCGACCTAGAAACCCGTGCCCAAGAACGCCCCAGCGACCACACACCGGTAATTGCAGAGTTTGACTGCTAACACTTTGAATTAAGAAAAAATCAGGCCGTCTGAAAACTGGATTTCAGACGGCCTTTATTCTAAAAGTTTTCAGACGACATTTGAGGTCTTCTGAAAGTTTGAAATAATGGTTTGAACGGAAAAGAACGCGTGCGTGCGTACCGCACATACACTACACGTCGGTTTTAAATTTTGTGCCACCTGCAAGTAGAGTATGGCGCAACCACGCAACGTGGTTGGTGGAGATACAGGCTACGGCTTGCTAGTAGTCATATGAAAAGGCGTTCGTTCTGTGAACTCCTGAATAAATTTATAAACTAAATCTTCAAAGATTTCTTGTGCAACATTTTTTATTTTTGCATCATCTGGTAACTCTGCATGCACCAAGCTAAATTCAAATTTAACCCAAATAGACGCTGTTAAAATGAACTCTTTGCTTGTGCTAGACACATCTGCAATTGCAGTAACTTTAAACTCTGTATCAGATTTCTTTTCTATTTGTGGTTGTGCAAGAATTTGCATTTCTCCACCGCCAATATCATCTCTTGATATTGAGTCTAAGGATGTTTTATAAAATAAATCTTTAAAAAATATTGATTTATTTGATAATTTAATAT
>NZ_JBQCXA010000054.1:0-1569 GCF_051956855.1 Neisseria sp. P0021.S007
CCGGACAAATCCGCATTACCGAGCAAGGCGAAGTCATTACCGCCAAATACGCCGACCCGGGCAATGCCCAACGCAACTTGGAAACCTTGGTCGCCGCGACTTTGGAAGCCAGCATCCTGCCGGACAAAAAAGACCCTGATGCCAAACTGATGCAGGATTTGTCGGACGTATCGTTCAAATACTACCGCGAACTGATTACCCACCCCGACTTCATCGACTACTTCCTGCAAACTAGCCCGATTCAGGAAATCGCCACCCTCAACCTCGGCAGCCGTCCCGCCAGCCGCAAAACCCTAGCGCGGATTCAGGACTTGCGCGCGATTCCGTGGGTATTCTCCTGGATGCAAAACCGCCTCATGCTGCCGGCTTGGTACGGTTTCGGCAGCGCAGTGGAAACCTTGTGCGAAGGCAAACCCGAAACCCTCTCCGCCCTGCGCGAACACGCCCAAAACAACCCGTTCTTCCAAGCCATGCTCTCCAATATGGAACAAGTGATGGCAAAAACCGACATCACTTTGGCGGAAAACTATGCCGGCTTGAGCGAATCGCCCGACAAAGCAAAAGTCATCTTCGGCATGATCAAGGAAGAATACCAACGCAGCCGCAAAGCACTGCTCGACCTGCTGCAAACCGAAGAGCTTCTGCGCGACAACCGCAGCCTTGCCCGTTCGCTTGCCTTGAGGATTCCATACCTGAACGCCCTCAACGGCCTGCAAGTCGCCATGCTCAAACGCCTACGCAAAGAGCCCGACAATCCGCACGCCCTGCTGATGGTTCACCTGACCATCAACGGCGTAGCGCAAGGTTTGCGTAATACCGGTTAAAGCAGTACGGAAAAAAAGGCCGTCTGAAACAGTTTTCAGACGGCCTTTCAACCAACTGCGAACCATAGCAAAGGCTTTATCCATAAGCCTCATAATGTTTTTCAACCTGCTTGCCACTCTTACCCTATTCATTTAACTTGCCCGTATTTCGGACTATTTTGGGCAATAGCAGATAACCCGCTACAAAATCAATGTGTTCAATGAAGCATGGCAACTGCTTCAGCACGATGATAGTCAACTACTGACATACCTTAATGCGGCACTGCCCCATATCGCAGCACAATAAGCTTTCAGACAACCCTGAGGCCGTCTGAAAAACAAAAACATCTCACACCAAGGCAACTATCAATATGTTTGACATTGTATTTATATTGTTATTTGGCAGGCTTCAGCCCCACAAAACACCCGACTCATCCGACACGCCCGTCCCTTTTGGGAGTTCGGCTGCAGGCTCAGCTTTAATTTATTTATGCATACGCATAGGGACAATCATCCTTTATGGTTCGATTTCCAAAGCCATTGACAGCCTCCCCCTCATTCTGTTTCAAACAATCTGCATGTTCGGCTGTTTGGTTTTGTATTTCAAAATGTTACGTACCGCATCCAACCCGAAACACCGTCAGATGATTTATTGGGTACTGGGCATTCTTTTGGGTTTGATCTTAAGCCTCCTATCCGAAAAATTGTTTTATTTAATGGCTTTATTCATTTACTCATTCTTCAGAAGCACAATAAGCTGAATGCC
>NZ_JBQCXA010000055.1:0-1527 GCF_051956855.1 Neisseria sp. P0021.S007
ACGCTGCTCTTTACCGTTTACGCCTTGTGTTACGGCGTTTTACTCGTGTTTCTCACCGTTCAGCTTGGCGTAGCTTCCGGCGCAGTGGCGGCTTTTTTTACATCTATGCTCTACGGCGGTATTTTCGGACTGGTCGCCGGCAGTCTGGCTACTGTGGCTGCAATGATTACCTATTCGCTCTATATGCTCGGCTATATGCTGGTTTGGGGCATATTTACCGGTCTGATGATGACGCAGCTGCGTTTGCGTAGAAACCTGAAGCATATCTTGACCGCCATGCTCATCAGCTTTGTCTGTTCCTACATAGCCACGATATTGTTTGCGTTGTTTTTGTCAAAAGATGTAGAGATGCTGTTTACTTCTTATTTCAACGAAATAACGGCATTCAGCCTATTGAATGCGTTTGCCGTTATTCCTTTTGGGCTGGTGTTTTTACCTAGTGAAAGCGGGTATAAACGGGAGCGTGAAATTGCCGTGAAAACCTTAAAGGCGGGCATTCATACGGGGCAAGTTATTTTTGAACATGCAACTGAAAAAAAGGTATTTTCTCCTACCGCTGGTGGATTCTGCTTGCTTTTGCTTTGGCAGGCACGCCGATTTTCCTGACTTGCGCCCTCCTGATGCAGCCGGATTCCGCCTTCCCCGACGTACAGGCTTGGAGCGCACACTTTATCCCGATGACTTTCTTTGGTTTTGCCGCCATGGTGGCAAGCGGTTTGACGGCAATGCTGATGCGTCTGCGCAAAGACCAAAAAGGCATTTTGAGCTGCCTTGCCCTATCGTCTGCCTACTTCGGCGTTATGGTTTATCTGCCGCCCATCAAGAATCCCGATTTGAACCCCTACGCCCATTTGCTCAACCCGTATTGGCTGCTGGTGGCTTGGCTGATATCGGTCGGCGCCTGCATTTGGCTGTCGTTTAAGAAAGTAGATAGAAGTAATGGCTCATAACACTGACGAGGGGTCGTCTGAAAGGCGTTTCAGACGACCCCTTTGTCCATTTTATCGCCGCCATTTTTCTTGTCCAAATACACACAAATCTTTCCCAATTTGAAACAATCCCCTGATTTTGTTATTATTCCTTCAAACAAAGAAATAATCATCATCCATTTTGTCTCACCCGGCCCTCATTACGGCTCATTCATCTGTGCGTTTTTACTCTCTTTTTCCCTTGTTTTTCGTCCGGCAGGACGGTTTAAACGCCATTCGTTTTTTGTCTGCGTTTTATAGTGGATTACCAAAAATCGGGAAAGTCTCGGACCCTGTCCGACAGACCATGTTTTATTCCCAGTTTTTGTTAATCAACCATATACGGCCTTGCGCCCGCGTCCGCCTGCCTCACCGTCCCAAAGGAGGTCAAGGTTTGTCTTTATTTCATTTCTTACGCAACCGCTCTTCGTTCAATCCCTTCGTTGTTTCCGTTACGCTGTCCTTCGTGCTGCTGGTCATCAGCATCGCACTTTTGGTGCCTCAACAGGCGGAAACCGTCCTCAATGCCGCCAAAACGGGCATTTTCAAAAACTTCAGT
>NZ_JBQCXA010000056.1:0-1505 GCF_051956855.1 Neisseria sp. P0021.S007
CGTCAGTAATTCTTCTTCGCTCAATACGACCACGCCCAACGTTTGGGCTTTTTCCAATTTACTGCCTGCGGCTTCTCCGGCGACAACGTAGTCGGTTTTTTTGGATACGCTACCAGAAACTTTACCGCCGGCAGCCTCAATCATGGCTTGGGCTTGGTCGCGTTTGAGCGTGGGTAAAGTTCCTGTTAATACAAAGGTTTTTCCTGCTATGGTCTCATTGATGCCGTCTGAAATCGTTTCATCTTGAAGCTCAGGCAGCTTTTGATCAAAGAAAGTTTTCATATTTTCAAGCAGGGCTGCGTTTTGCAGTTTACTGCGCCATGTTTGCCAATCGGCAGGCAACGCTTTGTCAGTTTGCAAACCTTCTATGCTTTGTCCGGCAAGCTCCCATAAGGCCAGTGCTTTGGTTTCGCTGATTTTAAAATCAGGCAGGCGGGCAATCCAGCGTTGCGGCTCGGCATAGCGCAACGGCGGGATAGTGACAGCCTGGCTTTGCGGGGCAACACCTACAGCCAGCAGTTCGTCTATCATCGCCTGTTGCGCTTCTTGGGCAAAAAAGTGGGCGATGGAGCGGGCAACCACCGTGCCGATATCGGGCAGGCAGGCGAGGATGGGTTCGGGTGCATGGCGGACGTGTTCCAGTGTACCGAATGCCTGCGCCAGCGTTTTGGCGGTGCGTTCGCCGACGTGACGGATACCGAGGGCAAAAAGGAAGCGGGCAAGTTCAGGCGTTTTGCTGGCTTCTATGCCTGCGAGGATGTTTTCCGCCCATTTAGTTGGCTGTTTTTTACTGGTTTTGCTAAGCAGGGCATTGCCGCTCTCGCTTTCAAAGTCTTCAATCTCACTGTTTGATGGTTCTTCCTCATTAGCTGACGCTTTATCCGCCGTTTCCTTCATTTTTTGCAGGGTTGGGATATCGAGGCGGTAGAGGTCGGCGAAATGACGAACCAAATCTTGTGCTACCAGTTGCTCGATTTGTTTTTGTCCAAGTCCGTCGATGTCCATGGCTTTGCGTGAGGCGAAGTGGATTAAACCTTGCGCGCGTTGTGCTTGGCAAAGCATACCGCCGCTGCATCGGGCAACCGCTTCGCCTTCTTCGCGTTCGATTTCGCTGTGACAGATAGGGCAATGGGTGGGCAGGCGGTAAGGTTTGTGAAGCGGTTCGGAGCGGGTTTCAGAAGGTATTTCGGCAAACAAATCGTCTTGCAGGCCGTCTGAAACAGCAATGTTGGTATCCTGCATTGGGCGGCGTTCAAAAATTACGCGCACCACCTCGGGAATCACGTCTCCGGCACGGCGCACGACAACTGTATCGCCAACGCGCACGTCTTTGCGCGATACTTCGTCCTGATTGTGCAGGGTAGCGTTGGTAACGGTAACGCCGCCGACGAATACAGGTTGCAGGCGGGCGACGGGGGTTACTGCGCCGGTGCGCCCGATTTGTACATCAATGGCTTCGACAATGGTCAATGCTTCTTCGGCAGGAAATTTGTGGGCAATGGCCC
>NZ_JBQCXA010000057.1:0-1487 GCF_051956855.1 Neisseria sp. P0021.S007
CTTTAACGCATGACGGCGCATGGGAATGGGGCGATACTAAAAACGTGATCAGTTATGAGCGCACAATCAACAGCCACTTGCCTGAAGGTTTGGCCGGTGGTCCGGAAGGCAGCTATACAGGCTTGGATTTTGTTCAAAGCCGTCTGAAAAACCTGCGCTTCAGCAGCGAAGCGAATATTCCGTTCAAACTTGGTGTCGATAACGTGTTGACGGTTGGTGCAGAATTTACTGACAGCAAATTGGACGATCCTGCCTCCAATACTCAGGGATTTAAAGACCAAGGCAAAACCGATGCGTTTAACGGCATCTCCGCAACGCGCGGTGGTAAGGCATCTCAACGCAACTGGGCGGCATACGTTGAAGACAATATTTCATTGACCGACAAAACCCATCTGATTCCGGCCATCCGTTTCGACCACAACAGCGACAGCGGCAGAAATTGGAGTCCGGCTTTGAACTTCTCGCATCAAATCGGCGAAAACTGGTTGGTCAAAGGCGGTATTGCCCGTGCGTATAAAGCGCCAAACCTGTATCAAACCAATCCTGACTTTATCCTGTACACACGCGGTCAAGGCTGTCCGCTCAATGCGCCGAACAGTGTCCGCTGCTACTACATGGGCAATGGCAATTTGAAACCTGAAACCAGTATCAATAAAGAGATTGGTCTTGAATTCAACAAAAACGGCTGGCAGGCTTCGGCGACTTATTTCCACAACGCGTACCGCAATAAAATCGTGATCGGCGACCAGCTCATTGCCACCAGCAATATTGGCAACTGGCTCCTGCAATGGGAAAATACGCCGAAAGCGACTATTTCAGGTATCGAAGGCAACTTGGTGATTCCGTTGCATGACACACTCAAGTGGAGCAACAATTTCACTTATATGCACAAATCTGAAGATTATCAAGGCAATCCATTGTCTTTGGTGCCGAAACATACCATCAACAGCACATTGTCTTGGACGCCGAACGAACGCTTCGATGCCAATCTGACCTTTACCCACTACGGCCGCACCAAGCCGCGCAGCGTGGCAGTCAACCGTTTGGAACAAAACGGCAATCCTCGTGCAGGCGTAGCAGCGTTGTCTTCCGAACACAGCCAAACCCAAGTCGGCTCTTACGGTATTTGGGGTATCAATGCAGGCTACAACTGGAACAAACGCGTGGCTGTCCGTGGCGGTATCAGCAATCTGTTTGACAAAAAACTGTACCGCACAACTGCCGGCGCACAAACGTACAACGAGCATGGCCGTGCCTTCTACGGCAGTTTGAAAGTATCGTTTTAAGTAGAAGCGTATCAAATAAGGCCGTCTGAAACGGTGTGAAATGAAATCTAGGATTTCTGACACATGGTTTCAGACGGCCTTTTTGAGTTTAAATTTAGAAGCATTTGTTGTTACGGAATTTGCCTCACTTTTTTAGAAAAGTAAAAGGGCAGCATTTGCCGCCCTGAGAATACAAACTGCTTATTCGACCCAAGTTACCAT
>NZ_JBQCXA010000058.1:0-1470 GCF_051956855.1 Neisseria sp. P0021.S007
GTGCCAGCCGTACCAAAGCCAGCGGTGTAGATGCCTTGATGCACGAGTTCTCCCTCTCCAGTGAAGAAGGTGTTGCACTGATGTGTCTGGCTGAAGCCCTGCTGCGCATTCCGGACAATGCCACCCGTGACCGCCTGATTGCCGACAAAATCTCTGAAGGCAACTGGAAAAGCCACTTGAACAACAGCCCTTCCCTCTTCGTTAACGCGGCCGCATGGGGTCTGCTGATTACCGGCAAACTGACCGCGACAAACGACAAACAGATGAGTTCCGCATTGAGCCGTCTGATCAGCAAAGGCGGCGCCCCTCTGATCCGTCAAGGCGTTAACTACGCCATGCGCCTGCTGGGCAAACAGTTCGTCACCGGTCAAACCATTGAAGAAGCGCTGCAAAACGGTAAAGAGCGCGAGAAAATGGGTTACCGCTTCTCTTTCGATATGTTGGGTGAAGCCGCATACACCGAAGAAGATGCCAACCGCTACTACAACGACTACGTTCAAGCCATTCACGCCATCGGTAAAGATGCCGCTGGCCAAGGCGTTTACGAAGGCAACGGTATCTCCGTCAAACTTTCCGCCATCCACCCACGCTACTCACGCGCCCAACACGAACGCGTGATGAACGAACTGCTGCCACGCCTGAAAGAATTGTTCCTTTTGGGTAAAAAATACGATATCGGTATCAACATCGACGCCGAAGAAGCCAACCGTCTCGAATTGTCTTTGGACTTGATGGAAGCGTTGGTTTCCGATCCTGACTTGGCAGGCTACAAAGGTATCGGTTTCGTTGTTCAGGCCTACCAAAAACGTTGCCCGTTTGTTATCGACTATCTGATCGACCTGGCCCGCCGCAACAACCAAAAACTGATGATCCGTTTGGTGAAAGGCGCATACTGGGACAGCGAAGTGAAATGGGCTCAAGTAGACGGCATGGAAGGCTATCCGACTTACACCCGTAAAGTCCACACCGACATCTCCTACCTCGCCTGCGCACGCAAACTCTTGGATGCGCAAGATGCCGTGTTCCCACAATTTGCCACCCACAACGCCTACACCTTGGGCGCAATCTACCAAATGGGTAAAGGCAAAGACTTCGAACACCAATGTCTGCACGGCATGGGCGAAACCCTGTACGACCAAGTGGTCGGCCCGCAAAACTTAGGTCGCCGCGTACGCGTGTATGCCCCGGTCGGCACACACGAAACCCTGCTCGCCTACTTGGTACGCCGCCTGTTGGAAAACGGTGCGAACTCTTCTTTCGTGAACCAAATCGTTGACGAAAACATCAGCATCGACCGCCTGATTAAGAGCCCGTTCGACACCATCGCCGAACAAGGCATCCATCTGCATCCGGCATTGCCTCTGCCGCGCGATTTGTATGGCAAAGGCCGTCTGAACTCCCAAGGCGTCGATTTCAGCAACGAAAACGTATTGCAAAACCTGCAAGAAAAACTCAACCAAGCTTCTTCCG
>NZ_JBQCXA010000059.1:0-1464 GCF_051956855.1 Neisseria sp. P0021.S007
GGTAACAAATATATGTTGATTTGGGAGCGAGACGGCGGCAATCCGCGCATCATGATGCAGTTTGGTACCGAGAAGAAAGACCGAACGAAGCGCAGCGAAGCTGAAGTCCTTGCTATTTGGGATACCGTTCTGCCAACTTTAAAACCAATCAAATAATGTAAGCGGCGAACTGAAGGTCGTCTGAAATATGGTTTTCAATATTTGAAACCGTATTTTCAGACGACCTTGCGTCACAAACAGCCATACTGCAATTGGCTTTTATAGAGAATGACCGTAAGCAGTAATGACGTTGCACCGTTCTAAAATTCATTAACCCATTACAAGAAAACATAATGAAGCACACACCTATACCTTATGAGCGTCAGGAAATCATCCGACGTGAACGCGAGTTGGCTAAATATGCCAATACTATGGATAGTTTGTTTTGCATTCCTTTTACCAAACAAGGAATCGGCGTTGATGCCATATTGTCGCTGATTCCTTTTGTCGGGGATATTGCCGGGCTTTTGTTGACGATGAAGGCTTTTCGCATTGGACGGGAGTTGGGCGTGCCGGATCATAAAATGCGTCCGGCTGTATATCTTGCTTTTGCGGATATGGTGCTCGGCATGATTCCTGTTGTCGGTACGCTTATCGATATTTTCTTGCAACCGAGCCGCCGTACTTTGAAAGTCATCAATGAACATGTGCGCAGTGAGTATGGCATCGACTACGACATACATTTGGAGCGTCCGTTTATGCACGCGGCTTTGGAGAAGAAGCAACAGCAATCAGACTTTTGGTGCAAACCTGTTGCTGCTTGGCTTTATCTGCATCTGCCTGATTTTTTCGGTTTGATTGTGCTGGTGTTGATGGGCTGGATAACGGTTGTAGTAAGTAGATGGGCGTGGAGCGGTATGACTTATTTGTTCCACGCTGTTGCCGGTTGGTTTTGAATGTTTGTGATTTGAACGGATATACAATTTATTGTGAATGGCTTTAAACCTGTTTGGTGTTGTTGAGACTGAGCTTAAATGCATCTTGATAAATTGGAAAAGGTCGTCTGAAAAATCGATATTTGATTTTTCAGACGACCTGAGACCTTTGCAATAACATAGGTTACTAAAATTTTATGCTCAATCTCATTTTCAAAATGCAAAACCTTTCTGATTTTTCCTACTTTTTGCTCAATATTAGGAAGGTTTTAGTCAATTGAAATTTTTTGGCGCATTTTTATGCGTCAAATTTCGTTAACAGACTATTTTTGCAAAGGTCTCAAAAGATACATCAAAAGGGATAAAATGTACAAAAAGAGCTGACAGAGATGAGCGGTCTATGTCGATGATCAAGGAAGGAGAAAAGGGGGTAAACATTCATAACATAAATCCATCCGAGAATCGAGATTTAGGTAGCTCTATTGGGTACGCATTAAGTGACATTCCGAATAAAGCAAAAATTAAATTTTAGATAGTTTCGCTTATGGAG
>NZ_JBQCXA010000060.1:0-1456 GCF_051956855.1 Neisseria sp. P0021.S007
CCGTCATCAAAACGTCCAGCCGCCTGCCTGCCGACAGCAAAATCAGAAAACCGGGCAACATGACCGCGATTGCCGCGACAGGCGATGAGAAACCGGCTTCGGCAAGGCTGCCCGACAGCCATGTGGTTGCACTGCGCAATACCAAATCGTCAGATAAAAACAAAATCATGCTGACCACCGCGCCCGAAAACGCACTCAACACAAAACCCAACACCAGCAATCCCAAAGTACCGCCGCCGAGCAGTTTGTGCACTGCCAAAATCAGCAGGCACACACCCAATGCACCAAGAAAAGCCGCCGCCGGCACACCCATTGCGCCGCCGCCCAAAGCCAATAACACAATCACGCCCAAGGCTGCCCCGCCCGACGTTCCAATCAAACTTGGATCGGCCAGCGGGTTCTCAAATAAAGCCTGCAATGCTGCGCCCGAAGCGGACAAACCGGCTCCGACCAAAAGCGCAGTATAGATGCGCGGTAAACGAATTTGGCGAACGGTTTCATCCATCGCCAGCGGCGACTCCCACGCGCCAAAACCGATGCCGCAGCACAAATAAACGGCGGCGGCAGTCAGCAACAGGCAAAGGGTAAGGATATGCGGTTTCATGACATCATGCGGTTTAATCGGATTAGGGGACGGTTTCAGACGGCATTTTTAAGACAGCCGTTTTGCTTCCTCAACAAGAAGGAACACATCAAGGCCGTCTGAAAACAAAAATCGGGCAGGATTTTCAAAACAGGCGCGTTTATTTCGCCAAACCGTGCAAACGCTGAATCACTTGCGGCGTATCCAGCCCGTAACGGAACATATCGTTGGCCTTCCACAAATAAATCTTGCCGTTTTTCGCGGCAGGCGAGCCAGCGATTTCGGGACGTGCGGCAAAGGTTTTGACGTTGCCTATCATGGCAGTGTTGTGGTCGGCGATAATGATGATGTCGGGTTTGGCCGCAATCCATGCCTCACGCGTCATCGGTTTGAGGCCGTCAATGGCTGCTGCGGCATTGATACCGCCGGCGCGGCGGATGATTTCGTCGGCAGCCGTATTCTTGCCCGATACGATGCGTCCGTCGTAGCTGAAGAGGTAGCGTTTGCCGCTGAAAGGCTGCTGTTTCATATCCGCCTGCCACTTGCTTGCCAACTTGTCCGCCTGTGCGCTTTTGCCGATAAGCTGACCGATGTTGCGGATACTTTGCGGATAGGCGGCGATGCTGTCGTCGGGTGCAACATTGACGGCTTTAATGCCTGCTTTTTGCAGGTGGGCAAAAATATCGGCAGGCTGCGCCATCCATGAACCGATGGCAATGTCGGGTTTGGCGGCCACAATCGGCTCAACCGTCAGGCGGCGATGAATGCCGATACTGGGCTTGTTTTTCAACGCCGGATTTTGAACGGTCTGATCGCGGCCGACGATCTCGTCCAATGCGCCGAGCGCGGCAACAATGTCTGCCGTATCGGGGG
>NZ_JBQCXA010000061.1:0-1447 GCF_051956855.1 Neisseria sp. P0021.S007
AATAAACAGAAATATGAATATAAAAAGGCCGTCTGAAAGTTGGGAAATACTTTCAGACGGCCTTTGGTTTGATTGGAAAGAACATTTTTAAAAGACCGCGTGCGTGCGTACCGCACACACCCTACACATAGATTTCAAACTCTTTATGATTCATAGGTAGCAACTGTATTTTTCACCCCGTCGGGCAAAAATACAAAAACTCAAATCAAGCCGTTTGGATACCGTTTTCGGCAAAGTAATCGCGCATCCGGGCATTCAATATCGTCAGCAGTTTGCGCATACATGCCGTAACGGCAACCTTATACGGCTTACCCTTAGACAGCAGGCGCTGATAGAAATCCCGAATAAGCGGTTCAAAACGTGTCGCTACCACGGTAGCCATATACAGAGCCTTACGCACCGCAGACCTTCCGCCGAAGCAGCGGCTTTTGAATTTGGTTTCCCCACTCTCCCTCGGGTGCGGGGCAATACCGACCAGGCTCGCTATCCGTTTGTGGTTCAGCCGTCCCAATTCGGGCAGCATCGCCATCAGTGTAGCCGCCGTTATCGAACCGATGCCTTTGATTTGCTCTGCTACTTTGGCTTTGCCGTCAAAATGCGTGTGGGTGTGGTCGTCGATTTGTTTGTCCAAGTCATCAATCAACCTGTCAAAATGGGCAATCAGTTGTTTGACGCTTTCGACTTGTGTTTCGTGAACCTGATACAGACGGTTTTTCTCGGCAGTCCGCATATCCACCAGCTGGTTGCGGCGGTTAACCAAGGCTTCCAACACTTCTTCCGCTTCGGTGTGCGGGTGGTAGAGCATGGTTTGCCAACCTTCTTTCTGTGCCGTCATCTGTGCGAAGAAGGCGAGCATTTTGGCATCTTTGGCATCGGTTTTGGTCAGCGACTGCGATTGGGCAAACTGATGCGTCTGACGTGGGTTGGCGATAATCACGGCTATGCCTGAGCGGTGGATGGCTTTGGCGGCGGGAATTTCGAGACCGCCGGTGCTTTCCATCACGACGAGGGCGACGTTGTGTTTTTTAAGGTATTCGACGGTATGGGCGATACCTTTCGTGTTATTGGTTTCGGTTTTGGTCTTGGACAAAGACGAAACGGCGATGACGAAGTTTCGTTTGGCGATATCGATGCCTGCGTAATTGTATTGGGTACTCATCATAAACCTGCCTTGCATTCGGTTGTGTTATCTGGCAACTGTTCGGTTGTGTCGATGGGTTGCCCGACCGCTCCCTGAGCTACTTGACGGTTGTTTGCCTCGGGTGTGTACGGGTGGCGGCCGGGCGGTTTGTTGCTATGATACGGGTGTTCCGATATACAAGGGTGTGTGGTCTAGCCACGCACGCGGTTGACAGGGGTGCGGGCTACGGCTTGCTGAAAACGGGGTTTGGGTTTTCAGACGGCCTTACAAAGATTTAAAACTGACGATTAGTTGGAAAACTTGGAT
>NZ_JBQCXA010000062.1:0-1439 GCF_051956855.1 Neisseria sp. P0021.S007
TTCTCAGGCCGTCTGAACGGTGAAACGAGAATCTTTGACTTCGTTGTCACATCTGTTCAGACGGCCTTTTGAGATGACTGCTTAGTTCAATTTACCGTGGCACTGTTTGTATTTCAGGCCGCTGCCGCAAGGGCAAGGATCGTTGCGGTGAACAATCAGACCGTTTTGTGCAAGCGCTTCAGGGCTGAAGTCTGTGCCGTCAGGGTCGAACGCTTCGGTAACCAAATCGGTTTGCGATTGACCGAGCAATTCTTCCATATCAGGCGCATCGGAGTGGACAGTTTGAACATCGCTGACGCTTTGTGCAGCAGTGTGGTCGTATTCGCTGTTGCGCTCGATTTGAACGGCAGTCAGCAAAGCGGCAATGTTTTGTTTGATACCGCGCCACAGGTTTTCAAACATGGCGAAAGCTTCGCGTTTGTATTCCTGTTTCGGATTTTTCTGGGCATAGCTACGCAGATGGATACCTTGGCGCAAGTAGTCCATGGCGGCGAGGTGTTCGCGCCATTGGTTGTCGATAACTTGCAGCATAACATTGCGTTCGAAGTCAGACATAGCCTGTTTGCCGACCAATTTGACTTTTTCAGCGTATTCGTCTTCGATGCGCTTGATGAGGCGTTCTTTAATGTCTTGGTTGTCCAAAGTGCTGTCTTCTTTCAGCCAGCCTTTAATATCGACATGGAGGCGGAAATCAGCGGCAAGTTGGTGCTCCAGTGCCGGAATGTCCCATTGCTCTTCCATGCTGTCAGGCGGGATGTGGTAATCAACCAAGTCGCTGATAACGTCGGCGCGGATTTCGCGGGTCAAATCGCTGACGTCTTTACTGGTCAGGATTTCGTTACGTTGATGGTAAATTACTTTACGTTGGTCATTGGCAACGTCATCGTATTCCAAAACCTGTTTACGCATATCGAAGTTGCGGCCTTCGACTTTACGTTGTGCGCCTTCGATTTGACGGGTCAGCAGGCCGTGTTCGATGGCAACGCCGCGCTCGGGTGCCAAGCGGTTGAGGATGGCGGCGGCACGGTCGAGTGCGAAGAGGCGCAATAATGGGTCTTCAAACGACAGATAGAAACGGCTGGAGCCGGGGTCGCCCTGACGGCCGGCACGACCACGCAACTGGTTGTCGATACGGCGGCTTTCATGGCGTTCCGTACCGATAATGTGTAAACCGCCTGCGGCCACAACTTGGTCGTGTTCGGCTTGCCAACCGCTTTCAAGGGCAGAAATTTGCGCTTGTTTTTGCTGTTCGCTCAGGGTTTCATCGGCACGGATGGCTTCGATTTGATGTTTGAGGTTGCCGCCCAAGACAATATCGGTACCGCGGCCGGCCATGTTAGTGGCAACGGTAATCGCGCCAACTTTACCGGCTTGGGCCACAATCAATGCCTCGCGCTCGTGTTCTTTGGCGTTCAGAACGTTATGCGGCAGACCTGCTT
>NZ_JBQCXA010000063.1:0-1437 GCF_051956855.1 Neisseria sp. P0021.S007
GTTGGGGGATTCCCAATATTTACCTTAAAGACGCAGAAAAAATCCTAGCCCCGTATATTGGCCGTCGTATCGAATTTGAAGCGACTGCTAAACAATACCGAATTGTCCAAACCAACCGGAACACTACCAGTAAAAGCTTTTCAGACGGCCTTACCCTGCCCCAACCTGATGTTTCCGATTATGGCCTTAGGGCTTTGGCAAACCTGCGCCGTGATGACAGCCGTTACTGCGGCAGTAAGGCTGCCAACCTCGGCCATATCCGTGCCCATATTGCAGGCAGCAACGTTCCTGACGGATTCTGCATTCCGTTTGCCTACTATCAAGCCATGATGGTTAGGCTGGGTATTAATGCAACAATACTGGCACAAATCGAAACGCAAAGTGATGGAGACAACCGCAAGCGCCGCACTGCTTTACTCACACTGCAGAAAAAAATTACCGATGCCGAAATCCCGTCAGAATGGAAGCGCAGATGGGCTGAGCAATGGCGCAATCAATTAAACAGCAAAGGCGTGTTTGTCCGCAGCTCCTCTAATTCCGAAGACCTGCCCAATTTCAGCGGCGCAGGGCTGTACACCACCGTGCCAAATGTTACCGATGAAAACGCGTTGGCCGAAGCAGTGAAGCAATCTTGGGCCTCCGTTTTCAATTACAGCGCATACGAAGCCCGCCGTATTGCCGGACTGCCTCACGATAGCGTGAAAATGAGTGTCTTCGTACAACAAAGCATCAATGCAGATCTCTCCGGTGTGTTGGTTACCATCAATCCTTATGATACTGCTCAGAAAAACAGCGCCTACATTGCCGCCAAACACGGGTTGGGTATTCGTGTCGTTGAGGGCAAACGGGTAGCCGAACAGGTAGTCTATAACCGTCGCAATGATTCTGTACAACGTCTCAGCTCCTCTAATGAAACCACAGCGTTGCAACTAGATAAAAATGGTGGAGTACGCGAGGTGCCTGTAACCAGTGGCAATGTAATGAATCAAGAACAAATACGTCACCTTGACCAAACCGGCCAACAAATCAAACAGCTATTTGCTAATGGTGAGCAGGACATCGAATGGGCGTTTGACAATGGTAAGCTTGTCATCCTCCAGGCACGACCTTATCTAAACGGCACACGTTAAAGTAAAAAGGCCGTCTGAAATTATCGTTTCAGACGGCCTTTGCATCATGAATTAGTTATACCCTATACTTCCCGTTCTCCAAGGAACTATGATGTCAAAACAACTCACTTTTTATTTTATTCGCCATGGCCGTACCCAATGGAACGAACAGGGGCTTTTGCAGGGATCAGGCAATTCACCACTGACCGAACAAGGAATTACAGGAGCTCTAAAAGCCAGCGTAGCGCTACAACAAGTAGAATTTACCGCTGCTTATTCCAGTATTTTACAACGTGCCATTGATACGGCTGGCCACATTATCGGCCAG
>NZ_JBQCXA010000064.1:0-1417 GCF_051956855.1 Neisseria sp. P0021.S007
GCTTTATGAAAGCAGTGGTCGGCGGCCGTTCGGTCGGTGTGCCGGGGATTCCAAAGCTGCTCGAAGATGTCCACAAGCGTTACGGCAAATTGCCGTGGGCAAGTTTGTTTGAGAAACCGATTACTTTGGCGGAACAAGGTTTTGCTGTTTCTCCGCGTATGGCGAAATCCATCGAGCAAAATTTAGACCCCTTGCAACGTTATCCGCAAACCGCCGCTTACTTCCTGCCTGACGGCAAACCTTTGGCTGCAGGAACGGTTTTGAAAAATCCTGAATTTTCGCGTTCTGTGCGCCTGTTGGCGGAAAAAGGCAGTGCGCCGTTTTATCAGGGAATGCAGGCGCAAAATATTGTCCGTGCCGTTACCGGTGCTGTGGATAATCCCGGCAAAATCAGCATGGCGGATTTGAAAAACTATCAAGTTATCGAGCGTCAACCGGTTTGCGCGCCGTATCGTGAATATGAAGTTTGCGGCATGGGCGCGCCAAGTTCGGGCGCGATTGCTTTGGGTGAGATTTTGGGCGTCTTACAAAATCAGGATATGAGGGCGTTGGGATCGGAAAATATTCACAGTTGGCGCTGGATAGGCGATGCGTCACGGATTGCTTTTGCCGACCGCGATTATTATGTCGGCGATCCTGCGTTTGTGAATGTTCCGACCCGAGCCATGATTTCTCAGGCTTATTTGAAACCGCGTGCCGAAGAAATCCGCAAGGCTGACAAGGCATTGGAAACTATTCAGGCAGGCAAGTTCGGCAAGGAATACGCGCAAGGCATGGCGGTCGAGCTGCCGTCCACCAGCCATTTGGTGGTTGTGGATAAAGACGGCAACGTCGTGTCGATGACGACTTCGATTGAAAACGCGTTCGGTTCGGGGCTGATGGCAAACGGCTATCTGCTCAACAACGAATTAACCGATTTTGCCTTCAATCCTGTCGGAGAGGACGGTAAAACGGTGGCAAACAGCGTTGCCGGTGGAAAACGTCCGCGTTCTTCGATGGCACCGACCATTGTGATGAAAGACGGAAAACCTTATATGGCGGTCGGTTCGCCGGGCGGCAGCCGCATTATCGGTTTCGTCGCTAAAACACTGGTGGCGCATATCGACTGGGGTATGGACATTCAGACGGCAATTTTACTGCCGAATATGCTCAATCGCGGCAGCCAGTATGAAATTGAGGATAAAACAGCGGCTGCGGATAAAGCGGCTGCGTTGGAAAAATTGGGCTACAAAGTCCAAATCCGCGATTTGAATTCCGGCGTACAAGGCATTGTAATCGGCAAAGACGGTTTGCTCGGTGGTGCCGACCCGCGCCGCGAAGGCAAGGTTATGGGCGATTGATATTGTCGGTTTGACATGAAAAAGGCCGTCTGAAACCAAGTTCAGACGGCCTTTTTAGTTTGGGAAAATATATGGAT
>NZ_JBQCXA010000065.1:0-1411 GCF_051956855.1 Neisseria sp. P0021.S007
TTGTTGCGCTTTTTGTGCTGCTTCTGCTGCTTTTCCAGCTGCTGCTTGTGCTACTGCTTTTTGGTAGTTTCCTTCGGCTTCTGCTTGGCGTTGTGCTGCATAAAATCTTTCTGCTGCATCTCTATATTGTTGCTGTGATGGATTATTTACTAACCCTAAAGATCGCCCTAAATTCACAATTGATTCAGGCAATCCACCAAATAGATTATTTCCGAAATCTCCTAAAGCAAGTACCGAACCTTCAAATGCTGACTTATAATTTCCAGCTCTTAACTGAGTTGCTACATATGATCCATTTTTACTTAAAGCATTTGCAATTGATGAGCCAAACCATACACCCGTAGCAGTTTTCTGAATTGCGCTTGTACCAACTCTTTGATTAACAGTTGTATACATTTTGCCAGTTTCGCCGTACTTTCCCGTAACGGTTACAGTCTTGTTTTGACTTCCGTTGTATGTTCCACCGTCTTTGTTTACGGTCGGTTTGCCGTTGTTTTGTACGTCAACCTTCCAAACGCCTGTTTTTGGATCGTAGCCACGACGTTGCAAGGCTTGGTCACTCGGAAAGCCTGCGTTTTGATGTTGTCCCGGCGGCGGTAATCCTACTTCTGCCCATGCCTGCCCTACGACCAAGAGCGAGCCAAGACATACAGAAAGACGGCTAATGTTAGGGGCTTTACCATACCCAATAAAAACGCTGATTCGGGTGTCATTCTTCATTTCTTTCTCTCTGCCATAAAACCAGTTTCACAATAACGACAACGGCAAAGACGGCAATCATGGCATACATCATCTGTGTGCCGATTTGTTCGCCGAGACGGTAATATTTCATGCTGTCGCACTGCGGAAATTGAAGTTTTACGGTCTGTTCGTTATAAGTCCAAGTCTGTCCGTTAAAAACGGGGTGATGCAACACCCCGTCTTTGTCTATGGTCGGTACGACTTGAGTCATCACTTCGTTTGTTGCCTGCTCTGCCGTTTCATGACAGATTCTGCCGACCTGATAACCCATGTTGCACCTTATGCAGAGCGTTTCACTGCGGATTTGATAACACTAATGGAAACGGCGGCAACGGCCAAAGCAACGGCAACCGCGCCGACGGCAATAATGCCCGATTTCAATGAGCCCAATTCTGTTTTAGCGGCTTCGACCATGCCGTTATCTTCTGCGAATGCTAATACTGGCAATGCTGCAACGGTTACAAAAGCGGCTGCTTTTTGAAATTTGGTTTTAATACTCATGATATTTTCCTTTATGGAGTTAAAAAAATGGTTGTGGCGGTGTTTCGGGGTCAATTCAGGGAACACCGCCGAACCCCTGAAACTGGTTTATGCTTCGTCCGAATAGTAGATGTTGTCTTTAAATGCACGAGGAAACACTTGCATTGAGACGATTTGCTGCGGTTTGTAA
>NZ_JBQCXA010000066.1:0-1411 GCF_051956855.1 Neisseria sp. P0021.S007
GTACAGCATTATGCATTAATTGTAAGGACTCTTTTAGGTTGCCGCGTATTGAATATATCACACCTAATCTGTTCATTGCGGTAGAAAACCCTTGCTTCGCAGCACAGCTCAATAACAGTTCTCGAACCTTTTTATTATTAAACTGTTTATCGTAAATTAAAGACAACTCATATTGCGCCAGCGGCACGCCCAAATCCACAGCCTTTTGCAAATAGGCAAGACCAAGTTGCGGATTACGGCGATAGCCTGCATTACCTTCATACAAAGCGTCAAACAGCCAGTAGTTTGCCATTGCCCAGTTTTTGTCTAGACCGTAGTGCAGCCATTTGCGGGCGCGGTTGTGCAAGGGGTTGTACATAATGCCGGTCGAACCTTGAACATGGGTGTAGAGCAGGTAGAGATTGTTAATTGCCTGATAATGCCCCTTTGATGCCGCCGCTTCGTACAAGACAATCATGTCCTGAAATTCCTCTTTATTCATACGCCAGTCTTTGGCATCAAGCAGGGTAGCAGCGCGATACCAAAGATGGGATTCGGCATCGGGCGGGGACGGTGGTGTCCAAGTCGCGCAGGTGTATTGGGTGCGGTTGGGGTCGAATGCTTTGGGTGCGGGATGGGTTTGGACGTAATCGCGGTCGGGCATGTTGGGAGATGCCGAACCGCAGGAAATCAGCAGGGGGATAAGCAGGGCGATGAAAGTGAGTTTGTTCATGGTATGTGTTGATTGTGTTTGTGTTGAGGTCGTCTGAAAACGGATTTCGGATTTCAGACGACCTTTTTATGAGTTTCAACCTATCCTTTTAAACGGCGGCAGGCTGGCTAGTAATTGTTGGCCGTATCGCTGCGTTTTGACGCGGTTGTCGAGAATGGTTACGCGGCCGTAGTCTTGTTCGGTGCGGATGAGGCGGCCGACGGCTTGGATGAGTTTGATGCCGGCTTCGGGGACGGTGATTTCGATGAAGGGGTTGCCGCCGCGCTGTTCTATCCAGCGGTTTTGGGTTTTTTCAATGGGGTTGTCGGGCATGGCGAAGGGGAGTTTGGCGATGATGACTTGAACGCAGGCGGTGCCGGGCAGGTCGAGTCCTTCGGCGAAGCTGTCGAGTCCGAAGATGATGCTGGCTTTGCCTTCTTCTATGGCTTGGTGGTGTTTTTGCAGGAGGACGGCTTTGGGCAATTCGCCTTGTACGAGCAGGAGCGGCAGGTAGTCTTCTGGCAGGCGCAGGGCGACATCCTGCATTTGTTTGCGCGAGGAAAACAGGACGAGTGTGCCGATGGCTTCGGTGGGCGAAATGAGCTTGGGCAGCCATTCGACGATGGCGGCGGTGTGCGCGGCGGGGTCTTTGGGGCTGGCGTGTACGGGCGGAATGTAGAGTTCGCCTTGCGCGTCGAAATCAAACGGGCTTTCTAGGGC
>NZ_JBQCXA010000067.1:0-1400 GCF_051956855.1 Neisseria sp. P0021.S007
TCCATACATTGCTCGAACGTCTTGTATGTATTTCTATTTTGGACTTGCGATTTGCAAGTATTGATTTGGCGGGAAACTTCAGCTTCGCTCTCGCCGGTACGATGCCAACGGTAAGCAGTGACAGGCTCTGTCGCGCAGGCGGTCAAGATAAGCAAGGATAATGCGGTCAGACTGATTTTTTTCATGGTTTCTTCCTTTGAGGCCGTCTGAAACGGCAAGTTAGCGTCCTGCCAAGCTTTGAGCCTGACGGTGGCGGACAAGGAGTTCATAACGGCCTTTGAGGCGCTCGGCCAGTTTTTCCACAACATAAACGGAGCGGTGCTGACCGCCGGTACAACCGATGGCAATCGTCACATAACTGCGGCTCTCTTGTTGCAGGCGCGGCAACCAGCGGCTAATAAAATGGTCGATGTCATCAACCATTTCTTGAACCAACGGCTGCTGGCCCAAATAATCTTGAATAGGTTTGTCCATGCCAGTAAAGGGGCGTAATTCCGGATCGTAATACGGATTGGGCAGGCTGCGCATATCAAACATAAAGTCGGCATTATTGGGAGCGCCATATTTGAAACCAAAGGATTCAAGAATGACCAGCAAACCGACACGTTCAATATTGAGCCATTGTTGCACAGCATAACGCAGCTGCTGAGCATTCATTTTGGACGTATCGATGCAATATGCGATGTCTCTAAGCGGAAAGAGCCACTCGCGTTCTTTTTGCAGGCTTTCCAACAAAGTCAGGTTTTGACCAGACAAAGGGTGTCCACGTCGGGTTTCTGAGAAGCGGCGAACCAAAACACCCTCTTCTGCTTCAACAAACAGGACTTCAACCTGATGTCCTTCGTCACGCAAATATTGGATTTGCTCTTGCGCTTCTTGGATATTAATACGGGAACGGATATCAACGCTGACACCGAGTTTGGTTTCATCGGCCCGTTCGATATGGAGTGAAACCAATGATGGAAGCATTTCCAAGGGAAGATTATCGACACAGTAATAGCCCAAATCTTCGAGCTGCTTAAGAGCTACGGACTTTCCCGAGCCGGATAAGCCGCTAATCAGGACGATTTTCATGATTTTGTTCGTTTTCTTTGAGTTGTGTTTGGTGACGTTCGAGAAATTCTTTGGTGCTGTCTTTACCACGCAATTGAAGGATGTAATTGCGTACTGCAGCTTCAACCAATACTGCTAAGTTTCGACCGATTGCAACAGGCAGGGTAACGGAACGGACGCTGACGTTGAGGATAGATTCTGTTTCGGTACGGATGCTCAATCGATCAAGTTGTTTCATATATCCGTCGTCGGCCGGAACCAAATTGATAATCAGCTGGAGGATTTTTTTCGGACGGATAGAGGTTTCGCCAAAAATATGGCGGATATTAAGTATGCCCAAACCGCGT
>NZ_JBQCXA010000068.1:0-1399 GCF_051956855.1 Neisseria sp. P0021.S007
TTGTTGCACTATCTCCTAATCGTTTATTTTGAAATTTTCTGCTTCTGTTTTGTGTTTGCTGCTATAACTTATTTTGTTGTGGCAGGTATATAACCAAACACCATAAGAAAATCAGAAACCATTCTTTCCTATTTTTTCAGACGGCCTTTAATATCGGCGGACAATCATTGATAAAGTAAGAGCACGACCATGAGCCATTATCCTTTGTTTGCCGATTTAAAAGACCGCCCAGTTTTACTGGCAGGCGCGGGCAAGGTTGCCGAGCGCAAGGCGGAAAGCCTGTTATCTGCAGGAGCGCGCGTGCGCGTTGTTGCGGAAACTTTGAATCCGCAGTTTCAGCAATGGGCGGCTGAAGGGAAAATAGTTTGGCTGGGCGGTTTGTTTGAAGAAGCCATGTTGGAAGAGGTGTATTTCGTTATTGCGGCGACGGATAATGGCATGTTTAACCGCCGTGTTTTTGACGCAGCGGAACGACGGGCGAAATTGTGCAATACGGTGGATACGGCGGATTTGTGTTCGTTTATCGTGCCTGCCGTGGTGGATAGAGGACCGTTGAAGATAGCCATATCCAGCGGTGGTACTGCGCCTGTATTGGCGCGGAAATGGTGGCAGATTATTGAAACATTGATTCCGCTGCATACGGGCACGATGGCGCGTATTGCCGGAAAATGGCGCGAAAAGGTTAAACAGACAATTCATCATGTCGAACGACGCCGTTATTTTTGGGAAAAGTTGTTCGACAGCCGTTTCAGTATTTTTGCAGCCCAAAACAATATCGAGGCGGCAGAACGTGAATTGATCACGCAGTTAAACCGGGAAACGCCGTTTGGCGGCGAAGTGGTTTTGGTGGGCGCAGGGCCGGGTGATCCGGGCTTGCTGACCATACATGCTTTGCAGGCGATTCAGGCTGCGGATACCGTATTTTACGATGCTTTGGTGTCGGATGAGATTTTGGCGATGGTGCGTAAAGATGCGGTGAAAATCAGCGTGGGCAAGCGCGCCGGCGCACATCATGTCCAGCAGGAAGAAACCAACCGTCTATTGGTTGAACATGCTCAAAAAGGTGAGCGCGTGGTGAGGTTGAAAGGCGGCGATTCTTTTGTGTTCGGGCGCGGCGGGGAGGAAGTGCAAACCCTGCATCAGGCCGGAATTGCTTACCGCATTGTGCCGGGCATTACTGCCGCGCTTGGTGCCACTGCTTATGCCGGTATTCCGTTAACCCATCGCGATTGCGCCCAAAGTGCTTTATTTGTGACCGGCCACAGCAAACACGAGGGCAGTCAGCCCGATTGGCAGACTTTGGCTTTAAGCCGCCAAACGTTGGTAATCTATATGTGGACGCTTAAAGCGACCGAGATTGCGGAAAAACTGATGGCTTATGGCAGACAGCCTTCTACAC
>NZ_JBQCXA010000069.1:0-1399 GCF_051956855.1 Neisseria sp. P0021.S007
TACTTGCACTGTCAATACAACAGCAAACGGATGAAAACGCTTGCTATTTTTCACCCCATTTTTCATTTTGGAGTGCTAATATGCAAACACTAAACATGGATGATTTACAACAAGTTTCCGGCGGTTTTAATTTCAGTCGAAGCGCGGTTTCAGGAGCCGGCCGCTGGGTTGGTGCCGGAGCAGGTGCTTTTGCCGGCGGCTTTACCGGAATGGCGTTAGGCGCGATTGCGGGACCGGGCGGTATGGCTGCCGGTGGTGCTATCGGAGCCAACGTAGGTAGAGTTTTAGGAGGCAGATTAGGTTCGTTTGTCGCCAGAAGATCGTTTGGCTATTAAATCATTGCCGATCAAACTCCGTATCCCGAAAATATTTACGGGATACGGATTCTTTATCAACAATACTGAAGGATAACGGCATGAAAAATTTTTGGGAAAATTATAAGAAAAACTTGCAGTTGCTCGCAACTTTTGCCAAAAAATATTGGAAGGTCCTACTGGTCATCAGCTTCGCTGTAAACTTTATTGTCATCGGGGTGAACACTATCTTGAGTCTCTATGTGATCAATCCGAAATATTTTTTAGGGGAAGAATATTTCCTTTCAGAAATTATCGAAAGCCTCGTCGCAGTAAGCTTGATGATATGGACATTCCTGAAATATATTCAGTACAAACAGAAAGATGCTTCTTCGAAAGATTCTTCTTCAAATTAAATACGGAACAATCCCAAACTTTATAAGAAGGATAAGGGCATGAAAAATTTTTGGGAAAATTATAAGAAAAACCTGAAGTTGCTCGCAAGTTTCAGCAAACAATACTGGAAGGCATTGCTGATTATGTGCTTTGCGGCCAGCTTTACTGTTTTCCTTGCGAACTTGATTTTAAGCCTTATCATCAATCCGAAGTATTTCTTTGGAGTAGACCGTTTTCTTCCCGACTGGGTCGAAGTGTTAATTATGTGTACCCTGGTTGAACTGATGTTCTTGAAATACATAAAATCCAAAAAGAAAAAATCGCTTCCAGAATAGGTACAAACAGATTAGCCCAACCTTGTCTTTTCAATGGGTTATATCTTTTTCCTGTCTGTCAAGATTTCTAAAACCAAGGTCGTCTGAAAAGCTTTCAGATGACCTTTTACTATGAATAATTCAAATAAAAAGCGCGAACCTTTCGATTCGCGCTTTTTTTTCAGACGGCATCAATTATTTTTTGTCGTCTTTTACTTCTTCAAAGTCGGCATCTACGATGTCGTCGTCTTTCTTAGCAGAAGACTCGGCTTGTGCGCCCTCGCCTGCTTGCGCTTCGGCTTGCGCTTGAGCGTAAACCATTTCGCCCAATTTTTGGCTGGCTGCACCCAAAGCTTCGGCTTTGGCATCGATAGCGGCTTTGTCGTCGCCTTTAAC
>NZ_JBQCXA010000070.1:0-1394 GCF_051956855.1 Neisseria sp. P0021.S007
GTAAAAATCATAAATCATTTCAGGCTGTTCGCCCGATGAGACCTGCAAACCGCTGCTGTACCAATGCGCCGAAATCATCAAAATGGCTTTCGGTTTGGCAAATTTTTGCGTAATCAGGCTGAGATTCTGGTTGAAAGGATTTTCCTTATCCAACACATTCATCGGACTACCATGCCCGACAAACAATACAGGCATTTTTTTCATCACTGCCTCCTTATATCTGATGAGGCGGATTGTACGGATAAATGATTAAGCAATAAATCTCAATTTACGAACAGCATATTTTCCAAATAGGAAATAATGGGATATTCTTTGGCTTGCTGCAAAGTTAAAAAGAGGTCCGAAGATTCGGATTTCAATAGCAATACCTAAGTCAATCTAGTAAATCTGCCTAGAAGCACTTAATTCTATGACTGATAACTCAACGCCAGAATATTATTTTTTAATAGCAAATTATAAAAAAATGTCGTCTGAAAAATAAACTTGGTTTTCAGACGACCTTTTTATCTTAGAAAGATTAGAAAAATTTTCAATATAGAGATGGTAGAGCAATATTATTGACCATCTTTAAACTATACGTTCAGACGATTTTTATCTATTAGATTGAAAATGTGCAACAACACATTTTGCACTCGGACAGTTTGGATGCGTGGCAGCATTTTCGATTGAAAATTCCCAATATTTAATCATCTTCTTAGCAAAGCCAACTTTGTTTCCCGGTCCTCTGGCAGAACCGGTTTCTTTGACAATTTTGCTGATTCTGTCCCAAGGCAATTCGGGCGTCTCTTCCGGAAACTGTTCTCCCTCAAAATCTTCAATTTCTAAAAATTTTTTCATGGCTTGAGTATCTGCTAGAAACCATGCTTCTATCGCTTTAACCGCAATAAAATAGGCAGTAATTTTCGCGTGGCTGATTCTTTCCTTAACACCTTCAACAGGGAGTCCGTCCGAATCCGTCAAAATATACAGTCTTTCTGCTCCATTTGCTTCCAAAACACCAATAAAGGGCTCAATATTATGAGGCAATAAATTACCTGCGCCATTGGCATCAACAACAGGTTCAATCAATTCAAAATCATTCCTGTGTAAAAAGGTCTTGAATGCCTCTGATTCGATAATAATCTTTTCGCATGACCCTTCAACAATAAATCCGACTTTTACCATGGCAATCCTCCTCCCAGCAGATTGGTCAGCCAAGCCGTATCTAACGGAATTTTGTTTTTATCGACACCGGACTTCCGAACATCTTTAATTTGGGTTTTGCCTTGAGATTTACTGACAAAATACAACTCTTCCAATTCCAAGCTACGCACTACCGATTCACTATGAGTTGTCAGAATAATTGGATGGTGAGGGCTTACATATTCACGTATAAAGCCGATCAGTTCACTGAT
>NZ_JBQCXA010000071.1:0-1382 GCF_051956855.1 Neisseria sp. P0021.S007
ACCTAAATGTATTGGCAGAAACCACAGGTGACAAGCTGGAAAACCTGCACATGAATCATCCGTTCCTCGAACGCGATATTCCCATGCTCAATGGCGACCACGTTACCACCGATGCCGGTACCGGCTTGGTGCATACTGCGCCTGCTCATGGTCTGGAAGACTACGCTGTCTGCAATAAATACGGCATTGAGCTTTACAACCCTGTAAATGCCGAAGGCAAATACATCAGTGAAACACCTCGTGTTGCTGGTATGCGAGTTTGGGAAGCCAATCCCGTTATCCTGCAATGGTTGGAAGAAACCGGCAACCTCTTGGCAAGCAGCAAAATCGAACACAGCTATGCACACTGCTGGCGCCACAAAACCCCGCTGATTTACCGTGCGACCGGCCAATGGTTTGTCGGTATGGACAAAGCAGGTGCCGACGGTAAAACCCTGCGCGACAAAGCCATCAAAGCCGTTGATGACACCGAATTCTTCCCATCATGGGGTCGTGCGCGTTTAGAAGCCATGATTGAAGGTCGTCCTGACTGGGTGGTTTCTCGCCAACGCTATTGGGGCACACCGATGACTTTCTTTGTTCACAAAGAGACTGGTGAATTGCATCCAAACTCTGCCGAGTTGTTGGAAAAAGTTGCCCAAAAAATCGAAGGAAAAGGCATCGAAGCATGGTTCTCTCTTGATAAGAGCGAACTCTTGAGCGCGGAAGATTGTGAAAATTACGACAAACTTTCCGACACTATGGACGTATGGTTCGACTCCGGCTCGACCCATTATTCCGTCTTGAAACAACGCGAAGAATTGGAATGGCCCGCCGACCTCTACCTCGAAGGCAGCGACCAACACCGCGGCTGGTTCCAATCGTCTATGTTGACCGGTTGTGCATCATCAATGGGTCGCGCGCCATACAAACAGCTGCTGACCCATGGTTTCGTGGTTGACCAAAACGGCCGCAAAATGTCGAAATCCATCGGTAACGTTGTTGCACCGCAAGAAGTTTACAACGAATTCGGCGCAGACATCCTGCGCCTGTGGGCGGCATCTACCGATTATAGCGGCGAATTGGCGATTTCCAAAGAAATCCTTAAGCGCGTAACTGAAAGCTATCGTCGTATCCGCAATACCTTGAGCTTCCTGTTTGCCAACCTCAGCGACTTCAATCCTATTGAAGATGCCGTACCGCAGGCAGACATGGTCGAAATCGACCGCTACGCCGTGGTATTGGCACGTCAGCTGCAAGAGCGTCTGGCAGGCGATTACTATCCGCGCTATGCCTTCCATTTTGCCGTAAAAGACATTGTTTCTTTCTGCTCGGAAGACTTGGGCGCGTTCTACCTCGATATTCTGAAAGACCGCCTCTACACCACCAAAGCAGACAGCCAT
>NZ_JBQCXA010000072.1:0-1372 GCF_051956855.1 Neisseria sp. P0021.S007
CATCAACGTTTGAACCGTCTTTGGTGTATGCGCCGACAGTCAAAGATGCGCCGCCTTGTTTGCTGCTGCTGTTGCTGGTGTTGTGGGCGGCAGTGTTGTGGTATGAACCTGCATCAATGTTGATTGCACCGGTTACATCGTATTTTGTACCTTCATCAGACACTTTGTCATTTGCCAAAACGATGGCATTGCCTGCGTTGATGGTGGTTACGGTTGCAGTGGATTCATTGTGGGTCGAAGAGTTGCCTTGACCTTGTGCAGTGATTTCACCGCCGATGCCTTTGTTGGTGCTGATGCCAACAGAAACGACCAAACCGCCGCCGTTTTGTTTCACATCGGATTTTGCACCGCTGTGTGCCGCTGCATGGGTAACGTTTTTGGCAGATTCAACCACATTGCCGGTCGCGTTAATCACGGTACCTTCTTGATTAATATTGCCGTTTGCAGTGATGGTAGCGTTGCCGCCGGTGTTGATGTTGGATACATGGGATGTATTCGTTACGGTAGTTGCATCTGTTTTGGTGCTGGTAATGCCGACAGATACGCCGACGCCTGCAACGTTATTTTTTTCGTATGCAGTAGCAGATACGCCCAAATCGGTTACGCGGCCGGATTCGGTCACAGTGCTGCTGCCTTTGGATGCAACAACATTGACGTCATTGGCTGCGGAAATGTTGACAGATTCTTCGCCGTTGACTTGGCTGCCGCTGACGGTAACGTTTGAGTTGGAAGACAACTGGGTGTTTTTACCGGTCAAAATGCTGCCGTTCAGGCCGACAGAATGGGTGTCGGTGTGGGTATCGGTAAATTTGATACCGGCTTTGGCAGTCACGCTGCCGTTTTCTTTATTGGTTTCGATACCAGAGTAGCCTTTGATGGAATACTCGTTGACCTGCTTGTTTTCTACTGCTTTGGCTGCATCAATGGTCAAATCGCCTGCGGAAGACAGTTGCAGTTTTTGTGCCGCAAACAATGCAGAACCGATCACATTGATGTCTTTGTTGGAAACAACGGTCAGGTCGGCATTGGAAACCAGGGTAGAACCGGTTACTTTTTCAATGCTGCTGTTGCTGCTGGTTTTAGAGGTAGTGATATTGAAAATCGTACCTTTACGCGCGCTTTGTGCGGAAGTATCGGTGCTGGTGGCGTTTTTAATATCAACATTGCCTGCTTTGGAGCTGACGAATGTACCGGCTTGGCCTTCAACGGTACTGCCGTAAACGTTGACGCCGTTTTTTGCACCCAAGACTACGTTTGAGTTGGCAGTAATGCTGCTGCCGTGCAGGTTTTCTGTACGGTTGTTTTGAACTTGGCTTTCACCGCCGAACAGGCCGCCCCAGTATTTTTTCTGGTCATCGAGGCTGTTGGTATT
>NZ_JBQCXA010000073.1:0-1362 GCF_051956855.1 Neisseria sp. P0021.S007
TTATTTGACTGTTTGCCGATGGCATTTTTATGCCGGACTTTTGGTCGCGCCGTTTTTAACTCTGCTGGCTGTTACAGGGTTGGGAATGCTGCTATTTGCCAATATCACCGGTAAAGAAGGCGAGCGGATACATGTTACGCCGCAAGCAGTGGTGCAGCCTTTGTCGGCTCAAGCTGAAGCCGCCAGACAGTTTGTGAATCCGGAAACTGCTTCTGTGGTGCAATATATTGCGCCGCGCGCAGATGATATGGTGGCCGTATTTCGTGTGAACAACGACGATAAAGCCACTATGGTTGCCGTTGATCCTTATACGGCAAAAGTCGTGAATACGATACCGCGCGGTCAAGGCTGGTATCACACGATGGACGAAATCCATGGCGATATGATGATGGGTGCGACTGGTGACTACCTGTTGGAAACTGCTGCATCGCTAACCATCATCATGATTGTGACCGGTATTTATTTGTGGTGGGTAAAACAGCGTAGTCTGAAGGCCGTCCTTTTACCTAAAGCAGGCAAAGGCCGTTCTTGGTGGCGCAACCTGCACGGTGCGGTTGGCTCTTGGGTTTCTTTGATTTTGCTGCTGTTCTGTTTGTCTGGTATTGCTTGGGCAGGTATTTGGGGTGGTAAGGCTGTGCAGGCATGGAGCCAATTCCCAGCCGGCAAATGGGGTGTGGAGCCTAATCCGGTATCTTCCGTGCCAACCCATGGCGATGTGTTGAATGATGGCAAATCCAAAGAAGTGCCGTGGATTTTAGAGCTGACGCCTATGCCGGTTTCCGGTACGACACTGGGCGAAAACGGCATTAATCCAAGTGAACCGATGACGTTGGAAACGGTTGACCGCTTTGCGCGCGAAATTGGCTTCAAAGGCCGCTATCAGTTGAACCTACCTAAAGGCGAAACCGGCGTATGGACGCTGTCGCAAGACTCAATGAGCTACGATATGATTAGTCCGACTGCGGATCGTACGGTACACATCGATCAATACAGCGGCAAAGTCCTGGCTGATATTCATTTCGATGATTACAACTGGTTTGGTAAATTCATGGCAGCAAGTATTGCTTTGCATATGGGTACACTGGGCTGGTGGAGCGTATTGGCAAATGTCTTGTTCTGTCTGGCGATTATCTTTATCTGTGTCAGCGGCTGTGTGATGTGGTGGAAGCGCCGTCCTTCGGAAGCACGTGGTTTGGTTCCTCCTGCACAGAAAATCAAATTGCCGGTATGGTGGGCAATGGCTGTGCCACTTCTTATTTTGGCTGTGATTTTCCCGACGGCTATTGCCGCAATCGCTGTTATTTGGATTTTGGATACACTGTTATTATCACGTATTCCAGCATTAGCAGGATGGTTTAAATA
>NZ_JBQCXA010000074.1:0-1361 GCF_051956855.1 Neisseria sp. P0021.S007
GTCTACTGATGAATCTAAAAAAGCGGTTTTGGCAAACAGCAGTGAGTTGGAGCAGCAAACCAGAGAAAGTGACGGCGAACATATTTATGTCAGCAACAATAAGGTTGGTGAAGGCAAAAAAGGCTGGAGTCTGACTTTAGGTCCGAATGAACGTGTGACTGTCAAACCGACGATGATTTTGCGTACAGCTGTTCTGACCATTCGTAAGTATGAAAGCAAAACAATTCATACTGATTCTTCCAGTACCGATGTTTGTTTGCCGGACAGCACGTCCACACAAACGACAGCGAAAACGATTATTCTGGGCGTAAATGCCGAAAACGGCGGCCGTTTGGGCTTGCGTGATGCTCGTATCTCCAGTAAGGATCGTAAGTTTATCAGGCGCGAGAATAATGGCCAGATTGATTACGCCAACGGTATGACTTTTGATGGCGTTATCAACTTTACTTATATGAATTCCAGTAAAGCCGACGATTCTCCGGTAACTGCCGATGGCGATAGTGGTGGCACGGGTACGGATAAGGAGCTGAACGCCACGCCGAGCGTGCCAAATAATAAATGTTTTGCAACCAAAGGTGATCGCAGTCTCTTGTCTAACCAACTGGTCAGCCTAAAAGTAGAAGGCCGTACATGCGGACTCAAACGTATCAGCTGGCGTGAATTGTTCTTTTAATTTGTAAGGCTTGAATATCGAGGCCGTCTGAATTTTTCAGACGGCCTTTTCTGTTGAGTAGTAGTAATTCAAAAATGTTGGATTGGTGGATAGAAAAGCTTGTTTGAGGGCAAAACAAGCTTTGATCAAATTGAAAGCTTGGATAGAGCTAAACGACAGATTTGGACTATTCTTTTTTTAAATTTCTACCATTTGGCTGATAAGTTAAAAGGCCGTCTGAAAAGTATCTTTTCAGACGGCCTTTGATTTAAAGAGAACGAGTCAAGGAGCGCATTGTTAGATGCTGTTTTTAATCATTTTCCGCAGGGTGGAGAGTTGCCGGCGGCTGACGGGCAACGGGGTCGGAATATCGAGAATTTTAGCGCTCCACGTGGATGCGGATTCATCGTTTTCGTCATCGTCCAGTCGAATCAGACTGTCTAGGGTGTGGCGGAAGACGAGGGCATTGCGGTGGATGCGGATGACTTTGTCGCCCAGCAATTCTTCCCAGTAAACCAAGGTCTTCGGTAATTCGTAGCTTTGGCCGTCGCCAGTAAACAGATAGACGGTTTTGTGTTCCGCCATCAGGTAACGCGCCTGTTGCCATGGAATTTCAACCATGCGTTCGCGGTTGTACACTTTGAAATGGGTAAAACTGTCTGCTTTTTCGCGGTTTTTCTCGATGATGCGGTCAAGCGCGGTTTGCAGG
>NZ_JBQCXA010000075.1:0-1360 GCF_051956855.1 Neisseria sp. P0021.S007
ATAACGACTTGTTCAGTATGGCTTTTTCGGCGAGGTATTCGGTATGGCCGCTGAAAAAGCCGTTGCCTGCGTGGGCATCGTTGATGATGCCTTTATGCAGCGGCGCAGTCACCATACCGGCAAACAGGCCGTCTGAAATGCCTTGATACGCCGTATCCAGCAGCCGGAGGACATACGCGGCATTGGCAGGATTGAGTTCGCCCGCCCGACACTCGGCAGCTAAGGGAATATGTAGGACTTCGAGTTCGCCCTTGGGCAACGGATCGGCCGCTTGGGCTTGAAAATCGCGCAGGATGACGGACTTGCCAAGCTGTCCGGCCCTTTGCGCCAACAGGTTTTTGTCACACAAAACAACGGGGCGGCAAGGAAGGTCGGCGAAAGCCAAATCGAGGCAGATGTCGGGGCCGATGCCGGCCGGTTCACCGGAAGTGATGGCGAGAATGGGAGCAGTCATGGTGTTTCTCGGTATGGTTTACAGTATTTAGACAACGTCAGGCAAAATGCCTGCCCTACTTTTGCAGATTAACACAAATACAAAAAGGCCGTCTGAAAACAGTTTTTGCTTGGTCAAACTGTGTTCAGACGGCCTTGTCTGTTTACCGTTTCAAATTAAGAACGACGGCCGATCATGCGGTACAAAACGTCGTGGCCTTGAATGCGGTGGACGACGACCATGGCGATGTGGCCGGCGACCAGCGCGAAGAGCAGCCAGCCGAGTTTGCCGTGCGCCATGTTACCGAGGTTGGCCATCCATTCGATTTTTTCAGGTGAACCCTGCATCACTTGGACACCGAATACTTTCAACGGGCCGCGGCCGCTACCGTATTGGCGGATCATGCCGATAACGGGAACGGCAAGCATGAGGACGTAAAGGGCAAGGTGGCCGGCTTTGGCGGCAAAGCTGTCGGCGGCAGGACGTTTGGATGCATTGAGCAAGGCCCAAACAATGCGCACGATAATCACCAGCAGCGTGATGAAACCGATGGATTTGTGCACGCCGAAGAGTGCGCCGACCCATTCTTCGCCGTCATAAATGGTCCAGATGGCGATGGTGGTCAGGATGCCGATGAAGCCGAGTACGGTCAGCCAGTGCAATGCGCGCGAGACGGTATCGTAGGTTTGGGGACGTGTAGTGGTCATAATGTTTCCTTGTTTTTGATTTATTTGATTTTTTGAAGCGGCGGATTGTATCAAAAATGCCCAACCAATTTTGTTGCCTTTTTGAAGACATTTCGTAAATGTTTGAAAATTTTGAATAAACATCAGTTTTATCCATCAGGCTGCCCAGGCCGTCTGAAAACAAGGGCAGGAATACCACCTTCTATGCCGAACTCGGGCTAAAATAGGCGTTTTTATTCTC
>NZ_JBQCXA010000076.1:0-1358 GCF_051956855.1 Neisseria sp. P0021.S007
GAATCCGACGGTTCAGGCCCGGTTCTTCCAAGCCCATTTCGGCGAGGAATTCGGCTTTTTCATCGTCTTCCAATTCGGCGATTTCGCTTTCCATCGCGGCACATACGGCCACAACCGGCGCGTTTTCTTTTGCAGCCAATTCTTTCAGGCGGTCGAGGTGCGGGTTGTTTTCAAAACCGTCTTCGGAAACGTTGCCGACATACATGGCAGGTTTGGCAGTCAGCAAGAACAGTGGTTTGAGCATGGCGAGTTCTTCTGCGTCTAAGCCGAAGGAGCGTACAGGCTTGCCTTCGTCCAGATGAGGTAGCAGTTTTTTGCACAGATCGACCAGTTTTTGCGCGTCTTTGTCGCCTGAGCGTGCACGTTTTTCTTCGCGGACGATGGTTTTTTCGACGC
The DNA here is from genome assembly GCF_051956855.1 of Neisseria sp. P0021.S007. Lineage (NCBI taxonomy): Bacteria > Pseudomonadati > Pseudomonadota > Betaproteobacteria > Neisseriales > Neisseriaceae > Neisseria > Neisseria sp. P0021.S007. The sequence goes on from NZ_JBQCXA010000076.1 coordinate 397, forward strand.
TGGCTAAGTCAGCCAGTGCCAACTCGGTGCCGATGGTTTCGATGTCGGCAATCGGATCGACTTTGCCTGCGACATGGACGATGTTGTCGTCGTCAAAGCAACGCACGACGTTAACAATCGCGTCAGTTTCACGGATGTTGGCGAGGAACTGGTTGCCTAAGCCTTCGCCTTTGCTCGCACCTGCAACCAAACCGGCGATGTCGACAAATTCGACGATGGCGGGCTGCATTTTTTGCGGATTGACGATTTTTGCCAATTCGGCCATACGCGGATCAGGGACTTCAACGATGCCGACGTTGGGTTCGATGGTACAGAAAGGATAGTTTGCCGCTTCGATACCCGATTGGGTCAGCGCGTTAAAGAGGGTGGATTTGCCGACGTTGGGCAAACCGACGATACCGCATTTCAAGCTCATGGTTTTTCCTGAAAAGATAAAAGTTTAACGGCGGATTATAGCATATTGTAGAGGTACTCAAAACAGCCGCAATGCTGGTGTATATTCATCATAAAAAGGCCGTCTGAAAATTGTTTCAGACGGCCTTTTTTCCGTACTGCCTTAACCGGTATTACGCAAACCTTGCGCTACGCCGTTGATGGTCAAGTGAACCATCAGAAGGGCGTGCGGATTATCGGGCTCTTTGCGCAGGCGTTTGAGCATGGCGACTTGCAGGCCGTTGAGGGCGTTCAAATATGGAATCCTCAAGGCAAGCGAACGGGCGAGGCTGCGGTTGTCGCGCAGGAGCTCTTCGGTTTGCAGCAAGTCGAGCAGTGCTTTGCGGCTGCGTTGGTATTCTTCCTTGATCATGCCGAAGATGACCTTTGCTTTATCGGGCGATTCGCTCAAGCCGGCATAGTTTTCCGCCAAAGTGATGTCGGTTTTCGCCATCACTTGCTCCATATTAGAGAGCATGGCTTGGAAGAACGGGTTGCTTTGGGCGTGTTCGCGCAGGGCGGCGAGGGTT
>NZ_JBQCXA010000077.1:0-1356 GCF_051956855.1 Neisseria sp. P0021.S007
GCTGATGCCTGGATCGTAACGCACCAAGTCGCTTTCATCGGAGACCATTTGTTTATCCAAAGCCTGACGGCGGATTTTCTCTTCACCGAGTTTTTGTACTTTGCGGCCGCCAATGACTTTGACTTCATTCAAATCCTGACGGACCTGCGGTACGGGATCGGCTGCGAAAGCAGGGAAAGTTTGGCTGACAACAACTGCCAGCAGTACGGGTTTAAAGGGGAAGGACATTTTTTGCCTCTTGAATATATTGATTATCGGTTTATCGGGGGACTGATGTGCGGTTACTTGCTGACAGGTGTCAAACTTGTATCCGTCGTATTGCGGTCGTCATCATTCTTCACGCCGCCGAACACGGTATCCAACGATTTATCGGCATCAAAGGTAACTTTACCGCCTATACTGACTTCTGTTTTATCGCCGTTAAATTGACCAAAGAATTTCCCTTCGACTTTGCCGTTTTTACCATCGGATTCGGCAGTGCCTGAGAAATCAACGCCGTTGATGCCTACATCTTTCATCACAACGTCCGGACCGTAATCAGCATTACCTAAAATCGTGCCGCCGAGTTTGTTGGTGTTGAAATTGGCTGTCAGCAGTGAAAGTTTGGGCGTGTTTTTTTCAGACGACCCGGAGGATTTGCCCGGATCGTAGGTTGAGGTAACGATATTGCCGTTGCGGACGCGGACAGCCCAAACTTCGTATGTAGTCTTGCCTTTTGCCACTGTACTGTCTGACGGAGTGTAATAAGACGGTTTCGCCGTTCCGACGGGTTTGCCGCCGATAAACAGGTCTGCCGTGCCGTCTGCATTTATCCATGCGCCGAATTTGAGGTGGTCCTGTTTGGTTGCCGGTGCATAGGTGAATTGTCCCGAACTACTGCAACAGACAAACAGTTTGCCACCTTCAGATAAAGGTTGTCCTTCATGGCGTGTACGAAGGGCATAAGACGGGCTGGAATATGATGGGACAATCGGATCAGAATATGAACTAATATTGTAATAGTTACCAGAAGGGGTTTGATAGACATATTGTTTATCGGTATAGCTGTAGCCCCATGATGTTTTCACTTCGAGTTCCGCTTCACGCAGACTGCCGCCTTTACCGGAAAGGGTATTAATGGTCTTTACTGCATTGCTTTCATCGCTCAGCTTAACATTGGCAATAGGTTGCGCTGTCGGAATAGCAACGGGAACTTTGGGTTCAGATGCACCTCCACCTGCACATGCAGTCAAAATAAAGGTAGTTGCAATAGGCACTATAAATACATTAATTTTCATAACCAATCTCTCTAAAATACAAGCTTCTCAGATACAATAATGATAAGTATTACTAATAATATGCAATATTGTGTAACAA
>NZ_JBQCXA010000078.1:0-1355 GCF_051956855.1 Neisseria sp. P0021.S007
GTTGATTATTATAAGGATCATATTCGAACTGGAAACACTAAACAAAGTCAGTTAGATGAATATTCCAGATATGAATTTGGATTTTCTGGATTACGTTGCTCTATTTTGGGCTCATTTTATTTAGATTCTAAAAAGAATTTGAGATTTGGTGCTGATGTAGAAAATTTCTATGCTGCTCATAATTATTCAGTAATTAAACCATCAAATGAAATTTTAGGTTTAATTGCTAATTACAGAGAAAATAGCGTACCTGGAGGAAATGGTGATATTCGAATAGGTTCTATCCGTTATAGCTCAAGCCAAAGATTTAATAATGATATTGGAGATATTCCTGTTTATATACAAGCAAAAGATTTTGCAGGAAAACGCACTGCTTTATTTGGCATGACGCGTACTGGTAAATCTAATAGTATTAAAAAGATTATTCAGGCTAATGAACAGATGAGTAAATCAGCTCAATATCAGTTAGATAAACAGAATGAAAGTCCCGAAGATATTTTAAAGCAATTTGTAGGCGATGCACCTAAATATCCTATTGGACAGATTATTTTTGATATCAATGGTGAATATGCCAATGCCAACCTTCAAGATGAGGGAACGGCTATCTTTGATATATATCAAGCTAAAACCGATCGTTATTCCATTGTGGAAAAAGACGGTTTTAAGGTTATGAAGGTTAATTTTTATAATGAGATTGAAGCTGGTTTCGAACTGATTAAATCATATCCATTAATTGCAGATGATACATCAAAATATATGGTTAATTTTAAATCAGTAATACTCGAAAAGCCTTATAACTATGACTCTGATTACTCTGCTAAAACTAGATATGATAGAAAATTGTCGGTTTATAAATGTATTCTAAAAGCAGCGGGATTTAAATGCTCAGAAAATGAGAAGGTAACATTTTCCGTAAATAAAGAGCTATTAGAAGAAATGGATATCCCCGATGTAACTTCGCAATCATTAAAGGCAGGGATATCGTTAGATTTAGCAACTGAATGGTGGACTGCTTTATGGGATTCTTATGATTCTTCAGTAGCATGTAATGACTATAAACAAAAAAAACGTAAGGAATGGGCTGATGATGAGTTAAAAGCCTTGTTAGTGATTTTAACTAGAAAGAGTAGCTCAGGTGGTTCAATAGATAGAACTGGCTATTTGAATTTACGACCAATTGTTACTCAGCATACCGATAAATCTCAGACACCTTTTGAGGATGATATTTTACAAGCTCTTCGTCAAGGAAAAATTATTATTGCTGATTTATCTAGTGGGGATGAAGAATTACAAAGAATGTATTCAGAGAGAATTACACGTCGTATCTTCAGAGATTCTATGAATAGATTTACTAA
>NZ_JBQCXA010000079.1:0-1354 GCF_051956855.1 Neisseria sp. P0021.S007
CATTGAAGGAGATTACCGTCCGTGCCGCCAAAGTGGGACGGCGATCGAAAGAGGCGACCGGTTTGGGCAAAATCGTCAAAACGTCGGAAACGTTGAACAAAGAACAGGTACTCGGTATCCGCGACCTGACGCGCTACGATCCGGGCGTGGCCGTCGTCGAACAAGGTAACGGCGCGAGCGGCGGTTATTCGATACGGGGCGTGGATAAAAACCGTGTGGCGGTTTCGGTCGACGGTGTTGCCCAAATACAGGCGTTTACCGTGCAGGGTGCATTGAGCGGATACGGCGGACGCGGCGGCAGCGGTGCAATCAACGAAATCGAATATGAAAACGTCGGTACGGTAGAAATCGACAAAGGTGCCGGTTCTTCCGATCACGGCAGCGGTGCGCTCGGCGGAGCAGTCTCCCTCCGCACCAAAGAGGCGGCAGACCTGATTTCAGACGGCAAAAGTTGGGGGATACAGGCAAAAACCGCCTACGGCAGTAAAAACCGCCAATTTATGAAGTCGCTCGGCGCGGGTTTCAGTAAGGACGGTTGGGAAGGGCTGTTAATCCGAACCGAACGCCAAGGGCGGGAAACGCGCCCGCACGGCGATATTGCGGACGGGGTGGAATACGGCATAGACCGTTTGGACGCGTTCCGCCAGACATACGATATTCAGAGTCCGAATAAAAAGGCGGAATATTTCCTGGCGGAGGGCGAGAGTGAGCTCAAGCCTGTGGCAAAATTGGCGGGCAACGGGAAATATTTGAAAAACCAGCTCAACCGCTGGGTGGAAGAACGCCGTTCAAAAGGTCAGGCTTTAAACAGTGAAGAAGAAGCGATGGTGCGGGAGGCGCAGGCGCGCCACGAAAACCTGTCCGCCCAATCGTACACAGGCGGCGGCAGGATATTGCCCGATCCGATGGATTACCGCAGCGGTTCGTGGCTTGCCAAGCTGGGCTACCGCTTCGGCGGCAGGCATTATGTCGGCGGCGTGTTTGAGGATACCAAACAGCGTTACGACATCCGCGATATGACGGAAAAACAGTATTACGGTACGGACGAGGCGAAAAAGTTTAGCGACAAGAGCGGGGTGTACGACGGCAACGATTTCCGCGACGGCTTGTATTTTGTGCCGAATATAGAAGCGTGGGATAAAAACAAAGAAAAATGGGTCAAGGGCATAGGTTTGAAATATTCCCGCACCAAATTTATAGACGAACATCACCGCCGCCGCCGTATGGGTTTGCTGTACCGTTATGAAAACGAAGCGTATTCTGACAATTGGGCGGACAAGGCGGTGTTGTCGTTTGACAAACAGGGCGTGGCAACCGACAACAACACGCTGAAGCTGAATTGCGCCGTGTATCC
>NZ_JBQCXA010000080.1:0-1343 GCF_051956855.1 Neisseria sp. P0021.S007
GAGTAAAGACAGCGATGCCCGTTGGATAAAGAAAAACGGCCTCTACAAACTCGGCTACAAACAACATACCCGCACCGATGCGGAAGGCTATATCGAGAAACTGCACATCACTCCCGCCAATGCCCATGAGTGCAAACACCTGTCGCCTTTGTTGGAAGGTCTATCTAAAGGTACGACCGTTTATGCCGACAAAGGCTATGACAGTGAGGAAAACCGGCAACATCTGGAAGAGCATCGGTTACTGGACGGTATTATGTGCAAAGCCCACCGCAAACATCCGCTGTCGGAAGCGCAAACCAAACGCAACCGATATTTGTCAAAGACTCGTTATGTGGTCGAACAAAGCTTCGGTACACTGCACCGTAAATTCCGCTACGCCCGGGCAGCCTATTTCGGGCTGATTAAAGTGAGTGCACAAAGCCACCTGAAGGCGATGTGTTTGAACCTTTTGAAAGCCGCCAACAGGCTAAGTGTGCCTGTTGCCGCCTAAAAGGTGGCCCGGATGCCTGCTTAATCAGGTATCCAAGGGGGATTAAGGGGGTATTTGAGTAGAATCAGTGGATATTTGAAATAAAAACAGCCGAAAACCTGTGTTTGGATTTCGGCTGTCGGGAAAAAGGAATTTTGCAAAAGTCTCCAAAGGTTAAGAGCACGCTATCCGTTAAAATGGCTTTTAGGCTTTGCACAATTAGCGCGTAGTACGTTTTTTGCTAAACTTCAGATTAAACCGGATAAGGATGAGTTATTGAAAAAGACCATTAAACGCATCAAAGCCAATCATCTTGATTATGGCTACCGACGTGTTCATGCCTGCTTGCCAGGCGTGAATCATAAAAAAGTTCAACGTTTAATGCAGACACTTGGGCTTCAAGTGCGGTCAAGAAAAAGCAAGAAATTTACGACCTATCGAGGCACGATAGGGGTGATTGCTCCTAATCATCTTGAACGCGATTTTAGTGCAACGGCCCCGAACCAAAAATGGGTGACCGATATCACCGAGTTTAAGGCGAAAGATGGGAGCAAAGACTATTTATCTCCAATTTTATACTTATTTAACAATGAGATAGTTTCATATAATCTCAGCTATTTCCCAAACTGGGCGCAAGTAGAGGACATGTTAATACAAGCCATCAAAGGATTAAATAAAGCTTGTGGTGTCATTTTACATTCAGACCAGGGATGGCAATATCAAATGGTGGCTTATCGTCGAATCTTGGCAGAACATGGCATCATTCAAAGTATGTCGAGAAAAGGGAATTGCTTGGACAACGCCGCGATGGAAAGTTTCTTTGGGCGATTAAAAACGGAATGTTTTTATGGGCGGGAATTTAACAGTAGAGAGG
>NZ_JBQCXA010000081.1:0-1331 GCF_051956855.1 Neisseria sp. P0021.S007
GGGCTGTTGGGATTATCGGAAGATACGCCCATGTAGGTCAGTTCGATAAAGTTGCGGTAGCGGGTTTGGAAGCCGGAGAGTTTAAAGTTTCCGGCTTTGCCACTGCCGGCAAGTCCCAGTTCGAAGTTTTTGGCGGTTTCTGCCTTAAGGTTAGGGTTTGCTTTAAGGTAGAAGTCAGGATGCGGGAACAATAGCCAGGTTTCGTCTGAAGTCGGCGCGCGGAAGCCAGTGCTATATTTTGCCAAAAGATTCAGACGCGGCGTGAATTTCCAGTCTAATCCTAAACCGTAGCTGAAACCGCTGTGTTTACGCTCGCTGCCAAGATAGGGGATTTGACCGCGGATGGCAGGGGTATAGTTGGGGTTGTCCTTGGCTTTGCTGCTGCTGTTGTCGTAGCGAAGCCCGGCATTGAGGCGGTATTGGCTGCTGTCGCCGAATTGGAAGGTGTTGTTCCAGTAGGCAAAACGGTTTTTGGACGAGCTTTCGACCAGCATAGTCAATTCTTGGTTGTTGGACGTTTGGTATTTCGGGTCATATAGGCGTACCCAATAGCTATGGTCGCTATTACCGTTATCGTTTTTGGAGCCACCTAATCCGTATTGCATTGCCCATACCGATTTGGAGAAGTCGATTTGTTTTTCGGCATCGGCACCGAATTGGGTATTTTTTTGACGGATGTTGCGGAACATATGGTACACGTCGCTGTTGACACCGTTACGGCCATAATCCGTCGGCAAGTCCCAGGTCCAAGTGCTCATGTCGATGGTTTGACGGTCGTAACGCAGGTTGAGGTTGTCCCATGGTCCTTTGTCAAGTTGGTTTTTGTATTCGAAACCGATGCGTTTGCGGTAGGAAATATCTTGACGGGAACGGGTGTCGCCCAGTGCGTCGCCTTTCCAGTCTGCCGCCCACATATTGGACAATTCAATCGTCGTGCGGTCGGTGCGTGAATCTTCGTAAATCCAGCCGATACGGTTTTTATCGTTGAAGTTGTAACCCAGTTTGAACAGGGTGCTTTTGTTTTCCCAGTCTTGAGGGTCAGGTTTGCTGCGCGCTACACCGCGGCTGCCGTAGTTGGTCATACCAGCATTCGGACTCCAGCTTTGTTTGTTGTCAGTGATGACGGTATCGGCAGCGTCGCTGTTGTTTTTGGTTTCTTTACCGAAACGACGAGTGTAGACCATCAATGCGTCCAGACCCAGCCAAGTTCCTGCAGCGGTAATGCTGCTGAATTTCTGGCTGTTGCGTCCGATATAGCCGCCTTTAATGCCTAAATGGTAGGGTTTTTCTTCGGAAACGTAGTCGCTTGCAGATTTGGTTTTATAGTTGAC
>NZ_JBQCXA010000082.1:0-1330 GCF_051956855.1 Neisseria sp. P0021.S007
ATTACCTGCAACGCGTACCCGAATGCCTGGAAGGCGGCTTCGGCCTCAGCCGCTTCTTCCAGTCCCTGCAGCCGAAATATTCGCTTTCCCTTGATGTCGGCACGCGCTTCTTCAACAAAAAACTGGAATTGGGCATGCGCGCCATCCATCACAGCAAGGCGGAGCGGAAAAACTACGACAAGCTGATTGCCGACGGCGCGGGGCAGGTGTATGAGCGCAACGGCAAACCCTACGGCTGGCATGCCGCCACCCTTTTAGATGCCTATGCCCGCTACCGCATAGGGAAACATATAGACTTGAATTTCGGCGTTACTAACCTCGCCAACCGCTATTATCTAGACCCGATGTCCAGCACCCCCGTTCCCGGCCCAGGTAGGACGGTTACCTTCGGCCTAAAAGCGAAATTCTAAAATTTTCAATCAGACCTATTGTCAAAAACAAATTAGTATATATAATATTGATTATCAATATTATTTTTATATGACGGTCTTTTTTCTGCTTTCTGCCGCCATCTATATTTCAAAGATAAGCAGGCTTTTTTCAATTTCTTAGGAGTCTCAACATGAATGTGCGTCAAACCGTCTTAGCCGCCCTTTTGATGGGTGCTTTTGGTTCTGCCTTGGCTGTAGAGAATATATATGGAGAATCAAGTACAAACCGTGTGAAAACTCAAAAATCGGATGCGCTGCCGTTTGGTGCAAACCGTGCCGGTATCAGTATAGACAGCGATGGAAACAACCGTTATTCGAATTCCATCAACCTCGAAGCCGGACCCGCGCAGCGCATCCGCAACAAATACGGCAATACGCCCATCAACGGCGGCAATCAGAACGCCAATGCAAATGGCACGGCCAATCCGAAATACCTGCAACCCGGCGACATCAACCCGATTGCGGGCTGGTTCTCGAAAACCAAACTCGCCCAAGTGTGGTATGAAAAACGTGCCAACAACACCGAAGTGTTCAGCGTACGCCAAATGGCCGACCCAAAGTTACCGATTGCACCGAAATTCGGCGGCATGACCTTTACCAAAGTGCCGACTGCGGCAACCAACGTCTTCTTCGGCGAATGGGCGCCGCGCAAAGGCAACAGCAATCAGATTACCAACAGCACTGATTTAAATATGAACGACGGCAACCGCACGGTTTGGTTTGTGGGTGAGAATCCGACTAAAAACACTACGGGCTTAGCTACCGCCACCTATAATGTTGTCGGCATCAACAAGCACACGCCGGGCAAAAACGATTTCTATACTGGTGAAATCAAAGCCACATTCGGCACGAGCGACAAAGGTTCTATGAGCGGAGCACTAAAACGCGCAGGTGATAGG
>NZ_JBQCXA010000083.1:0-1304 GCF_051956855.1 Neisseria sp. P0021.S007
ATCACCTGGATCTACATGTGATGAGTCGTCGGCAGCGTCGGATGGGGATAAGAGACAGCTGAAAAATAAAGGGGAAATAATGAAAAAATATGAAATCGAATTTGCCATTGTAATTGTGCTGCTGTCCATCGTCGTAGCCATACAGGCAAGGCTGACCGAGCCTTGCCGCCAAAAACAGCCTATGCAGATCGACGTCTATGACAGGGGGCAGTACAAATGAGGGGGTTATGGATACTGACCGCCATGCTTGCCGCCTGCCAGCCGGTCGCGGCAACGGCAGAACAAAGGGATGCTCTGGAAGCTGATAAAAACTGGGAAGCAGTTTATGGCGGAATGAGCGAGACAGACAAAATAACAGGCGTGGTTTTGGAACCCGCGGGAGCAGAAAAATGAACAGGGATTACAGCAAAATAAAAGTATCAGTTTGGCGGGAGAAAGGCGGTCATCTTGCCGCCGAGCTGACAACGGTATCGGGTCAGTTTGTGATGATGTATGTGTCGTCTCAACTATCGGATGAAGTTGAGGATGTGGTTCAGACGGCATTGCGGTGCTTGAGCCGTAAGGATTTGGAGGCGGCGCGATGACAATTTATCTAAATATCGCCCGCGACGGCATTATCAAGATTACTCAGGATGCTGCTTTGGGTAACCAAGAAGGCGATACAGATTACCTGAGTAAAGAGCTGAATGAGGGCTGTACGCTTGAAGAAGTTTATGCGGTTGTCGCCGCAAATACATCTTGGAAAAACGGGTTGTTTTATTACCCTCCGGTGGATGTAGAAGATGGTGATCGGGCATGTGATGCAGCTATTGATTTTTCCGACTTGGTTTACTGCAGCCTTAAAAGTCTGATGGAGGCGAGAACATGAAAGTACGCTGCCCTACCTGCGGTGCGGTGATGAGCTTGGATGTATTAATCGCCTATGACGATGCCCGCGAAGCCCTGATTGCCCTGACCGGCATTTCAGACGACCTTTTTAAGGCGGTATTGCGGTATCTGACGCTTTTTCGCCCCGCAGAAAAGGATTTAAGTTTTAACCGGGTTTCAAAGCTTGTCGGCGAGATTGCGCCGATGATACGGGACGGCAAGATTGTCCGTAACCGAAAAACGTACCCGGCCCCGCGCGAGGCTTGGATTTGGGCGGCAACACGATGCCTTGAAGCACGGGATGCGGGAAAGCTGACACCGCCGCTGACCAGCCACGGTTATTTATTGGAAAACATTACGTTTTGGTCGCCTGAAAAGACGGCGGGAACGGCGGTTTTGCCCTCTCCCCAACCCTCTCCCGCGGGAGAGGTGGCAAG
>NZ_JBQCXA010000084.1:0-1301 GCF_051956855.1 Neisseria sp. P0021.S007
AGCTTACCACTGGTACAACGCACCTGCTCCGACACCGACGTGGCCGTCTGTGTTGGCGGAGAAGTTACCTTTAACAACCCAGTTACCGCCGTCGCTCATAGCAGACACACCGATTGCCATGGCGGATTGACCACCGTAGTAGCCGCTACCCACGCCGATACCGGTCGCACCCGGACGGGTTACTTGCGGAATCGAGCCTTGTGCAATCGCGCCCGCTACACCTGCGTAGGCTTTTTTGCCGACGCGTTCGATGTTGTTTTGCAGAGCGTTACCCATGCCGGCAAGCTGGTTCAGGTTGACCGCATCGGTACCCTCTTTCGCCGGAGCGACGTTGGTGATGCGTTGTCCGCCGTTGTTCAGACCGATCGGGCTGAGGCTGACGGTATTTGCCGGGTTATGGGCGGTCGGTGCAGCGATGCTGACACCTTGCGCGTTAACGGTTACACCGCCTGCGGTCACGCTGGTTACGTCGAGTTTATCGGCAGTCGCAACGTTGTACACGGTCTGACCGCTGTTGCCGGTCGTTTGGTTAACGACGACGTTCTTACCTGCGGTAACTTCGGTTTTCGCCGCCGTCGCTTGTGTCGCCACATTGGCAATCGCCTGGTTGGTGTAATACAACTGGCTGCCGTTGATCGCATCGGTAGAATCCGCCGATACCACACCTGCCGCCACACCTTGTACCTGACGGGTCTCGTCCGTGCCGTTGCCGACGGTAACGACACCGGCGACTTTGTTCGCGGCGGCAGCCGAACCTGCTTTGCCTGCCACGGCTTTGTCGTTCAGGCCGCCGTAGGTGTAGGCTTCGCCTTTGGCCGCATCAGCCGTATGGATGCCTTGGGTTTGGGCGCGGTCGCCGAGGTAGACGGAGTCTTTAACCGTGGCTTTGATGTTGCTGCCCAGTGCGTAGGCGTTGTCGGCGGATACGTTGTTGTTGTTACCGATGGAGTAAGAGCTGTTGCCGCTTACTACGGTCGGGTCACCGATGGCGCCGGAGTTTTTGCCGCTGACGATGTTGCCGGTACCGATGGCGATGGTGTTCTCGGCGTTGGCTTTGGCGCCTTTACCGATGGCGATGGCGTTGGTGCCTTTGGAGGCGGCTTGGAAGCCGACTGCCGTGGCGTATGCGCCGCTCGCGCTGGAGTCTTCGCTGTTGCGTGCCTGTACGTCAGGGTTCACTTCGCCGTCGTTGGTATGGAAGAACTTGATGCCTTGTTCGTTCATACGGCCTACGGCTTCGATGACGTTGTTGGTCACGTACATGCCTTGGTCTTCGACGTTGTAGGTCACGAGGCTGTAAC
>NZ_JBQCXA010000085.1:0-1290 GCF_051956855.1 Neisseria sp. P0021.S007
AGCTGGTACCGTGTGCACCGTAACGGCGCAAGCCGTATTTTTCGTACAATTCATGTGGAACAGCGTATTTGTAAGCATGTTCAGGCATGGTTTGATGGAATGCAGTGTCGAATACGACAACGTTCGGCAGGCCTTTGAAAATGGTTTGTGCAGCGCGCAGGCCCAAAAGGTGTGCCGGGTTGTGCAGAGGAGCAAGTGGAATACATTTTTCGATACCGTCGATAACTTCGTCGGTAACCAAAATGGATTCGCTGTACAATTCGCCGCCGCTTACCACGCGGTGGCCGATCGCACCGATACGGGTGTCGAGGCCGTGGGCTTTGAGCTCGTCCATCAGTGCTTCTACCGCGCCGGTATGGTCTGGCTTGGCGGCCAATTCAACTTTATGTTTTTCGCCGTTGAATTTGAAGGTGATGTAGGCATCAGGCAGATTGAGTTTTTCTGCCAGGCAGCTCAGTAATACTTCGCCGCTGTCGTTATCCAATACGGCACCTTTGAGGGAAGAGCTGCCGCAGTTCAAAACCAAGATTAATTTTTGTGTCATTTTATGCTCCTTGAGGTTTCAGACGGCATTTTTGTCGGGACCTTACTGCTGCTCCGGCTATGTTGCACCCCTTGTGGGACGTAGTGGGTAGCGGTCTGAACAGATTAACAAAGTAAACGCCGTATTCTAACAAAAAATGTAATCGGCTGCTTGACTTAATATTTGATGTAAAATGGACGGAATTTTATTTTAGGCCGTCTGAAAAAATGACGGCGGTTTTGAAGATTTCCCGATATGCATTATTTCAGTATCCACACTCAAGACGGCGAACATGCCGGATTTTTTATTATGTTAGCAGACGATGAATCGCAAAATCCGCCGCAAAGCGGACGCTTTGTAGTCAAACTGCAAAGCGAAGATGCAACCGAAGCAGCGGTATTGTCGCCTTTCGAGCAAACCGATATCCCTCAATACTGGCGCGTGGTTAAAGACCGTATCGAATTGTTTTTTGACGATAAAAATATCGGTGCGTTGCGCAACGAATACCTGACAGTCAGCGGCAAAACCTTTATCCTGAGCGATTTGACCGGAGCGATGTAATGGAAAGTATGTTTATCCTTGTCCCCATCAGCATTATTTTGGCCTTTATCATCGGTTGGTTTTTCTGGTGGTCGGGTAAAAACGGACAGTTTGACGACCTTGAAGGACCTGCGCACCGCATTTTGATGGACGACGACTCCACTGAAAAACTGATCGAAAAAGACGAAGACAAAGAATCCAAATAATGAGCCTTAAAAAAGACAATC
>NZ_JBQCXA010000086.1:0-1286 GCF_051956855.1 Neisseria sp. P0021.S007
GTACAACACTTCTTGAGTTAAAGAAAATACCAAAACGATTAACTGTAATTGGTTCAGGATACATTGGAATGGAGCTTGGACAACTATTTCATCATTTAGGTTCAGAAATAACGCTTATGCAAAGAAGTGAGCGACTTTTAAAGGAGTATGATCCTGAGATTTCAGAGTCAGTTGAAAAAGCGTTAATTGAACAGGGTATAAACCTTGTCAAAGGGGCAACTTTTGAGCGTGTTGAACAAAGTGGAGAGATAAAAAGGGTTTACGTAACAGTAAATGGCAGTAGAGAAGTCATTGAATCAGATCAGTTACTTGTTGCCACTGGAAGAAAACCAAATACGGATTCTTTAAATTTAAGTGCAGCAGGTGTTGAAACTGGAAAAAATAATGAAATCCTGATCAATGATTTTGGTCAAACAAGTAATGAAAAGATTTATGCAGCAGGAGATGTGACTTTAGGACCACAATTTGTATATGTAGCAGCCTATGAAGGTGGAATTATTACTGATAATGCTATTGGTGGATTAAACAAAAAAATAGATTTATCGGTAGTTCCTGCTGTTACGTTTACGAATCCGACGGTTGCAACGGTTGGTTTAACAGAAGAACAAGCAAAAGAGAAAGGGTATGATGTGAAGACATCTGTATTACCTTTAGATGCTGTTCCAAGAGCAATTGTAAACCGTGAAACAACCGGTGTATTTAAACTAGTAGCAGATGCAGAAACACTAAAAGTATTAGGGGTTCATATTGTATCTGAAAATGCAGGAGATGTCATCTATGCAGCATCATTAGCTGTTAAATTTGGCTTAACGATAGAAGATTTAACAGAAACCCTAGCACCATATTTAACAATGGCTGAAGGGCTAAAATTAGTTGCACTTACGTTCGATAAAGATATTTCGAAATTATCTTGTTGTGCAGGCTAAGGGAACTTTTTTAGGATTTTGAGATTTAAGTTATTTGAGGTCTGTAATGTAGACAGCTCAATCTACCTTAAAAAGGTCGTCTGAAAACCCTGTTTCCAAGTTTTCAGACGACCTTTCCTAATTACAGCAATTAATGTCGAATCAGCTTTACACCACGATGTTCACCAGTCTGCCCGGAACGACGATGATTTTCTTCGCAGGCTTGCCTTCCATGAATTTCACTGCGCCTTCGTTGGCAAGGGCGGCGGCTTCGAGGTCGGCTTTGGATGCGTCGGCGGCGACGGTGATTTTGCCGCGCAGTTTACCGTTGACTTGAACCATCACTTCGATTTCGGATTTGACCAAAGCGGCTTCATCGAC
>NZ_JBQCXA010000087.1:0-1280 GCF_051956855.1 Neisseria sp. P0021.S007
GTACCTGAACCGTCAAAGAATCCGTTACCTTCGAGACCACCGCGGTCGTCCCGCCTATCCACTGCTATCCATGTTCAAAGCCGTCCTGCTCGGACAATGGCACAGCCTCTACGATCCCGAACTCGAACACAGCCTCATCACCCGCATCGACTTCAACCTGTTTTGCCGTTTCGACGAGTTGAGCATCCCCGATTACAGCACCTTATGCCGCTACCGCAACTGGCTGGCGCAAGACAACACCCTGTCCGAACTGCTGGAACTGATTAACCGCCAACTGACTGAAAAAGGCCTAAAAGTAGAGAAAGCATCCGCCGCCGTCGTTGACGCCACCATTATTCAGACCGCCGGCAGCAAACAGCGCCAGGCCATAGAAGTTGATGAAGAAGGACAAGTCAGCAGCCAAACCACACCGAGTAAAGACAGCGATGCCCGTTGGATAAAGAAAAACGGCCTCTACAAACTCGGTTACAAACAACATACCCGTACCGATGCGGAAGGCTATATCGAGAAACTGCACATCACTCCCGCCAATGCCCATGAGTGCAAACACCTGTCGCCTTTGTTGGAAGGACTGCCCAAAGGTACGACCGTCTATGCCGACAAAGGCTATGACAGTGAGGAAAACCGGCAACATCTGAAAGAGCATCGGCTGCAGGACGGCATTATGCGCAAAGCACACCGTAATCGTCCGCTGTCGGAAGCGCAAACCAAACGTAACCGATATTTGTCGAAGACCCGTTATGTGGTCGAACAAAGCTTCGGTACACTGCACCGTAAGTTCCGCTATGCCCGGGCAGCCTATTTCGGGCTGATTAAAGTGAGTGCGCAAAGCCATCTGAAGGCGATGTGTCTAAACCTGTTGAAGGCGGCTAACAGGCTAAGTGTGTCTGTTGCCGCCTAAAAGGCGGCCCGGATGCCTGATTATCGGGTGTCCGGGGAGGATTAAGGGGGTATTTGGGTAGAGTTAGGGAGTGATTGGTGGCGGAAACAGCCGAAAACCTGTGTTGGGGTTTCGACTGTTGTGGGAAGGGCTTTTTTGCCAAGGTCTCAGGCGGCATCATCACGTCTGGCCAAAGCGCAGAAGACGAAGGCAAAAACCGCTTTCAGACGGCCACCCTCACCCATAGCGACATTCAAAACTACAGCCGATACGAAGGCGAAAGTTTTGGATTGGGTGCCAACGTTGCCGTAAGCGGCAAAACACTGGGGCAGAGCGCACAAAATAAGCCTCAAGACAAACACCTGACAAGCGTAGCCGATAAAAACGGCGCAAGTTCATC
>NZ_JBQCXA010000088.1:0-1278 GCF_051956855.1 Neisseria sp. P0021.S007
TATTAATATTGTGAAACTTATCTCTTTTATCTAAAAACATACTTATTAATTATTGAAATCTTTAATATTTTCAATTAATTCAAAACCCTTATTAGCTAACTCTAAAATCCCCGTAAAACAGGTAACTTTTTTTGCAATTTCTCCCATTTTAGAAAGGAGATTCTTACCAGTTTCTGTATTGCTCATGAATTCTTTATATTCATGATTGAAATACATATGACCAACAGTATTTTCTAGGGCTTCGATAATAGCTTCAGAACCAGTAATTGCATATTGATCAATGGATTCAATAAGACGCAAAAGATATTTTAGAATAGAAGACTTAACATTTTCTTCTATATTTTCAGAAATTAATATGTCCTGATATATGCTTTTTATAGAATTATTTATTTCAATTAGTTCACTTTCATCAATTTTTCTCAAAAATGAAAGTTGATTTTTTTCAAAATTAGCATCAATAATCTTAACAGAAGAATAAAGATATGAAGTCATATTTTCATCTAAATAACAAATGACCTCACCCCATTTTCTATCTAGTTCTACCGATTTACCAAGAAAAAACAATATGTTTCCCATCCAATTCTGACAATGCTCGATATAGTCAGGTTCATTTACTTGGAAATAGTTATTAATCTCCTCAATTAAATTTATAACTTTGCTAATCGAAAATAGAATATTACGATCACTAGCTTCATCATTAGTTAGATTTAAAATCTCCATCCACGCGCCTCTTGAAGTACGAAGTGATGGAACTCCTTTAGCTTTTTTAATAATTTTCAATAATCTTTGTGCTGGATTATCATAATAAGTATTAGACATTTTCTTCCATCCTTTGTTTTATTTCATTTTCAGACGACCTTTTAAACTCTAAAGGTCGTCTGAAAATCCCCCTTATCAAATCTTACAAGCCCCACCAGCGCAGCCGTCATCTTGAATATCGGCCTGTGTATCGTCCGCACCGTCTCGGGTGTTGTGGTAGTACAGGGTTTTGACGCCGTATTTGTAGGCGGTCAGCAGGTCTTTCAGCATTTGTTTCATGGAAACTTTGCTGCCTTCAAATTTGTTCGGGTCGTAGGCGGTATTGGCGGAAATCGATTGATCGACGAATTTTTGCATTACGCCGACGAGTTTCAGGTAGCCTTCGTTGCCGGGAAGTTGCCACAGGGTTTCGTAGGCATCTTTCAGGGTTTCAAATTCCGGTACGACTTGTTTCAAAATACCGTCTTTTGATGCTTTAACGCTGACCAGGCCACGTGGAGGCTCGATGCCGTTAGTGGC
>NZ_JBQCXA010000089.1:0-1277 GCF_051956855.1 Neisseria sp. P0021.S007
GTGCCGGACTTGAAAGAAATGAAAGACGTGTTCAACACGCGTATCGAAATGGAAAGCATGATTTTGAGCGTCCTCATCGATATGCCTGATTTGGAAACGCGCCTGCAACCGCTTTACGCCATGATTGAGCAAGAGGCCGCAGCCTCCGAAAGCGGCGACCGCGTGGGTTGGAACCGCCTGTCCAATGCCTTCCATGTCGAATTGGCGCGGCTGCTGGACAACGACGTCCTGTTTGAAATCATGAATACCTTGTGCGCGCGTTCTTCACTGATTGTGGCCGTTTCCGATCCGCTTCGCAAAGAAAAGCGCACCATCAATTCCAATTCGCACCATGAACACCGCGAAATCCTCGATTTATTGGTGGCCGGCAAGCGCAACCGTGTGACCAAAGTCATGCGCCGCCACTTGAGCGCGTGCATCGAACGCTTGGAACAGAAACTCGAAATGTAATCGGTTTGACAATAAAAAGGCCGTCTGAAATATTCAGACGGCCATTGGTTTATCCCTGCAAAGTAAAACGCCATGAAACCCAAAATCCAAAGACACGAACATATCCTCACCCTTGTCCGCGAACATAACTTTATGACGGTGGAAGAGCTGGCGGCGAATTTGGATGTGACGCCGCAAACCATACGCCGCGATGTGCAGGAATTGAGCGAAACCGGACAGCTCAAACGCTATCACGGCGGCGCGTCTTTGGGCGACGTTTCAGTCGTAACGGCAGGGCAGGAGCGGCGCAACCATCAGCAGCAGGAAAAAAACGCCATTGCCCGGCTGATTGCTTCCACCATTCCCGACAATGCCTCGCTCTTTATCAGCATCGGCACCACCATGGAAGCCGTCGCCGCCGAGTTGGTCAGACAGCGTAAAAACCTGCGGATTATCACCAACAACATCTACGCCGCCTCCATCACTGCGGCGCGTACCGACTACACGGTCATCATCGCTTCCGGTGTGGTCCGTCCGTTGGACGGCGGTATTACGGGTGTGGCGACCGTCGATTTCATCAACCAATTCAAAGTCGACTATGCCATCATGAGTACCCACGGCATAGAAAACGACGGCTCGCTTTTGGATGACGATTACAAGGAAGTCAGCGTGATGCAGGCGATGGTGAACAATGCCCGCGTGCGCTATCTCGGCGTCGACCACAGCAAGTTCAACAGCAATGCCCTGGTCAGACTGGGCGATATCGGCGCATTCGATAAGCTATTTACCGACCGCACACCATCCGCAGCCATGCAGAAAACCATAAACGCTGTATCTTATACACATCG
>NZ_JBQCXA010000090.1:0-1268 GCF_051956855.1 Neisseria sp. P0021.S007
CGCTGCGCACGCAAGAAAACCGCCAACAAAGAAGACAGCGGCTTGGGCGACTGCATCAACTGCACCATGTGCGTGCAAGTCTGCCCCGTCGGTATCGACATCCGCGACGGTTTGCAATACCAATATATCGGCTGCGCGGCGTGTATCGATGCCTGCGACGAAATCATGGACAAAATGGGCTACGAGCGCGGCTTGATCCGGTATACAACCGAAGGCGCGTTGGAACACGAATATCCTGAAAGCGACATCAAAAAACGCTTGAAACGTCCGCGTGTGGCGGGATACGGCGCTGTTTTGCTGGTGGTTATTATCGCTTTCTTGGTCGGACTTTCCACCCGTAAAATGGTCGAAGTCGATATTTTGAAAGACCGCGGCGTGATGGTGCGCGAAAACAGCCAAGGCTGGGTGGAAAATGCCTACAACCTGCGCATCATTAATAAGAGTGAACATGAACAGACCGTTACTGCCACAGTCAAAGGTTTTGATGATATCGCCTTGACCGGCTTGCCTGAAAACGGTATTAAAATTGCGCCACGCGAAACCGTGACCATTCCGGTTCAAGTGTCCACCATCCCTGAGTACGCCGAAAAAGGCAGCCAGCCGATTGAATTTACTTTCACATATCGTGAAACCGATGACGCTGATGCCGAACCGACTGTCTTGAATGAAAAAGCAACCTTTATTGGAGAATAACAACGGTGTCCAAACCCAATTCCACTAAGCCTTGGTATAAACACACTTGGCCTTGGGTGCTGATGGCAGGTCCAATCTTTGTCGTTATCGCCAGCGTGTCTATGTTCTTCGTCGCAAAAGAACATACGACAGACTTAGTTTCCGACGATTACTATAAAGACGGCAAACACATCGAAATCCAGCTTCACCGCGATGAAGAAGCCGTTAAACGACAGATTCAGGTGCAGGTTTTAATCAGTCCGGACATGAATGCCGCCAAAGTATTCGTCAGCGGACAATTCGATCCCAAACAGCCATTAAACCTGCTGCTGATGCACCCTACACGCAAAGCTGACGACCAAACCGTCAAGCTACGCGCCGTAACTGCCGAACCGCAAAACGGCCGTATGGAATACGAAGCCGTCTTTAAGCCTTTACGCCAAACCAACCATTGGTACTTGCGAGTTGAAGATACCTCAGGCGTGTGGCGTGTTGAAAACAAATGGATAGTCAGCCAAGGCAATGCAGTCAATCTGACGCCTATGGACAAATTGTTCGACAACGGCAAACAAGCCGCTTCAGAAGAACAATAAATC
>NZ_JBQCXA010000091.1:0-1266 GCF_051956855.1 Neisseria sp. P0021.S007
GTTTTACCGCAGGTTGCAGGCCGTCTGAAAGAGAGTGGGCGCTTGGCTGTCATTGCGTTCCATTCGCTGGAAGACAGAATTGTGAAGCAGTTTATTAAAAAATATTCGCAACATGCGCCATTGCCCCGTTGGGCAGTGGTTAAGGAAGCGGATTTACCTCAGCCGCCTTTGAAGGCTGTGGGCAAAGCAATCAAACCGGATTCGACAGAGACTGAAGCCAATCCGCGTGCGCGCAGTGCAGTTTTGCGTGTGGCGGAGCGAAGCAGTGGCGAATTTTCGGTTATTGAGTAGGGGATGGCGTCTAAACGCTGTCGTAAGAGATAGTCCTGTTGACAGGCCGTCTGAAAGTTTGAGATGGGTAAGTTGAATATTTTATTACTGGTTTTGGTGACGGTCTCAGCCTTTGCCGTAGTGTTTAAGCAAAACCAGTCCCGTTTGCATTTTATCGAGTTGGATAAGGCACAAAAACGGGAAATTCAGTTGGAACAGGATTACGCGCGCCTGAAATTGGAGCAAGCAAGATTGGCAAACCACAAGTTGATTAAAGTGGCGGCCGAAAAGCAACATCTGCTTCCTCCGGGTGCGCATAATACGGCTATGCTGGAACGCAAAAAATAAGAATACAGAGCCTTGCATTGGTGCAAGATTTACGGGATTTGATGGCTCACTGAGCAGCTAAGTCATGAGAAGTTCAACATGTTAATTAAGAACGAATATAAACCTCAAATGCTGTCTGGAACAACAAAAACGAAAAAGCCGCTGACAAGTAACGGGCGAATCGGTTTGGTGCTGGGCGCTGTTGCGCTGGCATTTACCGGTCTGTTGGTACGCGGGGTTTATCTGCAAACCAGTCAGCATGAATTTTTGAAAAATCAGGGCGACCAACGTTTTGTGCGTACGCTTCCGCTGCCGGCATCACGCGGTATGATTACCGACCGCAATGGTGCTACATTGGCTTTGAGTGCGCCTACCGAATCATTGTATGCCATGCCTTCCGGTATGGAGGAAATGCCGACTGACGAGCAGTTGGAAAAATTGTCGGCCATTGCTGATGTGCCTGTTGAAGTTTTGAAAAATAAATTGTCTAAAAAAGACAAAGGCTTTATCTACTTGAAACGTCAACTCAGCTACGAGAAAGCAGAAGAAATCAAAGCATTGGGCATTAAAGGCATTGCATTCCAAAAAGAATTGAAACGCCATTACCCGATGGGCAATCTGTTTGCGCATGTTATCGGTTTTACCAATATCGACGGCAAAGGTCAGGAG
>NZ_JBQCXA010000092.1:0-1265 GCF_051956855.1 Neisseria sp. P0021.S007
TTGATGGTGCTTTCTCAGATTTTAATTATCTGAAGAATAGAGATATAATTCAACAAACTTATGCATTCTGGTCAAAAGATATTGGTTTGTATATTGCTGAAGATACAGATACCCTACAATCAAATGAATGGAGTGAAAAAATTATATATCTATATAACCATATAGATATATAACAAGCATAGCCAGCGTAGCCAGTCTGTCTGATAGCAAGCGTGGGTGCTCGCACTCACGCGTTCTCTTTTTCGCTGTTAATCCGCTTTCAGGCAGCCTTAAAACCACTTACACTTACCTTTTTTGTTTTACCCCCCCTCTAAACTATGCCCACCATCACAACCCTAAACATCATCTCCCCTAAACTCTACCCCAATGAACAATGGAACGAAAGCGAAGCACTCGGTGCCATCACTTGGCTATGGTATAGGTGCAACGGATAGGAGAGGCTCATGTTTGTAATCGGCATTTTTGCGTTTTTCATGTTCATTATCAGCCTTTTTGTGTGTACGTTTGTGCTGATTGTTCAGTATTTGATTATTCGCCGTAAAATTCATCAAGACAAACGGGCAGTCAATTTTCGCGCCAAATATGCTACGCTTTCCACATTTTTTATACAATGGGTTGTTCTGAACGCATTCAGCCTCTTGCCTGCAAACCGTATGATTTTTTCACTGGCAGTCTTTACGGATATTTTACTTGGTTTTTTGTGGTTGTTTTTTGTTGCAACCAATGCAGATGAAATGTGGCGTTTGACCGGGCAAAAAGGCTACTTGTTGTGGCCTTTGGCAGCTGCTTCGGTTTGGGCAGTATGCTTCATTGCATTCAGCGTCAGATAGCACCATCAATAATTGCGGACAAATGCCGTCTGAAAACCTGAATGCTTTTTCAGACGGCATCAAAGTAGATTATCTTATCCATTTATAAGATAATGGTTTCAACTTTTCAAGTCTGGAGGAATCCCAATGAGCCAAAACCATACCATTTTACAAAATCTCCCCGTCGGTCAAAAAGTCGGCATCGCCTTCTCCGGCGGTCTTGATACCTCTGCCGCGCTGTTGTGGATGAAACTCAAAGGCGCACTGCCTTACGCCTACACCGCCAACCTCGGCCAACCTGACGAAGACGATTACAACGCTATTCCTAAAAAAGCGATGGAATACGGCGCAGAAAATGCCCGCCTGATTGACTGCCGCGCGCAGTTGGCACACGAGGGCATCGCCGCCATCCAATGCGGTGCGTTCCACGTTTCCACCGGCGGCATAGCCTATTTC
>NZ_JBQCXA010000093.1:0-1258 GCF_051956855.1 Neisseria sp. P0021.S007
CTTTGGGGTCGAACGCATGGGCATCGACGCCTTTGCTTTTCAAGGCAGCCAAAATAGCGGCGCCACTGTCCAGCGAAACTTCGCGCTCGCTGGAGAAACCACCCATCAACACGGCCACTTTGCCAAAATTCTGCATAATTTCCACTTTCTTAAATACTGATACAGGCCGTCTGAATATTATTCAGACGACCTATCTGTCCTCAAAGGCCAATATGCCTGTTTATTATGATTGTTTCGACAATTCCACCAATGCAGACGGAACGCGGTTGATGCTGCCGGCACCCATATTCAGAACAACATCGCCGTCTTGCAAAACATTCAGCAGCATTTGCGGCAGGTCGGCAACGTTTTCGCAGTAAATAGGCTCAAGTTTGCCCAATACGCGGATGGCGCGCGCCAAGGCGCGGGAATCGGCTGCGGCAATCGGCTCTTCACCTGCGGCATAAACTTCGGTCAACACCAGCGCATCAACGGTATTGAGGACTTTAGTAAAGTCTTCAAACAAATCGCGTGTACGGGTATAGCGGTGCGGTTGGAAAGCCAAGACCAAGCGTTTTTCAGGGTATGCGCCGCGTGCAGCAGAAAGGGTTGCCGCCATTTCGACAGGATGGTGGCCATAATCGTCCACCAGCAAAACGGTTCCGCCGTTTGGCAATTTGATGTCGCCATATTTTTGGAAGCGGCGGCCGACGCCTTCAAAGCCGAGCAAGCCTTTTTGGATGGCTTCAACCGATGCGCCAACTTCCAGCGCAACACCAATAGCCGCCAACGCATTGAGGACGTTGTGGCGACCGGGCATATTCAAAACAACTTCAAACGGCTCTTGCTCATGTCCTTTCATTTGAACATGAACGGTAAATTTCATTTGAGCGCCGATGTTTTCAATATCGGTTGCGTAGATATCGGCAGTATCGTCCAAGCCATAAGTAGCGTAAGGCTTGCTCACTTTTGGCAAAATCGCGCGGACATGTTCGCTGTCGATGCACAAAAATGCTTTGCCGTAAAACGGCATACGGTGGATAAAATCGACAAACGCCTGATGCAGTTTCTCAACACTGTGGCCGTAAGTGTCCATGTGGTCTTCGTCGATATTGGTCACAACGGACATAATCGGGGTCAGGTACAGGAAAGAGGCATCAGATTCGTCGGCTTCTGCGACGATGTATTCGCCTTTACCCAAACGGGCGTTGGTACCTGCGGCATTGAGCTTGCCACCGATAACAAAAGTATGATCAAGTCCTGCCGCACCGAGAATAGA
>NZ_JBQCXA010000094.1:0-1256 GCF_051956855.1 Neisseria sp. P0021.S007
GTTGTCCAACAGAGGATTGGTAAACGGTTTGTTGTCCAAAGTATGGATGGAGAACAATTGAGGGTTGTTGTTGTCGCCGAAATGGAACGCGCCGTCTTCGCCCAGTTTGAAGCCTGTATCTTCCACGGCGGCACGCAATTCTACGCCGCTGATATTGGAATGGGAAACTAAGTGAATGGCGATGGTTTGGTCAACACGCGCACAGAATTGGTCGAGGGCTTGCGCGACTTCGGTGAAAGCGTCCAAGTCGGTATGCAAAACTTTGCCGTCCATCAGTTGGGCAAAAGCATCAACCTGTTGGTCGAATTGTTGCAACTCTTCACGCGCGGCCAAACCGTTGCGGCTGACAGCTTGCAGGCCCATGACGAAGCCTTGGTAGTAAACACCCGGAATCGGCTCGGCAACGCGGAAATGATCGTCCATGGTGCAACCGATGATTTGGAAGCGGTGAGTGCCGGAAAGGCGCGGCAGGGCGTGCAATTCTTGGGCTTGTTTCAGGGAGATGTAGGCCATGTAGTCGAAGCGCGGGTCAAACCAAGGTAACTCGACTTGAGACAATTCATCCAAGCTGATCAATGGTACTTGTGCCACAGGCTCGGCTGTGGTTTCAACCGGAGCAGAAGCGGCTTCGGCTGGGCTTACGGTAATTTCGTTGTTCAAGCCGATAACGGTGTGTTGAACTTTTTCTTCTGCGGAAAAGTCGTCTTCCACGGCCAGCTCGACATCGGTTTTAAGTTGGGCAGGATGAGCCAGTTTGGCTTTTGCCGCGTAGATTTCATCTTGCTCTTGCAGGTTGCGCAATGCCTCTTCGGTTTTTTTGTTTTTCTTGATAAACAAACCTTGGCCGCCGGTTTCTTTGCTGTCGCGGACGTGCTTGGTTTTGCTGGTCAAAAGTGCATCCTTATCGGAATGGCCGAATTGTTCGCGCACTTGTTTGCGGTATTGGTTTTCCTGGTACATATTGTAACCGATGACAGCCAAAAGGGCGGCGAGGGCTAAGACGATGAAAATCATGGAGTAATCACTTTTTAAAAAGGCAGCATTCCGTCTTTTTCAGGGTGCGGAATCTTGCTGCGTGGGAAGTTCGTTGGAGCCGGACTTTATGCGTCCGAATGAATAGCTGAATTATAACGAAAATAAACGGTTGTGACAGCATTATGTCTGCCAATCAGTGTTCAGGCCGTCTGAAAGTTATCCGTGCCGGATGGGGAAACCTGCTTTTTGAAGGCGTGGCCAATCGAAGAAATGTCCAGGAT
>NZ_JBQCXA010000095.1:0-1254 GCF_051956855.1 Neisseria sp. P0021.S007
AAGCCCAACATGAAAATCCGAATAACGACAGCCAAACCCAAGCCCGTTATCCGCGCCCTATCCCGTTGCGACGGTTTGACCTTGTTTGCCAAAATTGCGACGAAAACAAGGTTATCAATACCTAAAACAACTTCCAAAACCAGAAGCGTGGCAAAGCCCATCCAAGTATGCGGCTCTGCCAACCAACTGAAATCCATAATGATTGTGTTCCTTTAAAATACAAAAAGGCAGCCGTTCCGCTTAAAACGGACAGACTGCCAAAGTTCGGGCATAAATAAAGGGAAAGAAGCGGTATAACAACTACTCTGCTCTGCGTCTTTCATGAAAAATTTATGCCTCGGTCAACAATAATGGCAAACAGTTTATCAGTTTGAAGAAAGAAAGGCAAAGTCTAACAGCATATTTTCTTTTAAAAACAGCCTATACCAGCACTTACCAGCTTTCAGACGACCTTTTCTTACTTGATAAAACCATCAATCGGCGCATAACCCAAAAAATCTGCCTGCTCATTCAATATCACAACCCATTCTTTACTTCGCGCACTGGTAAATGGCAAGAAATACAACTCTTTCCCATCATTTCTCAGCGAAGCCTGTTCCAAAATTGACTCCTCATTCATGCCACGGGCTTTTGCCAAGACAGACAACGGTTTCATTGCTTTACGAATTTTCTCACGTTCCTGCTGCGAATCTGGCAACCACCAAGAAGGCCTCATACTTGGTTCACCACCTTTCAAAGACAAATCAAGAACTTGGTTAGCTTCGTCCGGGCTCATCGCTTCACGCAACCCAACACGGCGTACGCCAAACCAAGATAAATCCTGCAAATCCTTCGGAGCATGGCTCAAATCATTTACATCAATTTCTGCAGCAGTTACCACATTTATCCTATCGGTTTCGAATGCGGAAACCACTGGACGCGCCAAAGATACGTTGCACAAACCATAAATTAAAGCAGCCAGCTGAATCATGCCGATTAAGGAAAAATCAACAATCCTCTCTTTAAGTTTTTTGCTCGGACTGGCAAGAATCAAAGTCAGCAACGGGCCGCAAACAATATCTACTGAAATGACCAGTTTATATAAAGCCAATCCGCCTGTCAGCTCGGCATACGGATAAGGATACCAAACTCCAAATACTAACAAAGCGGCCAATCCTGCCAAAATCAGACTAATCAACAAATGCCATGCCGCATTTTTTAATGCGAACCGAAAGCGTGGTGAAGAATGTAATGTATGTGCGTTTTCCATAGATA
>NZ_JBQCXA010000096.1:0-1252 GCF_051956855.1 Neisseria sp. P0021.S007
TTATTGGAAGGTTTGGCGGTTGGTCAGACGGATGGAACCATAAATGGTGTGGTCGCCGGCAAATTCATCTATGCCCAGCCACTGCGCCGGCGTGATGATGCCGCCGGGTAAACGGCAGCGCAACATCATGTTTTTTAAGGGTTCGAGTTTTTGATCGGTACGCTCGGCGCGGATGTCACGGTTGTCCTGCTCGTACATGCCGTGGAAACGGATGAGCTGGAAATTGTCAGCGGTAAAGCCACCGGTAAAGTCGTCGGTCAAATCGTCTTTGATGGTACCGTGCAGATAGTCGCTGCGGTCTTTCAGGGCTTCATTGCCGGAAAGCGGGGTGTCGGGCAGCTTGGCGCGCGGATCGGCGGTAGTCGTCATAGGGTGCTCCTTATTCTCAGTTTGGAGCTACTTTAATCAGGTCGTCTGAAAATGGGAAAGAATGGTTTGTTCGATTTAAAGATGATTTCGTTATATGAATCTGATGTTTTCAGACGACCCCCGGTAATCTAAATTTTGCCAATCGCACTGTTTGTTTGGAAGCCAACACATTCATTTCAAAGTCAAGTTAAGCTATAATACCCGCCGACACATACCATCTCTCCCCCTTATCCCATGCAACTTACCGCCGTCGGACTCAACCACCAAACTGCGCCTTTGAGTATACGCGAGAAGCTGGCATTCACCGCAGCAAGCCTGCCCGAAGCCGTCCGCAACCTTGCTCGAAGCAAAGCAGCGAAGGAGGCAGTAATTCTATCGACCTGCAACCGCACTGAGCTTTACTGCGTTGGCGAAACCGAGCAAATCATCGAATGGCTGGCGCAATATCACAACCTGCCCGCCGAAGAAACCCGCCCCTATCTTTATACCTTGGACAACAACGAAACCATCCGCCACGCTTTCCGCGTCGCCTGCGGATTGGATTCCATGGTATTGGGCGAGCCGCAGATTTTGGGACAGATTAAAGATGCCGTGCGTGTCGCACAAGAGCAAGAAAGCATCAATACCAACCTCAACGCATTGTTTCAAAAAACGTTTGCCGTTGCCAAAGAAGTGCGTACCGACACCGCTGTCGGCGAGAATTCCGTTTCGATGGCTTCCGCATCCGTCAAGCTTGCCGAGCAGATTTTTCCCGATATCGGCGACCTGAACGTTCTATTTATCGGCGCGGGCGAAATGATTGAATTGGTTGCCACCTATTTCGCCGCCAAAAATCCCAAACTCATTACCGTTGCCAACCGTACCCTGCCGCGCGCCCAAGAGT
>NZ_JBQCXA010000097.1:0-1233 GCF_051956855.1 Neisseria sp. P0021.S007
TCTCCAGATTACGCTCTTGTGTCGGCGTGAGTTCGTGGTTAAACACGACCAGCCCGACATCATGCTGCTTGACCACTGCCGCCAATTCTTCCGCCTTACCCGTACCGACAAACAAAGCCGGATGCGGTTTGTCGCGGCGTGAAGTTTCGATAGAAACCAAATCGCCTCCGGCCGCGCTCACCAATTCTGCCGCTTCGGTCAAGGCCGTCTGAAAGCCGCGCTCGCGCGTTTCATTTGCGCCAGAATAGTCCGCCGTCAGCATTACGCCGACCAAGAGGACGCGTTCGGGCTGCTCCAAAGATTTATCGACGGAAAACAGATTGCGCTTGCTCAAAAAATTTCCTTTCAGACGGCCTTATGGCTGGGTCAAAGTGCTAATTAACGGTTTTTCAAAATATCGGCAAAATATTCGGTCACTTCTGCCAAACGTCCGCCTTGCGCGGCATAAGGCTGCATTACGGCCACCAGCTGCTCCAACACTTCGCGCGTTTCGGTTTGCGCGTGTTCGCGGTAGAGCCACATATTTTGCATGGTCACCGTGGTCAATGCCTCGCGTACATTAAGCAAGAGCAAGTGGCGGCAAGATTCATAGCCTTGGCGCAAATCGCCGGCGGCATAGGCGGTAACCGACAATTCATAGTCGATGTCCAACTGATAAACATTGCTTTGGACAAAAAGAATATCGTCTTTCGGGAACGGAATGCGCTTCGCCATCAAGCCGATCGCATGGGAAATGCGGTATTTTCCTTCCTGGCGCAGCATGGTTTGCGCAAGGTAGAGACACTCGGCACGGCGCGGGTTGTAATCGTAGCCTGCCAACCAAGTCGCCAAAGCTTCATCGCGTTTGCCCATTAATTTGTAGCACTCGCCCAGCTGTTGGTAAGAAACCGTCACTTCCTCGATCCAACCGCCCAACTCGATGCGTTTTTTAAACCATTCGCTCGCACGCTCGGGCATATCAGAATCCCAATAAGAACGTGCCGCATAAAAGGCGTAACGCGGTTTCAGGTCTTCATCTTCAGGGCTGTAAAACGCTTTTTCCAAAGAAACCGCATCAAGCAGGTATTTATTCGCCATATTGCTGCGTGCGCCGAAACGGCCGCGGAGAACCGTATAGTCGCCATGAAGCGTGGCTTCGCTGGTATCTTGGTTGTCGGTCTCGATAAACTCATGCAACACGCCGCGCCAGGAGAATGTTCCGTCATTGCGCAACAACAGCGGACGGTAATAAAC
>NZ_JBQCXA010000098.1:0-1231 GCF_051956855.1 Neisseria sp. P0021.S007
GGCACGCGGTTTATGGAATGGAGCGATAAAAGCACCAATAAAGACCATGCAGGATATAGGAAACAGGAGGGGGAAAAATTGGAATTGTGGGTAATCCGCCGTGTCTTTGCCGATGAAATCGCCCAAAGTTTCGATGAAGCGAAAGTTTGCCGCGTATTAGCAGATAATGGATTGTTGAAATATAACCACAAAAACAGAGGCTACCAACACCAGCGGAAAGGTAACGGCTGGTTTCATGTTTTAGCTACAAATATAGAACTGGACGACTAATCATTTACATGGGGTTAATTCCAAAATCCTAACCAAGCCCGCCGGGATCAACACAGGCGGGCTTTTTTACGTCTAAACATTCAGGCAGACCAACCAAGAAAGCATAAAATTAACAGGAAGCCCCTAAATCTCAAAAATTAGGACTGTTTGACCCTTTCCCTATACCTACCCTACCAAAACAAAGAAACGCGCTTACAGCGCGATTTTAGCCTATTTACGCTATGACCAACAAAGACAGACGAGGGATAAATAATTTCGACACCAATACGCGCGCGCGCGAGAAAAGCAGCCCTTGAATTTTTGGAGCCCATAAAAAGGAAAGAAGACCAAGACACGCGAAAAGATAAAACCATATGCGCGAGGCAAAATCACTTGTTACCTTTGTTACCACAAAATTTAACACTTATAACTATATGAATATAAATATAAAAACACAGAAAAAACGGTAACAAATGAACATAAATTTACTTGTTACCGATTTGTTACCACTTGTTACCCTTTTATATTCAAATGGTTACGCTTAAAAAATAGGAGCGGTAACAAATGGTAACAAGGTTAAAATATGTGTTTTGTTACCATGTAAGCCATGACTGGCAAGGCTTTCAGCCATTGGTAACAAGGTAACAAACGATTTTTGCGTTTTTTTGTATATATACGCTTTTTTTGTTTGGGCGCATGACTGACAGAGCCGATACAAACAAAAGCCGCCCGAGAGACAATATCGGACGACTGGAAGAAGAAAGCAGAGAACACCCCACAAGCGCGGATAATTTCCAGTGTTACAATTCAACCATGTTTACAGCTTGGCAGAAATGCCGCAAAATATTTTTGCCCCTGCCACCCAAACAGCTTAAACTGGCAATCTGACAAGGGGTAAATAGTGCCAAAAAAATGCCCCTACCTTAAAGTTTTGGGGTAACTTTTGGGGTAACTTTTACCGTAAACAAGAACATGATTATAT
>NZ_JBQCXA010000099.1:0-1231 GCF_051956855.1 Neisseria sp. P0021.S007
GCTGAGCATGATGGCCTGTTCCTGCCCGACCACTTCCGCCTGATGGGTGGAAGGGTTGAGCGTGATGATACCGTTGGTCAGCAGCGTTTGCGCCTGTCCGCCGTGTCGGCGCAATACGGCACGCATACGGGCTTGCAGTTCCGCCATGTCGAAGGGTTTGACGATGTAGTCGTCTGCGCCGCCGTCTAAGCCGTTGAGCCGGCTGTGCAAATCGTCGCGCGCGGTCACGATTAAGACGGGAACGGTACAGCCGCCGTTGCGGATTTGCGCCAATACGTCCAAACCGTCTTTGCCGGGCAAACCCAAATCCAAGAGCAGCAAATCGTATGCTTGCGCCGCCACTGCTGCGGCAACTTCCGAACCGCGGCTGACCCAATCGACAGCGTAGCCGGTGTCTTTCAGATTGGCACTGACGGCTTGGGCAATCATGGCATCGTCTTCAACCAATAATACGCGCATGGAAGTTCTCCGGAGGATGGGTGGATTGATTATAACCGCACTCAATTAGTAAAAATTTAGGAACTGTCGAAAAACTGATTTTTTGTAAAAGATGAGGCCGTCTGAAATTTCGTTTTTCAGACGGCCTGTATACTTCAATCCCGATTATTTAGGGTTTTTCTCAATCAAGGCAACCAGTTGGTCGATATAGCCTTGAACAAATTCACGCGCAGATTCGATGAGTCGGCCGTTGTCGTCAAACAGGGTGGGCGAGTTGCCGAGGAATACTTCCGGCTGGCCAGTCAGCGGCATATCGAAATATGAGAGGGCAAGGCGCAGATTTTTTTGCGCGCTATAACCGCCCATTTTGCCGACGGAATGGCTGATGATGCCGGCCGGTGTTTTTTTCCAGGCAACATCGGCATTGGGTTTGGAGCCGATGTCGATGGCGTTTTTCAGGCAGGCGGGGACGGTGCGGTTGTTTTCGGAAGTCACGAACAATACGCCGGCTGAAGCTTTGATGGTTTCGCGGAACTCGGTATAGCTGGGCGGAGTGGGGAAGTCGGTAACGGCAGGATCATCGTAGTCGAAGTTATACAAAGGCAAATGGCCGATTTCGACGATTTGTGCTTTGTAGCCTTCGGGGAACATGGAAATGACGTTTTGTGCGATTTTTCGTGCGAACGAACCTTTACGCAGGCTGCCGACCAAGATGCTGACTTTTTTTGACATGTTTTTCTCCTGTTTGATAATGGAAATGAAAACTATTCTGGATTTTAGTGTTGTCTAGGGA
>NZ_JBQCXA010000100.1:0-1225 GCF_051956855.1 Neisseria sp. P0021.S007
AGTCAGCGTAGTATTGAAACTCATATGCGGACCTTCCAGTGTAATCCGCGTACCGCCGTCGTGGAATACCGCTATTTTGTCACCAACAAACGGAATCTGTCTGCTGACCGGCTTGTATTTGCTCCCGAGCATCTTCATCAGCTCTTCGAATTTGTATTTTGGGAAAACAGCCTGCACATAAACCAACACCTTTTTCTCGTCGAAAATCAGCGTTACCTGCTCCAAGCCGCTAAAATCGATGGCTTTCGGGTTAACCGAATATTGGTAGCCACCCGAATACGGATTGAGCTGTTCTTTACTAAGACGGTACATCCTACCCGCTTCCGCTTCGGTCGTTTTGCCGATTTCCATACCAAACACGCTCGGCGCAGCAAAGGCAAACGGACTGACCAGCAGCAGTGCAAATAAAATCAATTTTTGTTTCATAGTTTTTTCCTTTTCCGAAGATTTATTTTTCAGACGGCATTTTACAGCCGATCAATAACCCAGCTTCAAACGGCGGTAATTGTCGCAGCCTTTTTGGTCTCCGTTGTCGCAAGCCTTACCGTACCATTCTTGGGCAAGGGCGCTGTCTTGGCGCACGCCGTGCCCTTTGTAATACATATTGCCCAAATTGAATTGGGCATCGGCATACCCTTGTTCTGCAGCCCTACGATACCACTGCACTGCCTGTGTATAGTCTTGACGGACTCCTCGCCCATCGGCATACGCCGAACCCAAATTATTTTGGGCATTGGCATATCCTTGTTCTGCAGCCCTACGATACCACTGCACTGCCTGTGTATAGTCTTGACGGACTCCTCTCCCATTGACATACATCAGACCCAAATTATATTGGGCTGCAGCATACCCTTGTTCTGCAGCACTACGATACCACTGCACCGCCTGTACATAGTCTTGACGGACGCCTTGCCCTTTGGCATACATCACACCCAAATTAAATTGAGCTTCTGCAACCCCGTGTTCCGCAGCCTTGCGATACCACTGCGCTGCCTGTGCATCGTCTTGACGGACTCCTTGCCCATTGTCATACGCCACACCCAAATTATATTGGGCTTTGGCATCCCCTTGTTCTGCAGCCCTACGATACCACTGCACTGCCTGTGCATAGTCTTGACGGACTCCTTCACCTTTGTAATACATCTTACCCAAACTAAATTGGGCTTTAGCATTTCCTTGCTCCGCAGCTTGAAGGGTTTTCTTGTAATCTTGGAGACTGTCAGCC
>NZ_JBQCXA010000101.1:0-1220 GCF_051956855.1 Neisseria sp. P0021.S007
GCCTCATGGATGGTGGCTTCAAATTTGGCAGCCAATGCGGTTTCGAGGCAGACAATGGTTTCGCCGGCTTCGCGTACTTCACGCGCTACTTTGATGCCATCAGCTGTATGCGGATCAATCAATTCGCGGTCTTGTTCGTAAACCTGTTTGATGGTGGCAAGGCGGTTGGCATGGGTCGATTTGCCGGAAACAAAGCCATATTGTTGATGTACTTTGTTTAAGACAAATTCCAAATTGAAACCTTTGCCGGATCCTACTTCAGCCCATAAGGTTTTGATTTCGTCTGCATCGCGGTCCATCAGGTCAAACACAAAACGCTCGAAGTTGGAGGCTTTGGAAATATCCATAGACGGGCTGGATGTGACGTGGGTGTGTTCGCTGTTGCGAGGGCGGTATGCGCCGGTTTTGAAAAACTCGTCCAATACGTCGTTTTCATTGGTGGCAACAATCAAGCGGTGGATAGGCAGACCCATTTGGCGGGCGATATGGCCGGCGCAGACATTGCCGAAGTTGCCGCTTGGCACGCAGAAGCTGATTTTTTCGTCATTGCTCGAAGTGGCATTGAAATAACCGGCAAAGTAGTACACGACTTGGGCGACGATACGGCCCCAGTTGATGGAGTTGACTGTGCCGATATGGTATTTGGCTTCGAATTCGGCATCGTTTTGTACGGCTTTGACGATGTCTTGGCAGTCGTCAAACATACCTTCAACAGCGATGTTGTGGATATTAGCATCTTGCAGGCTAAACATTTGCGCGCGTTGGAATGCACTCATTTTGCCTTCCGGCGACAGCATGAAGACATTAACACCTTTTTTACCGCGCAGGGCATATTCGGCTGCAGAGCCGGTGTCGCCGCTGGTGGCGCCCAAGATATTGAGTTCTTTGCCTTCTTTGTTCAATACATATTCAAACGCATTGCCCAAGAATTGCATGGCCATATCTTTGAATGCCAAAGTCGGGCCGTTGGACAGGGCTTGGATTTTGATGCCGTCTGAAAGTGTGCGCACCGGAGTAATGGCTTTGGTACCAAATACTTCTTCGGTGTAGGTGCGGTTGATAATGTCACGTAAATCATCAGCAGGAATGTCGGTGGCAAACAGGCTCATGACTTCAAACGCCAGCTCAGGATAGCTGAGTGTGCGCCATTGGTCTAAAGTAGCACGGTCGATTTGAGGGTATTGCTCAGGCAGCATCAAACCGCCGTCAGGAGCCAAGCC
>NZ_JBQCXA010000102.1:0-1220 GCF_051956855.1 Neisseria sp. P0021.S007
CTTTATAGGGGACTTCGCCTGACATTCGGCCGCTCGAAAGCTGGAAAAGTCATGTTCCCCCTCCAACAAGGCAGCAGCCTGCCTCATCAGATTTAAATCTAATTTCAAATGCGTCCACCCTACTCTGCCAACTAATAATGGAGAACGAACCGGTGAAGATTCCAATAAATAGCGATAATGGCGGCCATAAGCATCAAATCGGGCATGGAAATGAGGTACAACTTTTTGCGCAACCAACACAGCAACACCATCAGGCAAATGTGCATTGACACCACGCACCCATGCTTGCTCCGGACGACTTACTGACGTATCAAAATGCACCACTTGAGCAGTTGCATGCACACCCGTATCCGTCCTTCCCGCAACAATAGTATTAATTTGCTCCCTTGCTATTGAAGACAACGCCTGCTCTAAGGCCGTCTGAACAGTCGGCAAATCTCCGGCCTGTTTTTGCCAACCATAAAAACGGCTTCCATCATAAGAGAGGGTCAAAGCCCAACGCTGCATCAGATGCCCTGTTGTATTTGCTTGTTCAGTCATTTCTTATACTTCTTGTAAATTGATATTGTTGCCTACGCTTAAGCAACAAATATTAAAAAGGCGTGATCAACACACGCCTCCATTATGTATTTCAGACGGCCTTCATCTTCAACCATCACATAAAGCTGAAATCTTACCCAACTGATAATAGACTCAGCTAAAATCTTGCTTTTTAATTTACCATAAAAAAGATGCCGTCTGAAACGGCATCTTCATTTTACTGGTACTTATACGCCAAGCTCTTTCATCAGTTTTTGGGCTTTATACAGAATATCTCCTTCAGCCTCTTCAATCAGCGCTTGCAATGTTTCTCGAGCCGCTTCAGGATCACCGATTTCGATATACATCTTAGCCAAATCATATTTGGCTTCAAGCGGTGCAGTCATACCGACTGATTCTGAAACAAAGCCTCTTTCACTATTGCTTTTATCGGCAGCCACTGAAACATCTTCAGCTCCCCATTCCAATGCACCTTCTTCAATCACAAACTCAGAAGCAGCTTCTTCTTTCTCTCCTTCTTCTTTGGTTTCTTGCATTTGCAAGTCTTGATCTTGCTTGATATCGAATGGCAACACATGGCCGTCTGAATCTTCAGGGGTATCTCCCGTAAACTCGAGTGGCTCTTCATTTCTTGACTCGAAGACTTTTGTTTCTGTCGCAAAATCAAACTCATCAAATGT
>NZ_JBQCXA010000103.1:0-1216 GCF_051956855.1 Neisseria sp. P0021.S007
CAGAAAGGCCGAAATATGAGCAGGTATCAGCAAAAATTTATCGTTCAGGAACTGGAAAACTATGAATTCATCTGCCCCGATCAGTTTGGCGACATCGGATTTACCCAAAATCTGAAAGAAGCCGGACAGTATGAAAGCTATGAAGACGCATTCAATGCCGGATTAGAAGAGATTGGCGGACATTTTCAGGTTTTCAGCTTCTATATCAGAGAAGAATAAAAGTTAACAGGCTCGGCGGGCGGTCTGTCAAACCTTCACATAGCCCGCAACAATCAAGGAATAATTATGAACAGAAATAAATTACCCCTATCATTTAAATTAAGTTTGGTTGGGTTGGTTTTTTTCCTACTGGTTTTAATTGTATCGGTTTGGTACCTGTACGGTTAAAAGACTTGCGGTCAGTCTAAAAACAACCGCATCACTTTTTTATAAACCTTTATTGAAAGGAAAACGCTATGAAACTTTTAAACGTAGCAAAAAAATATGGCAATAAAGTTATTGCTGCAACAGCCCTGACAACCGCTTCCGCCCTGGCTGCTGCCGAAGGCGTCGATTTGTCCGGTATTGGTACTACTGCTGCTGCAGAAATTGCAAAATTTGCCGTAATGGTATCTGCGATTGGTGCTGCCGTTTTGTCGGTTATCGTGTTGATGCAAGGCTTTCGCATGGCCTTTAGCATGGTTAAAACGGCTAAATAACTGAAAGGGTAGGACATGGGGTATCGCGTCGGATTGCAATGCTTTTTATCGAACGAAGAAGCGCATGATTATGTGTTGTCTCAAGTCCTACCTACCGTAACGGCGGATGGCAAATTTGTCCGACCTTACAAAAACGGCAAAGACTGGTATTTGAACGAGCAGAAAATCAATTTGAGTTTTCCGCAATGTGACATAGCAGAACAAATACAATTCGGCGTATTGGTCGGCGCGCCGTTCATAGTCTTATTGGTGCTTGTATTCGGTATCAGGATGATAAAACGGTTGATTGAATCAGTTACGGAGAATAAAGGGGGTGGAGATGATTGACTTTTGGTTTTTATACGGATTCGGCGCGGTCTGTTTGGCATCGCTGATATTTTTTTGATATTCAAAAAGGGTATAATCCCGACTTTCTGTAACCGTTACGAAAGTTAGGATTATGTTAGAAAAGAATGAAAAGGATTTTTTCTATATAACTGAATTTGAATTAGATGAATTATCTAAATTCTATTTAGAAA
>NZ_JBQCXA010000104.1:0-1215 GCF_051956855.1 Neisseria sp. P0021.S007
GTCGAATAAGCCGCCTGCTTTGTCTTTGAGCGCTTCGGCGATGATGTCGTCTTCAAGGGCGCGGATGCGGTCGTAGGCAACGATAAGGAAATTGCCACAGCCGCAGGCCGGGTCTAGGAACTGCAGGTTTTGGATTTTTTGGTAGAAGGCGGCGAGTTTTTTGGCTTTGTCGCGTTTGAGGGCTTTGACGGCTTCAAATTCGGCGCGCAGGTTTTCTAAAAAAAGGCCGTTGATGACTTTGTCGATGTTGGCGGCTTCGGTGTAGTGTGCGCCTGCTTCGCGCCGCTCTTGTGCGTCCATGACGGATTGGAAGAGCGTGCCGAAGATTTCTGGACTGATGTTGCGCCAGTCGAAATTACCGCAGTCGATTAAGGCGTGGTGCTGCTTGTCGGTGAAGTCGAAAGTGCGCAGGCGTTCTTTGAAAAGGCCGC
The DNA here is from genome assembly GCF_051956855.1 of Neisseria sp. P0021.S007. NCBI lineage: Bacteria > Pseudomonadati > Pseudomonadota > Betaproteobacteria > Neisseriales > Neisseriaceae > Neisseria > Neisseria sp. P0021.S007. Next base: position 432 of record NZ_JBQCXA010000104.1, read on the forward strand.
AGTTGACGTATTCGAAACCTTTAAATTTTTCGCTTTGGGTCTTGCTGCGCTTTTGGTCGGGTGTGTTGAGGAATTCAAAGAGTTGATTGAGCTTGTCGCCAAGCATATCGGCCTCTTTGCAGCTTTCTAAAAAGTCTTGAAAGAGGTAGTTGCGCTGGAAAACGGCGCTGTCGTCGGCAAAAAAGAGGAAAAGCAGGCGCGTGATGAAGAGCCTGAGTTCGTGTTCTTCGTAAATGCCCTCTTCCTGCAAGGCATCGTGCAGTCTGCCAATGGCCGTCGCCGCTTGAATATTGGCTTCTTCTTGAATTTGGCGGACTTTGGCTTCGATGCCGAACATAAAGTCGAAAACGCCGCGCGTAATGTATTCGGGCAATTCTTCCAACGGGAATTGCCATTGGTTTTCTACGCCTTCTTTAGGATCGCGACGATAAAGGTGGAAATGGGCAAAATCGCTGACGGCGTAATATTCAGGTAAGGCAGACGGCTTGGTGCGCTCGATTTCCTGCAAATAACGCTCCGCCTGTTCTTTGGCTTTGGCTAGGTTTTTGTTGGCGGATTTGTGTTCTGCCAGGAAGATGCCTTCCCAAAAGACATCGACAAATTGGGTGTTGTTGCTCGGGTCTTTAACGGCATATTCGAAGTGGACGACGTTTTTGCGATCAATGCCGAAAATCGCAAAAAATTCATTCCAAAAAGTGTCTTTTTCACGGCGTTCGTCGGTTTGGTTTTTATAGTGGTCGGCGAAATTTTGTGCAGCGCTTTGGAGTTGGAGCAGGGTTTTCAT
>NZ_JBQCXA010000105.1:0-1198 GCF_051956855.1 Neisseria sp. P0021.S007
ATGCGATACGAAAATCAGCGTGCCGTTGTATTTTTCCAGCGCCATGTTCAAGGATTCGATACTTTCCATGTCCATGTGGTTGGTCGGTTCGTCCATGACCAAAACATTGGGTTTCAACAGCAACAGTTTGCCGTACAGCATACGGCCTTTTTCGCCACCGGAGAGAACCTTCACTTTTTTCACGACATCGTTGCTGCCGAAGAGCAAGCGGCCCAAAGTGCCGCGGATGACTTGTTCGTCATCGCCTTCCTGACCCCATTGGCGCATCCATTCGCTCAGGTCCATATCGACGTCGAAGTCGTTTTCATGGTCTTGCGGGTAGTAGCCGACACTGGCTTTTTCCGCCCATTTGATGGTGCCTTCGTCCGGCAGCAGGCCGTCTGAATATTCGGGGTTGTACGCGCCTGCCAAGAGTTTCAGCAAGGTAGATTTACCTGCGCCGTTCGGGCCGATGATGGCTAGACGCTGACCTGCTTCAAGGATGAAGTTCAGGTTTTTAAATAACTGGGTTTCAAAACGTTTAGCCAGTTTTTCAACTTCTACAGCCTGACGGTGCAACTTGGCTTTTTCGTCGGCTTCAAAACGGATATACGGGTTTTGACGGGTAGAAGGTTTGACTTCTACCATCTCCGATTTGATTTTGTCTGCCTGCGTCAGACGACTGGTTGCCTGACGGGCTTTGGATTTGTTGGCAGAGAAGCGTGCAACGAACTCTTGCAGCTCTTGCAGTTTCTCTTTGGCTTTGGCGTTGTCTTTCAGGGCGCGCTCACGCGATTGGGCAGAAGCGAGCATGTAGTCGTCGTAGTTGCCCGGATAGATGGTGATGGTGTTGTAGTCCAAATCCGCCATGTGTGTGCAGACTTCGTTCAAAAAGTGACGGTCGTGCGAGATGATGATCATGGTGGAGTCGTATTGGTTCAACACGCCTTCCAACCAACGGATGGTATTAATGTCCAAGTTATTGGTCGGTTCGTCCAAGAGCAATACATCTGGTTTGGAGAACAGGGCTTGCGCCAGCAATACGCGCAGTTTGAAGCCTGGGGCAACTTCTGCCATGGTCGCATTGTGCAAATCTTCGGAAATGCCCACGCCGCTCAACAACTCGGCAGCACGCGCTTCGGCGGTGTAGCCGTCGTATTCGGCGAACTTGGCTTCCAGTTCGGCGGCTTTCATGTAGTCGTCTTCGGTAGCTTCGGGG
>NZ_JBQCXA010000106.1:0-1186 GCF_051956855.1 Neisseria sp. P0021.S007
GTATATGGCCATCGACCTGCTGGAAGAGGCGGTCATGGAAAACGTCACTAAGCGTTTGATCAATTTTTTGGACAAATGCTTGGACGACAGCCGCTATTTTGATTTCTCGGAGGCAGGCAATAAAATCTACCAAATCCGCGCCCGAATCTGGCGGCTGCGCGGTGAATGGCAGGCGTTGCAAGATTGCGTGAATAAACGTTTGGCAGTTGCCAAATTGGATTGGGATTATGAATTTTGGGCACTCGAAGGCTGGCAGGTTTTGCAGGCGAAAGGCGATACTGCTGCCGCGCAGGATTATTTCAGACGACATCTGCGCTTGCCGAAATTCAGACAAATTGCGGTAGAACAAGCAGTCGGGCAGCGAGACCGGGCAGAAGCGGAACGCCTCTTGCGCGAAGGCATCAGTATTGCCGAAGCTGAAGGAACACTCGGCACAGCGCACAAATGGAAGCTGCAACTTTTTGATGTATTGAAGGAAACCGGTAAAAATGTACGCGAAATCGCAGCGGATTTGGCGTTTTCCGTCCCCCTTTCATTGCCGCATTATGAAGCATGGAAAGCCACGTTTTCCGCCGCCGAATGGCCGCATGAATTCAACCGCCTGCTTGCGCGCTTGTCGGGTCAATATTCGCTGCAAGCTGAAATATTGGAGCATGAACAGGAATTCGACCGGCTGCTCGCCCTATTGCAGCAACACCTCTTGTTGTTGTACCCAATGGATCGTTTTGCCCCGTCTTTCCCCGAGCCGTATCACGACCAAATCGTGGCTTGCTACCTGAAAATCTTTGCGGCTGAAATCAATAAGGCAAGCAACCGTAAGCAATACCGCCAGCTCTTGAACCAATTAAAGACCCTCCGCCGCCAATATTCCGCACAACGGCAGGCGATGGAAGACTTTGCCGACAAAGTTAGGGAGCAATATAGCGAAAAACCACGCCGACCTGCGCTGTTGGAGGAGTTGGTTCGGGCGGGATTTTAGGAAAAAGCTGTTCATCTTCACTTTATGTAATGGATCTTTCCAAATAGGCTTAAAATCCTTACACATATTCAACGTATCGATTACTCGAAGTTTATGAATATTTAATACAGTCAGAAAATATAATTGGAAATATTAAGTCTAAGTCGTATGAAGATATCCATAAGTAAGCTGTAGCCAACATCAAACCGCGTGCGTGCCTTTGGGCAC
>NZ_JBQCXA010000107.1:0-1185 GCF_051956855.1 Neisseria sp. P0021.S007
CCCTCTACCAACCGCGTGCCAGCGTGCCTTTGGACGATATGGCCAAACTCTGCGGCTTCCCCGGCAAACTGGGTATGGACGGCAGCAAAGTTTGGGACGCTTATCATGCAGGCCGTCTGAAAGACATCCGCGATTATTGTGAAACCGATGCCGCCAATACCTACCTGATGTACATGCGCTTTCGCATGATGAGCGGCGCGCTCGATGCCGACGAATACGAAGTCGAAATTAAACGCATCAAACATTATCTGGCCGCACAAGCCGAAGAAAAACAACATTGGGCGGAGTTCGTCGCTGCTTGGCGTTAAACCAGGCCGTCTGAACAGACAAACCAGAAAACCAAAAGGGCGTGATCGACACGCCCTTTTTTATATTTCGACAAATCATGCCCATTAAGCAGGCAAACGCCCCAGCGTTACCCTATCCAATCCAGCCAAATCCTGTTCGGTTGCCACTTCGGCAAAACCGTTCTCAAGCATAATGTTCCGCACTGCTTCGCCTTGGTCGTAGCCGTGTTCAAACAGCAGCCAGCCGTTGGCTTTCAAGTATTTGGGGGCTTCTTGGGTAATGTGGCGGATATGGCTGAGGCCGTCTGAAAAGTCGGTCAACGCATTTTGCGGTTCAAACCTCAAATCGCCTTGCGACAAATGTTCATCGCCGTCCTCGATGTACGGCGGATTGGAAACAATCACATCATATCGGCCTTCAGACGGCCTGTCGGTATCAAACCACGAACCCTGCGCAAACTCGACTTTTGCGCCCAATTCGGCCGCATTTTGACGGGCAGTATCCAAAGCACCAACGCTGATGTCGGATGCGCGAACATCAGCATCAACGCGTTCAAGCGCGACGGTCACGGCAATGGCGCCGCTGCCCGTCCCCAAGTCCCACACACGGCCTTGCGGCGGCAAGCGTTTGAGCACGGCTTCCACCAAATGCTCGGTTTCAGGGCGTGGAATCAGCACATGGGGATTGACGGCAAAACGTCTCCCGTAAAACTCGCGTTCGCCCAACAGATAGGCCATCGGCTCGCCTTTCAGACGGCGTTGAGCCAAAGCCTCCAAGGTTTGCAGGGCAGAGTCTGCCAAATCGTCCGTACCGCGTGTAACCAGTTGCGCGCGCGTGTAACCCAGTGCATATTGCAACAACATCCGCGCTTCATTTTTGGGCAGCGCCGATTGGCGC
>NZ_JBQCXA010000108.1:0-1174 GCF_051956855.1 Neisseria sp. P0021.S007
CAACGGTACAGAAGTTGATATCATGAACATGGCCTATCAGGAAGGCATGGTAGACTTGCGTCGAGCCGGTCTCATGAAAGTCATGCAGGGCCTGACTTCGTTGGAAGAAGTGACTGCCCATACCAATGACTAAACTGCCATATTTTCGAAAATTAAAATAAAGCGGCACGGGGAAACAGTCCGCTTTATTTCTTACTAACAAGGGATAACTCATGGCTCAAGCAGAGCAAAAAAGAAGTCTGTTCGGCTCAAGAAGCAAAGGCAAGCGTTTTACATTTGAAGGAAAAAACATCGAGACCGAACGTCTTGTTCGTGGTGAAGTAGTTGCCAAAGACGAAGAAGAAGCACGCAAAAAACTCCAACGCAGAGGCATTCGCCCTTTGCGTATCAGCAAAGTCAAAACCGCACGCAAACGCCGTATTACCCAAGAAGACATTACTGTGTTCACCCGCCAACTGGCAACAATGATGAAGGCAGGCTTACCGCTGATGCAGGCATTTGAAATCGTTGCACGCGGCCACTCCAATCCGAGCATGACCGAAATGCTGATGCAGGTTCGCTCCGATGTCGAACAAGGTAGCGCATTGGGTAAATCGTTCTCTAAATATCCAAAATATTTCGACCGTTTCTATTGCAATCTGGTCAGCGCAGGCGAGTCCGGCGGCGTACTGGAAAGCCTATTGGACAAACTGGCTGTCTATAAAGAAAAAACCCAAGCCATTAAGAAAAAGGTTAAAACCGCGCTGACCTACCCGATTGCCATTATCGTGGTGGCCATCGCGCTTATCTTCATCATGATGATGTTTGTACTGCCAGCCTTTAAAGAAGTTTATGCCAATATGGGTGCAGAGCTGCCAGGCCTTACCCAACTCGTCATGAGCTTGTCTGATTTATTCGTCGATTACGGCTGGATTATGATCATCCTTTTGATTGTTTCCGCCTTCGGCCTGTACAAACTCCATGAAAAATCGCCTACCTTCCAAAAACGAATCGATGCTCTGATTTTGAGACTGCCTGTTTTTGGTACCATTGTCCGAAAAGCGACCATTGCCCGTTGGGCGCGTACGACTTCCACCCTCTTCGCAGCCGGCGTTCCTTTGGTGGAAGTATTAGATTCAGTTGCAGGCGCATCCGGCAATATTCTCTATGAAGAAGCTACTCAAGACATCCGTGC
>NZ_JBQCXA010000109.1:0-1173 GCF_051956855.1 Neisseria sp. P0021.S007
CCTTGGTTTTATGTAGAGCATTTTTGGTGGGGAGCAACTTGCCCTATTGAACTGACACAATTGCCTAAAATAGAAATTTACGAAGAACAAATGAAACAAGCTTAAAGCCAGCGTAACCAGCCTGTATGACAAGGTGCAGGCGAACAATCCAATATCAACATCACGGGCTCAGATGTTTCAGGTAAAGCAGGAACCGGCCTGATTGCCGATAAGCAAATCCATCTGCAATCCGCCGAACAAAGCAACACCGAATGCAGCCAAAACAAATCAGCAGGCTGGAACGCAGGTGCTGCCGTATCATTCGGACAAGGGGGCTGGTCATTAGGCTTTACCGCAGGCGGCAATGTCGGCAAAGGCTACGGCAATGGCGATAGTGTAACCCAGCGCCATAGCCATATTGGCGACAAAGGCAGCCAAACCCTTATCCAAAGCGGCACCACCACCATCAAAGGTGCGCAGCTTATCGGCAAAGGCGTACAGGCAGATACGCGCAACCTGCATATAGAAAGTGTTCAAGATACTGAAACCTATCAGAGCAAACAGCAAAACGGCAACGCCCAAGTTACCGTCGGTTACGGATTCAGTGCAAGCGGCAGTTACAGCCAAAGCAAAATCAAAGCAGACCATGCCTCCGTAACCGAGCAAAGCGGTATTTATGCCGGAGAAGACGGCTATCAAATCAAGGTCGGAAACCATACAGACCTCAAAGGCGGCATCATCACGTCTAGCCAAAGCGCAGAAGACGAAGGCAAAAACCGCTTTCAGACGGCCACCCTCACCCATAGCGACATTCAAAACCACAGCCGATACGAAGGCAAAAGTTTTGGATTGGGTGCCAGCATTGCCGTAAGCGGCGAAACACTGGGGCAGAGCGCACAAAATAAGCCTCAAGACAAACACCTGACAAGCGTAGCCGATAAAAACGGCGCAAGTTCATCAGTAGGTTACGGCAGCGACAGCGACAGTCAAAGCAACATCACAAAAAGCGGCATCAACACCCGCAACATCATCCTCACCGATGAGGCAGGACAGCTCGCCAAAACAGGCTACGGCACAGACAAAGCCGCGCAACTGGCGTACACCGACATCCGCACCGAGGATGCCGGCCAACAATCAGGCAGCCTGAAAAACCGATTTGATGCGGACAAAGTGCAAAGCGAGCTGGATTTGCAG
>NZ_JBQCXA010000110.1:0-1172 GCF_051956855.1 Neisseria sp. P0021.S007
CCTTTATCGTTGTTGTTCGTATTGATTGGCCTTGCCGTATTCTTTTTGGAGGGCAAGCATATTCCGCGCAAAATTTTTGTCATGCTCTGCGCCCTGGCCGCCATGTGTATTTGGCCGGCCATCCACATGGGCATTACATCGCTGATACCGACTCAATACATGGACATCTTGTTTTTTATGGCGGTGCCGGTTTTTTTCTACTTGTTTTACCAAGTGCTTATGCGCGCTGAAGATCCATTGGGCGTTATTCAGAAGTTTTTATTGGTCTTTGCCCTTTATGTTGCCATTCCACCATTTGTGGAATTGATTACCGGCATTCAGTTTGTCAGTGCCAGTGATGAACTGGCCATTAAAGAAGGCTCGCTCAAAGGGCTGTTTTTCAACCCCAACAACCTTGCTGCCACTGCCGTTTGCCTCGCACCCGCCATCCTATTTTTCTTTCAACTGCAAGGACGCAAACACAAAGAGAAACTACTGGGCTGGGGATTATATTTACTACTAGGTATGGCCATTTTTGTTTGCGTATCACGCACAGCTATTGCCTGCTACCTTTTGATTTCACTCATTTATATAGCTTATCGTAAAAATGGTTTTATTACCATTATTGCCACAGGACTGCTCGCGTTAACATTATCGATGATTCCATCCCGTGTCATCGCGGAATTTTTGCTGTCACTTAACGGCAACCCTTTTCTTGAACGTTTTTCCAGCCGCGTATACCTTTTTCTATTCGATTTAGACAGCGACAACTCTGTGTCCTACCGTCAGGAGATTTACAACTATTTTTGGAATAATCCGCCCCTGTTGCTAACCGGCTACGGACCAAAAAATTTTCGCGAATATTTCGGCGGCCATTTGAGCGACAGCTTGGGCTTTGAAAACCCGCACAGCTTCATCATCGAGCTGTATCTGGGTTTCGGCATAATTTCCCTGCTCGGCTTTATTGCATTTGTAGCGTTTTATTTCCTCTACACTGCCTCAAGCCGTGCACTAACCAACAAATCACGCGTACTGGCTTGGGTTGCCTTGGGCATTTTCTTGTTAGCAGGTTTTATTCCGTCCACCATTTTGCGTATGCCCTTCATCTGGCTACCCTGCCTGCTGATTTACATTTACAGCACATTTGTCGCATCCAAATTACAAAATCAGGCCGCTTACACATATAGCTATAC
>NZ_JBQCXA010000111.1:0-1169 GCF_051956855.1 Neisseria sp. P0021.S007
ATTTTTTCACCGACCCGCACGCGGCGCAAATCGTGTTGCAAAGCGGCGCGCCGATTACGGTTTTGCCGCTGGACGTTACCCACAAGGCGCAAATCACTTCCGAACGCATGAATCGCCTACGTCGTCTGAAAAACGCCAACGGCAGCCGTTTGGCGGATATTCTGCAAAGTTTCGAACGTTTCGACATTCAGCAGTTCGGCTTGGAAGGCGGTCCGCTGCACGACCCTTGCGCCGTCATCTGCGCCGTGTTCCCCGAATTGTTTGCAGGCAGGATGTGCCGCGTGGATGTGTAGACGCAAAGCGGACTGTCCACCGGTGCGTGCGCTGTCGATTGGCACGGTACGACCGGCAAAACGCCCAACGCGCTTTGGATCATCGAAGTCGATGCCGACCGTATGTTTGAAGAACTGACCGCCGCCATTGCCGAACTGCCTTGATTTCCCGATTTTGATTTTTCAGACGACCTCTTTTCAGACGACCTCATCATGAACCCGAAAATTCCCGCCACAGCAGCCATGTTGGTCAAAAACTCGGAACGCTATCTGACCGAAGTATTGACCGCGCTTCAAGACTTCGACGAAGTTTTGCTGCTCGACAACGGCTCGACCGACCGCACCTTCGAAATCGCCGAACGCTTCACCAACGTCAGTTATTACAAATACGACTTCATCGGCTTCGGCCCGATGAAAAACCTTGCCGCCCGCCTCGCGCAAAACAATTGGATATTCAGCATAGACAGCGACGAAGTGGCAGACGGCGAACTGATTGCCGCCATCCGCAAAGCCGTAGCGGAAAACAAAGAACAAAACATCTTCTCGCTCTCGCGTCTGAACCACTACAACGGCCGCCTGATCAAAGCCTGCGGCTGGTATCCCGACATTATCCCGCGCCTTTACCACCGCCGTTTTACCCGTTTTTCCGACCGTCAGGTGCATGAATCGCTGATCTTGCCGCCCGATGCAAACGTCCGTCCGCTCGAAGGTCGTCTGAAACACTATTCCTTCGAAAACGCCGAAGGGCTGATTCAAAAAATGCAGCAATACAGCTCGCTCTACGCCGAAGAAAACCGCTACAAAAAAGACAACTCGCCCTTCAAAGCTCTGTTGCACGGCAGCGTATCGTTTGTCAAAAACTACCTGCTCAAACGCGGTTTCGCCTACGGCGCGGAC
>NZ_JBQCXA010000112.1:0-1166 GCF_051956855.1 Neisseria sp. P0021.S007
CATATAGGCCGTCTGAAAACCGAAAGACCATCATGACCGCATCCATGTACATTCTTTTGCTGTTGGCACTTATCTTTGCCAACGCACCATTTATTACCACCAAATTCTTCGGCATCATCGCCCTGAAACGCAAACATATCGGCCATCACTTGATCGAGTTGCTGGCAGGCTTCCTTCTTACCTCGATCCTCGCCTATATCCTCGAATCGCGAGCTGGTGCCGTGCATGCCCAAGATTGGGAGTTTTACGCGACCGTTGTCTGCCTCTACCTGATTTTTGCTTTTCCATGCTTTGTATGGCGTTACTTTTGGAATGAACGGAATAGAGAGTAGGATTTGAATTAGGAAAAGGCCGTCTGAAAGATTTCAGACGGCCTTTATTTTGTTTGATGTTAAATATCGGTTAGAAAACAAGGCTGTTGGGGCGTAAAGCCTTGTCGTGGTGGCGGTTTAACGGTACTATTCTCGGTTAATCCTGTTTTATTCCTATGAAATTGAAAGTATAAGATGATTAATGATATTCAAAAGACAGCTGAAGGCAAAATGCAGCGTTCTCTGGAAGTATTGAAAGACAATTTGGCTAAAGTGCGTACCGGCCGTGCGCATACCGGCCTGCTCGACCAAGTGGAAGTGGAATACTGGGGCAGCATGGTGCCTGTGAGCCAAGTGGCAAACGTAACGCTTTTGGATGCGCGTACGATCGGTGTGAAACCGTTCGAGAGCAATATGGCTGCAAAAGTCGAGAAAGCGATTCGTGATTCCAACTTGGGCCTGAACCCTGCTTCTGTCGGTGATTTGATCCGTGTTCCAATGCCTATGTTGACTGAGGAACGCCGTAAAGATTTGATCAAAGTAGTACGCGGCGAAGCGGAAGAGGGCCGTGTGTCTATCCGCAATGTGCGCCGTGATGCAAACGACCACATCAAAAAATTGTTGAAAGACAAAGAAATTTCTGAAGATGAAGCCCGCCGAGGCGAGGAAGCGGTTCAGAAGTTGACCGACAAATATATTGCTGAGGCAGACAAGCTCTTGGCTGCCAAAGAAGAAGATTTGATGGCGATTTAATCCTGTGTGCAAACCGTTCAGACGGCCTTTGGACGGTTTGTTCCCTGAAAGGCAGACATGAAAAGCAGTACGCAGACGATTTTGGAACACTCTGCCATCCCC
>NZ_JBQCXA010000113.1:0-1162 GCF_051956855.1 Neisseria sp. P0021.S007
CACCAAAGTTTGGTGCTTCAAAACTAACAACATCAAACGGATATAATAAGATTTTTGGTCATAACCCAATTTGCTATTATGAATGTAAAATAAATATATTTTGAAGAAGCGTACTTTAAATTATGTTTGATACTAAATCTATAGGATATGTCTATATTTTGACTTCTAAAAATTGTGATAGTGTAAAAATTGGAGGTAGTAATTATCCACCGATTAAGCGTATTAAAGAAATCAACCAAACTGAACCTTATAAAAAATTAGGAAAATGGGAACTGGCAGATTTTAGACAAGTAAATAATTGGCGGAAAGTAGAACATTATTTGCATTATCGATTTAGAAGCTGTCTAAATACAAATCAGGCTAACCAAAAGGAACTTTTTTATTTAAGCGTTAAAGAAGCATCTGATGCTTTGAATGATTTGGATGAAAACCTGATTATTCACAAACCCAAAGTAGATAGGATGTTTCAAGATGAATATTTATGTTCTTATCTAAAGAATTTATTCATATTGTCCGGATTGGCACACTGGTTGGAATACCAAGGGGTATGGACATTTTCACTTTTCCCGTCAACAAATGGCGGCAGATATTTTACGTTGAATATCGGGTCTCATGAGGTAGCTTTTAGTACCTTAAATAGAAAGAATACACAAAGCACCCATATGATATTGTTAGATAAATTAATTTTAGATTTTCCAGGAACAATTTCTTGGATTGAACAACATGGATATATTGAAAAGAGTTATTACAAAACAGTTTTACCGAGAGCGGTTTCCATTTTTTTAAATGGTACCTTTGATATCGCGCTAGATTTTTTAAAAAAAGATGGGGTCAGACGTGCATTAATTGCTTATTGGTATGACTCTTTATTTAATTTGAAAGACAGCAACAAATGCAGTGTTTATGCACGTTTCCATAACTATAACGCCATTGCAAAACTTAATACAATTTGCAGTACACCGTAGTTACTGTTGACTACCTGAAAATAACACTAATAATCTGAAAATTGGATTAAAGCATCCACATACCCAACCTGCTGATTTCAAAATACAAACCAATACTCAAACCATGATTAAAACCGACAAAATCCGCAAACCACAGCCTGCGGTGTTTTACATCATCGACTACCTTTGGAGCGGCTTTGCCGGTCTGAGTGTGGCGA
>NZ_JBQCXA010000114.1:0-1162 GCF_051956855.1 Neisseria sp. P0021.S007
CCGTAGGCTTGGTGGTATCCGTCATCGTCAAAATCGTGATTATCCTGATTCCGCTGATTCTGACCGTTGCCTACCTGACGTATTTCGAACGTAAAGTCATCGGCTTTATGCAGCTTCGTGTCGGCCCGAACGTAACCGGTCCGTGGGGTCTGATTCAGCCGTTTGCCGACGTGTTCAAACTCTTGTTTAAAGAGGTAACTCGTCCGAAGCTGTCAAACAAAGCCCTGTTCTACATCGGCCCGATTATGTCGCTTGCACCGTCTTTTGCGGCGTGGGCAGTGATTCCGTTCAACGAAGAATGGGTACTGACCAACATCAATATCGGCCTTTTGTACATCCTGATGATTACCTCGCTGTCGGTTTACGGCGTGATCATCGCGGGCTGGGCTTCTAACTCAAAATATTCGTTCTTGGGTGCAATGCGTGCTTCCGCGCAAAGCATTTCCTACGAGATTGCCATGAGTGCCGCACTGGTGTGTGTCGTGATGGTATCGGGCAGTATGAACTTCTCCGACATCGTTGCCGCACAAGCCAAAGGTATTGCCGGCGGCTCGGTATTCTCTTGGAACTGGCTGCCGCTCTTCCCAATCTTCATCGTCTATCTGATTTCCGCCGTTGCAGAAACCAACCGCGCGCCGTTTGACGTGGCAGAGGGTGAGTCCGAAATCGTTGCCGGTCACCACGTTGAATATTCCGGCTTCGCATTCGCGCTGTTCTTCCTTGCCGAATACATTTTCATGATTCTGATTGCCGCTCTGACATCGCTGATGTTCCTCGGCGGCTGGTTGTCTCCGTTCCCGCAAAGCTGGGGCTTTATCGGTACGCCTTCCGCATTCTGGATGTTTGTGAAAATGGCGGCGGTTCTGTACTGGTATCTGTGGATCCGTGCAACTTTCCCACGCTACCGTTACGACCAAATCATGCGTTTGGGCTGGAAAGTGCTGATTCCGATCGGCTTCGCCTACATCGTGGTTTTGGGTGTGTGGATGATTTCACCGCTGAATTTGTGGAAATAGGGCAGGGAGGCCGTCTGAAAGTTTTCAGGTAGCCTGAACCCCAAATTTTTAACCGTTTCAAACCGAGAGAAACCGATGAAAGCTCAATGCCTGTGCGGCGCAGTATCACTGGAAACCGCCGAAAACCGCGAACTCCACGCCTGCCA
>NZ_JBQCXA010000115.1:0-1162 GCF_051956855.1 Neisseria sp. P0021.S007
ACCCAAACAAGATAGCCGTGTATGGTGATGTCGCGCCCGCCGATATTGAAGGTCTGCACGCCGGAGAGCGTCCACAATACGGCGACGAACGCGCTGAATTTGGCAATATTATTGATGAAGGAGCGAAAGAGGCCGATGCTTTTGTCGGCAAGCAGGTAAATGTCTTCGGCGATACGTTGGTCGGGGTTGTCCGGTTCGCCTGTCAGGCGCAGACGGTAGTGTTTGTGGCCTTCGAGCCAGTTTTTTTGAAATTGCTCGGTCAGATGGGTGCGCCAACGGAAGATGAGGCGTTTTTGCAGCCAGTCGGCACAAACGATACAGCCGATAACCATCGCCATATAGCCGAGGTATTCGACAATGAGCGAAGGCATGGATGCGCCGTCAAATGCAGCCAGTGCGTCGTAGAAGCGTTTGTCCCATGCGGCAATCCAAACGCTGATGGTAATAGAGAATAGGGTGAACCCTATCAAAACGGTGAGCATCAGCCATTGGAGGTGACCGTGTGCCCCTGACCAAAAAGGGCGGGCAAGGTAAAAGAATTTTTTGAGTGTTTTCATAATGCTTGTGAATGCATGCGAATGGCCGTCTGAAAGTGAAATTGTACTTTCAGACGGCCTTTTTATCAGCAATAGTTGGTTTTTATATGCTTTTGAAGAGTGGGGGTAATCCACTCTCGGTTTGTCGCTACTTACATCTTCCACTTCAGGCTGAACACGGCATTGCGCGGTTCGCCGTAGAAGTTGCCGCTGTTGGCGGCACGGCTGTATTGGTTTTCGTAGTAGCGTTTGTCGGTCAGGTTGTTGACTGCCAGCCCCAGTTGCAGGTTTTTGCTCGGGCGGTATTGGACGTTGGTGTTCCAAACCGTGTAGCCGCCTTGCTTGATGGAGCCGTAGGAATTGGCGGTTTTGCTGCTGCTCTTCAAGCCAAGACCGACCGTCCATTTGCCGTCATCCACCGGCAGGACATAGCTGGTGTAGAGGCGGAACATATGCTTCGGCGTATGGCTGCTGAAGTTGTAGCCTTTTCGGCGCGATTCAACATTGCCGGTAACGCTGCTGCGGTTGGTGCTGCGGTTGAAGGTGTAGCCTGCGTAAACTTGCCAACGGGCGGTCAGGCTGCCGGAGATTTCGGCATCCAAGCCGCGGCTGCTTTGGTTGAGCGG
>NZ_JBQCXA010000116.1:0-1161 GCF_051956855.1 Neisseria sp. P0021.S007
GGTTTCTTCTTTTATTCGGAACGCCTAAGTACCTTACAAATTTTAAGTTTGATATTGGCCACCATAGGCGTAGCCTTGATCGGCAGCCCGGAGTTCGGTCATAACGACAATGCCGCATGGGGATTTGTCAGCGGCGTAGTATCCGGTGCCATGCTGACCCTGTCTATGGTTTTCGTACGCAAAACCCATGAGCAGGAAAAAGTCGGTTTGTTTCCGCTCATGATGATTTTAAGCTTCGGCGGTGCAATGGCGCTGGTCATCCCATCTCTACTATTCGATGCCGCCCATCTCTACCCCAAAACTTTAAACGATGTGATTCTAGTCTCCATCTACGGCATCGTTATGCAATGCTTCGCTTGGGCATTGATTGCTTACGCCATCCCGCTTTTATCCTTATCGCTGACCGGCCTCTTGCTTCTCTCCGAACCAGTCGCCGCCATGTTAATCGATTATTTCTGGCTGAATAAACCGATTAACGCCGTCCAATGGTGTGGCGCCACTTTGACTTTATTGGCAATTTATTTGGGTTCGTTAAAAGACAAAAAATAGATACAAAAAAGGCCGTCTGAAAAATTTCAGACGGCCTTTTAATCTGTTTATTGCTTATTGGATACTGGTACCGATACGGCTGAGTTCGCCAAAGTTCATCCAAACAAAGAAGGCTTTACCGACAATCAGTTTATCATCGACAAATCCCCAGTAACGGGAATCGGCGCTGTTGTCGCGGTTGTCGCCCATTGCGAAATAACGGCCTTCTGGGACTTTACAGATAAAGCCATTGCCGTCTTCTGCGTATTCGCAATTTTCCAAACCGCTTGTTTCAAGCGAGTAATTGCTTTCAGGCATCACTTCGGAAGTATATTTGTTCAATACAGCAATAGATACGGAAGGCTGACCGGCCTCCTTGACCACATCAAAGTTTTTGCCGTTCAAGGCCGTCTGAAAACGCTCAAGCGTATGAATCATAGACGGATCGGTATCATCTGCGTATTGATAATTACCGTTTGGTTTTTCGGAAATAATTTCTCCGTTAACAGTCAAAACCTTATCACGGTATTCCACAACGTCGCCCGGAATACCGACGATACGTTTGATGTAATTCATCTCTGGCTGAAGTGGGTAATTGAACACCACAACATCGCCTCGTGCAATGTTGCCGAC
>NZ_JBQCXA010000117.1:0-1152 GCF_051956855.1 Neisseria sp. P0021.S007
TCTCACGCCTGCAAGAAGACCACGGCATGACCATGCTCTACATTACGCACGACTTGAACCTTGTACGCCGTTTTGCCGATGATGTCGCCGTTATGCGTAACGGCCGTATTCTTGAAACCGGCAAAGCAGCCGAAGTCTTCGCCAATCCGCAGCACGAATACACCAAAATGCTGCTCAACGCCGGCACAATGCGCAAAGTGGCTCCTTTACCTGCAAACCCGGCCACCGTCCTTAAGGCCGAACAAATCGCCTTTTCCATCAAAGAATCAGACGGCTGGTTTAAAAAACGCGACAAAACCATCCTCAACCCCATTTCTTTCGATCTCAAATCGGGGGAGACATTGGGCATCATTGGCGAAAGCGGTTGCGGCAAAACCACGCTGGCGAAAGCCGTTATGCACCTTATCGATTCCGAAGGCAGCCTGATTGTCAACGGCGAGCCATGGAAACGCGAATTGAGACGCGAAATCCAAATGGTGTTCCAAGACCCGTTCGGCGCATTCAATCCGCGCATGAACGTCTTCGATACCGTTTCCGAGGCCTTACGCGTACACGAACCTGAAATGCCGCACGAAGAAATGCGCCGCCGCGTCGAGGAAGTCCTCAAACAAGTCGGCCTGCCCGAAGACGCACTCGAACGCTATCCGCACGCATTCTCCGGCGGCCAGCGCCAACGCCTCGCCATCGCCCGCGCCATCATTGTCCGCCCAAAAATCCTCGTATTGGATGAACCAACCAGCGCGCTTGATGTCCAATGGCAACAACAAATCCTTGAATTGCTCAGCAGCCTGCAAAAAGAATACGGCCTCGCCTTCATCATCATCAGCCACGACCTCGCCGTCATCCGCGCCATTTCCCACCGCGTGATGGTGTTGAAAGACGGCAAAGTCGTTGAGGAAGGCGAATGCGAAAACGTGTTTGCCAATCCAAGCAGCGACTACACGCGCCATTTGATTGCCCACTCCGGCCACATGGTTCAAGAGGCCGTCTGAATCTTTAAGGATTACTCTCTCCGCCTTTCCCCCCCCCTCTTCCCTTCCTTCTTCCCTTTCCCTTTTCCCTTTCTTCCCCTCTTCTTCCCCCCTTCTTCCTTCCTCCCTCTTTCCCCTTCCCCCCCCCTTCTCCTCTCCTTTCTTCTCCCCTCCCTCTCTT
>NZ_JBQCXA010000118.1:0-1152 GCF_051956855.1 Neisseria sp. P0021.S007
GGTATTTGCATGCTCGCTTTGCATTCCCCAATCAACCTCGGAAGCATTTTCGGTTCTTTCATCCAGCCAACGGTACACTTTATCCCGTTCTTTAAGGTACGACTTTTCACTCAACTTGATCTCGCGCATCCGACCGCTTCTGTTCCGTGTACCTGTTCCTATCTCATGGCTGGCTATTGTTAGCTTGTTTTTTCCCCATTCGTAATAGAAATCCATCAAACCGGTTAAGGCATCGGCGACATTATCACGGGTATTGAAATAGACCACGCCGCGTATGCCCAGTTGCAACAGGGTAAAGCCATGTTCGTTGTAGCGTTTGGTGCGGTCGGCGGTGTAGCGGATGGCGGCGAGTTGTTTTTCGATGTCGCTCATGGAATGTCCTTATGGTGATATGACAGACGTCGTCTGAAAGAGTGTAGCGTTTTCAGACGACCTTTACCGTCAAACAGGATTATTCGGCATGAATGTGGGTTGAACGGAATGAGATGGCAGGAATGGGGTCGTCTGAAACCCGCGTCCGGCTTTGCAACATAACCAGCCCACTTGTTTGCACGACCTTCCGCTTATGCCTCAAACGTATCCAGCCAAATCCGCCAGCCCTCGTCGGTATCGGTGCAGCAAACCGTAGCGCGGGTTCTACCCGCAAGCAGATGTCAGCACAAATACCCGATTCAGACTGGCGGACGGCAAATCTCGCGGGCAAAGCCCACGCTACGGGGGTCGGTTATCTCAAGTATGTTTTGATTCATAAAGGTCGTCTGAAAACCATGTCCAGCTTCGCAGCATCACCAGCCTGCCTGTCTCGCGACCTTTCGCTTAGGCTTCAAACTTATCCAGCCAAATCCGCCAGCTCTCGTCGGTATCGGCGCAGACGGTCAGGGTTTCGCCGTTTTCGATGCTTTGGAACGACAGGCTGCGGGCGTGGAGCATGAGGCGGGTGGGACCGAGGTGGGCGGCGGTGGTGTGGTTTTGGCGCAGGTCGCCGTAGTTGGTGTCGCCGACGATGGGGTGGAAGATGTGTTTCATGTGGCGGCGGAGTTGGTGTTTGCGACCTGTGTGCGGGATGAGTTCCGCCCACGAGTAGCGCGAGGTTGGGTAGCGGGCGGCGGATTGGAAGGGCAATTCGGTGCACGCAAGGCAGCGGTATTGGGT
>NZ_JBQCXA010000119.1:0-1148 GCF_051956855.1 Neisseria sp. P0021.S007
TTGGTGGCCGGGCGTATGGTGCAGGCAGTGTCTGCCGCGTTTTTTGTCCCGCTTTTGTTTAATGGCGTATTGTCGATTTTCCCGCCCAACAAGCGCGGAACGGCGATGGGCGTGATTACCATGATGTTTACCGCCGCGCCTGCAATGGGGCCGACGCTGTCGGGTATCATCATCGACCATACGCATTGGCGCGTGCTGTTCGGTTTTACCGCGCCGTTTATGTTGGCGGCGATGGTGCTGGTGGGCAAATATTTGACGGTCAATTTGAGCAACATCAGCCGTCCGAAAATCGATATGTTGTCGGCTGTGCTGTCGATTGCGGGCTTCGGCGGGCTGGTTTATGCGAGCAGTAATTTTGCCCATATGCCGCTGGTGGAATTTATCCTGCTCTTTGCCGCTTCCGTTGTGCTGGTGGGGTGGTTTGCGCACCGTCAATTCCGTTTGGCCACGCCGTTGTTGAACCTTCGTGCGTTTGAATACAAGCAGTTCAGATATTGCGTTGTGATTTTGGCCGGTGCGATATTCCTGTTCTTGGGCTTGGAACTGATGGTGCCGATGTACACGCAGCAAGTGTTGATGCTGACCGGTACGGCAACCGGTCTGATTCTGATGCCTGCCAGTATTGCCCAAGCGGTTGCCACACCTTTGTTCGGCAAATTGTTGGACAAAAAGGGCGGACGCTTTGTCGTTTTGCCGGCAACAGTGATGCTGGTGGTGTCGCTGGCGGTATTGTGGCTGTTTTTGCGGATTGATACGCAAGTGGTGATGCTGACGGCGATGTTTACGCTGTTGGCGCTTTCCGTGTCTGCTTGTGTAACCGGCGAAACCCATGGTCTGAACGCGTTGCCGAAAACGCTCAATCCGCACGGTGCGGCGATTCTGACCACCATCAACCCGATTGCCGGTGCCATCGGCGCGGCGTTTTTCGTCGGTGCGACCAATATCGGCGAGAAACTTTCCAGCGCAGATATGCCGCAACAGGCAATGTTGGACGGTATCCATTTGGCGATGGGTTGCGCTTTGGTTGTCGGTGTTGCGGTCGTCATGTTTGCTTTGCGTTTGAAAGCACATCAAAAATAAATAAAAGGCCGTCTGAAACGTTCAGACGGCCTAAGTACCTCATCAGAATTTATAAGATTTTGTAACAC
>NZ_JBQCXA010000120.1:0-1148 GCF_051956855.1 Neisseria sp. P0021.S007
GTATAGGCAAACAGGCAGGCAAACAGTACGCAGATGGAAAGTAATGCACCTGCCGCCGCATATGGTTTGCCGGTATCCAGCCCTTGTTGTTGCCGATATTGCATCCACACGGCTGTTAATGAGCCGATCAGCATTTCGCAGGCGCGCAGATGGGGCAGGTAATATTTATCCAGTGCAGTTGGCATAAAAGAAGCCAAAATACTGAATACGCATAGCGTGATGAGGAAGGCAAACTGGGTGCGCCAGCTTTTGCGGACTACCAGTAACAGCAATATCGGGAAGACGAAATAATATTGTTCTTCGACCGATAAAGACCATATGTGAAGCAAAGGTTTTTCTTCTTGTATGGGATCGAAATAGCCCTGACCCTTTGCAAAAAAGATATTGGAGATGAACCCCAAGGTGGACAGGGCTGTCCTCCATAAAAGGAAGAAATCATCTTTGGTGAATAAAAGAAAGCCGCATACCAGCGTTACCGTCAATACGGTAAAAAATGCGGGCAGTATCCGCTTGATACGGCGGATGTAAAATTTTTTGAACGAGAAAATCCCGCTGCTCATTTCACGATGGATAATCATCGTGATCAGAAAGCCGGAAATGACAAAAAAGATATCGACACCAAGAAAGCCGCCAGGCAGCCAGTTTTTTTCAATATGGAAAACGACAACGGATAGAACAGCAACGGCACGCAATGTATCAATATCTGGGCGGTAAGATAAAACTTTGCTCATAATATTTTGATTTTAATTAGTTTATTTTAATGGCGCCGTCTGAAAAGTGATTCCTGCCGAGAGTGGGGGCATTTCGGAGGTCGGCCATCGTTTGTCAGTACTGGGCAGTTTGTTTGCCTTCTTAGAATGATTGCTGATGATATGCGTTTGAATAGTAATAGATTAGAGTAGGAATACGGTTGATAGTTTCAACATAATGTTTAATATGTTGTTTTTATAATGAATCAATACGATGTGGTATTGTTAAATTGTTTATTGTCATATCAATGGTATTGTTATTGATGATGTAACCTTGCGCTATTTTTAGGTAAGGCGTCGGTAAGAAATGGGAGATTTTAAGAGAGAAAAATTACGGGCTATATCCGCATTTATTATGGAGATGATGTCTTATTTTGTTGATATTCCAAGACATGAGGC
>NZ_JBQCXA010000121.1:0-1144 GCF_051956855.1 Neisseria sp. P0021.S007
GCAGAGCAGCAAGTTGCGGATTGGCGTATCGGGCAAACTCGTCGTCTTGGGCGGGAAAACAGGCTTCGGCGGAACCGCCTGCCAGTTCTGCCAGGGCGGCAAGGTTGGCGGTAGCGGCTTTCTTGTCCCATAGGTTTTCCGCAAAGACGCGGTAACGGTCGCAGGCGTTTTTCAGGCCGTCTGAAAGCGTTTCGCTCGGATTTGGAAACTGTTTTTTGATTTGGTTTATCAGATATTTGAGTGGATAGTAATCTGCCTCCCGCTTGGACAGCCCGTTATCGTCAAGCATGGCGGCAAAAATACGCTGCACATCCTGCTCCGTCATCGGCAACGTTTTACGCGCCAGAGCCATCGCTACTGCTACACGGATGGTGCCGTAATTGTGTATCCTGTCCTCGCCTTTGTTTTTAAAAATTTTATTCCGTCCCCAGCCGCGTATCAAATCAATGCAGTGGATCAGCAAATCGACGCGGTATCCGGGTGCGGCTTTCTCCACTTCGGCAAAACTAGGGCAGAGCTTCAGGTTTATCGTGTCGTATTCGTGTGAACGGCTTTGGAGCCATTCTTTTTCCAGTGTGTTGAGAAGCTGATTGAACTTGGCACGGTGGCTGTCGGAAATCTGCACGGTTTGGTTTTGGCTCATAGGACTGTCCTTGCGTATCAATGTGTTGGTTATTTCGCTGCAAAGGTGGATAACGTCGGTAAGGGTTTTCTTGTCCGCACTATTCAGGCTGTATGGGGCATCTTCTACAAAGGTGAGGTAGCGTTGCGCGGCGGTTTTCAGGCTGCTTATCCGCCTACTAGCGGCGTGAGTTTGATGAAATTGACGACCAGCCCGTCATGCAGGCACACCATATCGTCCAGCGTTTCCAGTTGGCGATTGTCGGCAAGGATGAAAAACGAATTTTGCTCAAAAGCTTTCAAAGCGACGGCGATTTGCTTTTCCACGTCCACAGGTTGCGGGTGCGTGCCTTTTTTGCCGTGCGTTTCCCGAATCACGATGTCGCCGAGATCGGTGGGGATAACGAGGCTGTGGCGCAGCAGGGCATCGGCGGCGCGGTCGTTGTAGGCGGCGACTTCCTGTCGCACGCGTTCGGCAATCAGCTCCGCCGCGCTGATGTGGTTGGTTCGGAACTTCAAAAAC
>NZ_JBQCXA010000122.1:0-1143 GCF_051956855.1 Neisseria sp. P0021.S007
GTATTTACCCTCGGTAATGGTCATCATCAATGTGGTTGGGTCGGTCAATACTGCTTCGGCCGCGGCGACGGTTTCATTATCGTCATGCAGGAGGACGCCGTTTTTCAGCGCAGTGCAAAGGGTATCGTCGGCAGGATGTTTCAAAGTGACGCGGTAGAGCTTCGGAACTTTGTGTTTGGGCGAGGTAACGCGGTGGTTAAATTGGCCGTCGTTGGTAATCAGAATAATTCCGGTTGTGTCTGCATCCAAGCGGCCGACTGCCTGCATATCGATATTGCGCATGTGGTCGGGAAAAAGGCTGAAGATGCTTGGATATTGCTGAGGTTTGTGCGAAGTCTCGTAATCTGCAGGCTTATGAAGCAGGATATAAAAATAGGGCATGGGGACGGCGGCAATTTCTTCGCCGTCAACAGACAGGGTGTGCACTTGAGACGGATCAATATCGTCTTTGGCACGATTATGGATTTCGCCGTTGATGGCAATGCAGTCATTGTCTATCAGCCATTGGCATTGCTTGCGGCTGCCGAGGCCTTGCGATTGGATGTATTTGAGCAGTTGCATGGTTGAAAAGTAGGAAATGTTCAGACGGCCTTTATTGTACTGGAAAACCGGTGTTTAGGCCGTCTGAAAAGTAGGGGTAAAAAAATCGCCCCTTTAAAATTTTAAGGGGCGCAAAAGGAACACAAACCACTACCAAAAACTGTTACAGGGCAAATTCTCCTATTTGATGTGTTGCCGGATAAAGTGCTTTCATCAAGTCATGTGGTGAAAGCGAGAAATCTTTGCTGTTTGTCGTCAGACGGCCTTGCTGAGGCGTCAGCTCAAGCAATCGGGCGTTTGCCGACTGGATAAATTTGTTTTTCGTGCGCTGCATTTTTCTTTGCAGGGCGGAAACAACGCGGTTGTACAGACTGTCTTTTTGCTTGACTTCGCGTGTATCGGCAACCCAGCTCAAGCGTGTATTGCCGTCTTCATCTTCAATCAGCAGGATACCGGTTTCTGATTGGGGCGATTTGCCCATACAAGGGAGCCAAACATAATATCGGCCATCTAAATTAATGAATACTGCGTCATGTACTTCGCATTCATCGCAACACTTGGTGGCGATCAAAGAGCGGATGGCTTGTTGGTGCAGTCTCAGAA
>NZ_JBQCXA010000123.1:0-1133 GCF_051956855.1 Neisseria sp. P0021.S007
CATTATTGCCACTCTGCCCTATGCAGCCTTAGCAGAAAACACGGCAACACCCCGGCCCGAACAAACTGCCGAGCTGCAAACTGTCAACGTAACCGGCAAAAACCGTTCTACCCGCACCGAAAACCGCGACTCCTACACAACTTCAGCCATGCGTACCACCACCGGCCTTGCCTTGTCCCCGAAAGAAACGCCGCAGTCGGTGAGCGTGATTACCAAGACACAAATCAATGAGCAGGGGATTACCAACTTGGTTGATGCCCTGAAAACCACTACCGGTGTCAACGTCATCCGTGATGCCGGCATTCCGCGCTTCCAATCGCGCGGGTTCTATATCGACCAAATCGAAGAGGACGGAATCTCATCTACCGTCCCCGGCGCCATCAACAATCCGATGTATGACGCGCAAAGCATGAACGACATCGCCGTTTACGACCATATCGAAGTCGTGCGCGGTGCGACCGGGCTGACGCAGGCAAACGGCGAGCCAGGCGGTACGTTGAACGCCGTACGCAAACGCCCCACCGGCGAACGCATTATTCAGAGTGAAGCCCAAATCGACCGCTTCGGTAAAGTCCGCACCACGGGGGACTTTTCAGGTCTTCTGAACGATGAAAGCACTTTGCGCGGCCGCGCCGTCGTCGCATTGGAACGCGACAAAAATTTCAAAGACCGCGTCAAAGGCGGCAATGCCACGCTTTACGGCGTGATGGACGCATCCGTCGGCGACAACACCAAAATCACTTGGGGCGGCCTCTATCAGCGCAAACACACCAAGCCCGACGACTGGGGCGTGGCATTGAACCTGCCGCGCGATACCTATCTGGGCTACAACTGGAACAAAGGCATTTACGACAAGGCGAACGCATTCGCCGAAGTAGAGCACTATTTCAACGACAACTGGCGTTATACCGGCAAGCTGGATTACAACTACAACGAAAATATCAAGAAAAACAGCGGCATTTACAATACGTCCACGTCCTACGCAGGCTACACGCCCGGCAGCACATTGGCTTCGGGCTGGTTGAGCCGTTACGACAATGACGAAAAACAACTGACTTTCAAAAACAATTTGAACGGCAAATTTGAAATTGCGGGCGTGCCGCAGGAAATCTTTACCGAATACACTTATACGC
>NZ_JBQCXA010000124.1:0-1132 GCF_051956855.1 Neisseria sp. P0021.S007
TTTCCAATTCAGGCTTGAGCCTGCCGGCCATGGATGCAGGGATTTATCTTGAGGAAACGGCTCCGCGAGCATTGGTTGAACACAATAATGTCTTGGACAACTCAGTCGGCGTATACATCCATGGCGCGGCAGAATCGATGGTGCGCGAAAATAAGATTGTCGGGGAAGCCACATTGCGTGTGAATGAGCGCGGTAATGGCGTAACGGTTTGGAATGCGCCGGGCGCGCAAGTAGTCGACAACGATATTTCCAAAGGCCGTGACGGTATTTTTTCTAATACCAGTACAAACAATACCTATAAAGGCAATCGTTTCAGCGATTTGCGTTTTGCAGTGCATTATATGTACACCAACGACAGCGAGGTCAGCAACAACATCTCTGTCGGCAACAATATGGGCTATGTGTTGATGTTCTCAGAGCGTCTCAAAGTGTATGGCAATATCGCCGTAGGCAGCCGTGACCAAGGCATTATGCTCAATTACGTCAACCATTCCGATATTAACGATAACATTATCAACAAAGCCGGTAAATGCGTATTCGCCTATAACGCCAACTTCAATAAAATTTTTGACAACCATTTTGAAAACTGTCAAATCGGCATTCACTTTACCGCGGCTATTGAAGGCACAAGTCTGTCCAATAATTCGTTTATCAACAACGAAAGCCAAGTTAAATACGTCAGCACCCGTTTCCTTGATTGGGGAGAGGGCGGCCGAGGCAATTATTGGAGCGACAACAGTACATTCGATCTTGATGGCGATGGTTTTGGCGACAACGCCTATCGACCGAACGGCATTATCGACCAAATCATTTGGCGCGCCCCCGTGTCCCGTCTGCTGATGAACAGTCCTGCCGTCAGCATTGTCAAATGGGCGCAATCTCAGTTCCCCGCTATTTTGCCGGGCGGCGTCATCGACAGTAAGCCATTGATGAAACCGATCAGCAACAAAACAAGCACCAAATACGAAGCCATGAAGGATGAGCTGTTGCACGAAGCCAGTACGCGCCAATCCGATTGGAGCGATGCCGAAAACGGATCTTTGAATTAAACATGTTTTCAGACGGCCTTTTTCATGAGGCCGTCTGAAACGGCACAAAGGAATTATTCATGACCAACCCCGTCGAATTAAGA
>NZ_JBQCXA010000125.1:0-1129 GCF_051956855.1 Neisseria sp. P0021.S007
TGATTAATCAGGTATCCGGGCCGCCTTTTAGGCGGCAGCAGGCACACTTAGCCTGTTGGCGGCTTTCAATAGGTTCAAACACATCACCTTCAGATGGCTTTGTGCACTCACTTTGAGCAGCACAAAATAGCTTGACCGCGCATAGCGGAATTTACGGTGCAACGTACCGAAGCTTTGTTCGACCACATAACGGGTCTTCAACAAATATCGGTTACGTTTGGTTTGCACTTCCGACAGCGGACGGTTGCGGTGGGCTTTGCGCATAATGCCGTCCTGCAGCCGATGCTCTTCCAGATGTTGCCGGTTTTCCTTACTGTCGTAGCCTTTGTCGGCATAGACGGTCGTACCTTTGGATAGGCCTTCCAACAAAGGCAACAGGTGTTTGCATTCATGGGCATTGGCAGGGGTAATGTGCAGTTTCTCAATATAGCCTTCCGCATCGGTACGGGTATGTTGTTTGTAACCGAGTTTGTAGAGGCCGCTTTTCTTTATCCAACGGGCATCGCTGTCTTTACTCGGTGTGGTTTGGCTGCTGACTTGTCCTTCTTCATCGACTTCTATGGCCTGACGCTGTTTGCTGCCGGCGGTCTGAATAATGATGGCGTCAATGACGGCGACGGATGCTTTCTCTACTTTTAAGCCTTTTTCAGTCAGTTGGCGGTTGATCAGTTCCAGCAGTTCGGATAGGGTGTCGTCTTGCGCCAGCCAGTTGCGGTAGCGACATAAGGTGCTGTAATCGGGGATGCTCAGTTCGTCAAAACGGCAAAACAGGTTGAAATCGATGCGGGTGATGAGGCTGTGTTCGAGTTCGGGATCGGAAAGGCTGTGCCATTGGCCGAGCAGGACGGCTTTGAACATGGACAACAGGGGATAGGCGGGACGGCCGCGGTGGTCTCGGAGGTAACGGGTTTTTTGACGATTCAGGTATTGTTCGATCGGTTGCCAATCAATCACTTGATCCAACTTCAATAGTGGGAAACGGTCGATGTGTTTGGCGATCATGGCTTGGGCGGTTTGCTGAAAGAAGGTACTCATGGAAAATCCCCTAAATGTCTTGGTGGGAATTGAGGGGATTTTGGGGAATTTTGCAAAGGTCTCGGCCTATAATCTATCTGCCACACGCAAATAT
>NZ_JBQCXA010000126.1:0-1128 GCF_051956855.1 Neisseria sp. P0021.S007
TTCTTGGATTATTCGTTTTCTTCCTTATTTTTTTCAAAGGCTTCATGTTCTACGAGCAGCTTATAGTATTTTGGATAAAGCTTGGCGATGCGGTTACGGTTTTCCGAGGTGCAGAATTTTGCAACCTCTTTGGGTTCATGAGATTTAGGATAGCGGGAAAACATTTCAGTCTGCTCTTGTTTGGTCATTTTTTTGACCGTTGGGCAGATAGGGGCCATTGCTGATTTGCTGTTGGCAAATCCAGCCATATTCCATGCCAGCATCCCGTTACGTTGAGTTTCCTCGTTCGTGTTTTTTTCACAAAACTCCATATCGTTATACATATCCAATGAATCACGAATGACTTGCATACACTCGGCATGTGTCATTTTTTTGATGAGGGAAATTTCAGCGTGCGCAGACAAGGCGGGGAGTAAGAGCAGTAGGGAAATGAATTTTTTCATGGTGTTAGTTGTATATTATGGATAAGTGAGAAAGATTGATGATTAGGTTGTTTATTGATATTCAGACGACCTTGCCGGTGGGTAAGGCCGTCTGAAAATATGCTGATTCAAAGTAAAATCAGGAATCTTGTTGTACTTTCAAGACCGCTTGAACCACGTCTTCTACGGTACGCACGTTGCGGAAGTCTTCGGCTTGCAGTTTGCGGCCGGTTTCGCGTTTGATGTGGTCGATAAGGTCGATAGCGTCGATGCTGTCGATTTCCAAATCTTCGTAGAGGTTGGTTTCGGGTTTGATGCGTTCCGGTTCGATTTCAAACAGGTTAACCAGTGCATCGGTCAGCAGGGTGCGTACTTCTTGTTCGGTCATCTTGTCTCTCCCTTATGCTTGGCGGCTCTTGACGAACTCGGCTAAAGTTTTGACGTTGGCGAAGTTTTCGCGCAGGTTGTCGTTTTCACCGTCGAGCTGGAAGCCGAAGGTTTTTTGTACGGCCAAACCAAGTTCCAATGCATCAACCGAATCCAGGCCCAGGCCGTCGTCGCCGAAAAGTGGATCTTCGCTGCCGATGTCGGCAACGGTAATGTCTTCCAAGCCCAAGCTGTCGACGATTAATTGTTTGATTTGGTTTTCTAAATTGCTCATGTGGTTTTCCTTGTGAAATAGTCTTGCAGGTATTCGTTTAAACGG
>NZ_JBQCXA010000127.1:0-1120 GCF_051956855.1 Neisseria sp. P0021.S007
GGACAGGAAGGCTTGGAATTGTCGCGTGAAGACAGTCTGCATGGTGCGGACGGTGCGAAAGTGGTTTTGCGCGACAATAAAGGTAATATCGTCGATAGTTTGGATTCTCCGCGCAACAGCGATCCGAAAAACGGGCAGGACATGGTTTTGTCTTTGGATCAACGTATTCAAACACTTGCCTATGATGAGCTGAATAAAGCAGTGGCTTATCACAAAGCCAAAGCAGGTACCGTTGTGGTATTGGATGCACAAACCGGCGAAATCTTGGCTCTGGTCAATAGCCCTGCTTATGATCCGAACCAACCGGGCAGCGCAGATAGCGAACAGCGCCGCAACCGTGCCGTTACCGATATGATCGAGCCGGGTTCCGCCATGAAGCCGTTTACGATTGCAAAAGCATTGGATTCCGGCAAAGTCGGTTTGGCTGATCGTTTTAACACCATGCCTTACAAAATCGGACCTGCTACTGTTCGCGATACCCATGTGTATCCTACTTTGGATGTGCGCGGCATCATGCAAAAATCTTCCAACGTCGGTACCAGCAAACTGTCTGCAAAATTCACTCCTAAAGAAATGTATGATTTTTATCATGATTTGGGTGTTGGCGTGCGGATGCACTCCGGTTTCCCAGGTGAGACAGCCGGTCTTTTGAGAAGCTGGCGCAGATGGCAGCCGATTGAACAGGCAACCATGTCTTTCGGTTACGGTTTGCAATTGAGCCTGCTGCAGTTGGCGCGTGCTTATACCATGTTGACACATGACGGCGAATTGTTGCCGGTCAGCTTTGAGAAACAGGCGGTTGCGCCAAAAGGCAAACGTGTCATTAAAGCTTTGACTGCGCGTGAAGTTCGTGATTTGATGGTTTCTGTAACCGAGCCAGGTGGTACAGGTACTGCCGGTGCGGTAGATGGTTTCGACGTCGGTGCGAAAACCGGTACGGCACGTAAGTTGGTCAACGGACGTTACGTTGATAACAAACACGTCGCCACTTTCATCGGTTTTGCCCCTGCTAAAAATCCCCGTGTAATTGTAGCGGTAACCATCGACGAACCGACTGCAAACGGTTACTACGGCGGTGTAGTGGCAGGTCCGGTCTTCAAACAAGTCATGGGCGGTAGCC
>NZ_JBQCXA010000128.1:0-1115 GCF_051956855.1 Neisseria sp. P0021.S007
GTATTAAGGGACGAAATAACGAAGGCATTATCGGACAATTCTACGGCAATGGCGCGGCAGCCATGGCAGGCTATGCCACTCGCGGAACTGACAACAACAAAGGCGACGACGTAGCCTTCGGCGGTGCGAAAAAATAGCCTTGTCTGCTTACGCGATTAGGGAATGCCAGTGTTTTCGGCGTTTGGCCGTCCGTTCCCGCAATCAGGTAAACCGCCATTTTTTAACTACAGCCGCAGTAGGCATAAATATACTGCGGCTGACCTGTTTCTGAAGTGCCGTGCAAACCTGCATTATCTCGCAGAATTTTTGCTTTACTTCTTTCAGACGGCCTCTCCGCCCCAAGGACCCTATCTCATGAAACACCGCCTCTGCCTGCTTTTCCTGCCGCTCTGTACGGTCTGCCTTGCCGCCCCGTCCGACGATGCCGCGGACGAACGCCGCCGCCTGCTGGATGAGAGCAGCCGCCAAACGCAGCAATATCGAGAAAGTGACTGGCTGGACACGGAACAGGCCCGCGAGAAAGTGGAAGAAAACAACGGCTATATTTCGATAGATGGTGAAATCTACCAAGTCGGCGATACGGCGGAAGAACTGGAAAGTGCGATTTACCACGCCCTAAACGCGCGACAGTGGCACAAGGTGCGACAGTTTGCCGCCCGCTACGCCAAACTGCCGCAGCACAAACCCGCGCTGATTCATTTGGCCGATGCGCTGCAAAAACGGGCCGAAGGGGATTCTCGCGCGGCGGAGAACAGTTTTCAGACGGCCTTGGAAGCCGAACCCGACAACCCCCGCCTGCTGCTCGAAGCGGGGCGGTTTTATGCCGAAGACAACCAAAACAAAGAGTCCGTCGCCGCGTTTGAGAAAGTTCTGAAAACGGATATTCCTGCTGAAACCCACCCCATCGTGGAAAACTACCTGTCCGAACTGGGCAAACGCCGCCGCTGGCACGGCCAAATCAGCCTAGGCTACGGCTACAACAGCAATGTAAACCAAAGCAACGGCCTCAACCAATGCGTGTGGGAAATCGCGGACATGTGCCTGATGGCGCGCACCCTGCCTGCGCCAACGGATTCAACCTTCTTATCCTCTCGCGCGACCCCGTCTCTTCTACA
>NZ_JBQCXA010000129.1:0-1110 GCF_051956855.1 Neisseria sp. P0021.S007
CAGTTATTCCTCCGTCGCTGAAACCGAACAGACTGTAATTTTCCACGCTTTCACTGCGCAGGATTTGGCGCACATCATCGGCTACTTGAGCATAGGTCAATACGGTAGTGCCAAGCGTGGAGCGTCCGTGTCCGCGCGTATCGACGGCAATCATGCGGTAGTGTTGCAACAGGCGCGGCAGCAGCGGTTCAAAATCGCTAATCGAGCCAAAACCGCCGTGAAGCAAGACCATGACGGGAGCGGCTTCCTTACCGCCGATTTGATAGTGCAGGCTTGCGCCTTGATGGTTAAAAAATTTGGACTGCATGGTTTACCTTTTCAATTTATCCAAAGTATCTGCATAGAAAACATCAAAGAGCTTTTGGATTCCTACACAGATATTGAACATCGCAAAGGGTCGTCTGAAAACGGCTTGGGGACTGTATCTCCGTTTTCAGACGACCTCCTTCCTTCTCAATTTTTTGTTTTATCCGTCATCAGCCGATTCCTCAACCATCGGGCAGCGGGTGCGATTTCGCCTGCCAGCATACCGGCTTCCACGCCCGATGAATGTTTGATGACATCCGCCGCTGCGCCGTGCAGCCATACGCCGGCACAGGCGGCTTGGAATGGGGCAATGCCTTGTGCGAGCAGGCTGCCGATGATGCCGCTTAAAACGTCGCCGCTGCCTGCGGTGGCAAGTCCGGCGTTGCCGCTTGGGTTGGTATAGACCGTGCCGTCGGGTGCGGCGACCAGTGTGCGGTGTCCTTTTAAGACGGTTACGACTTGGAACGTTGCGCTGATGGTTTGGACGGCAGACATTCTGTCCTGCTGGACGGCTTGGGTGGATGTACCGAGCAGGCGGGCGGCTTCGGCGGGGTGCGGGGTCAGAACCAGATTGCTGCGTTTTTGAGCGGCTTCTCGTGTTTCTGAATTCGACCTTGCCAGCAGGGTCAGTGCGTCGGCATCAAGCAGCAGCGGCACGTCCTGATTTTGCGTCAACACGTTATTTAAGATTTGGTTGGCGGTTTCGTCCAAACCCATGCCGCAGCCGACCGCCCATGCGCTGATGTCCTTGCGTTTCAGCAAGTCTTCAGCGGTTGCCAGCATGATTTCGGGGCGTTCGGGGAT
>NZ_JBQCXA010000130.1:0-1103 GCF_051956855.1 Neisseria sp. P0021.S007
GGATAGACATTTATCACGATTATCCGAAAGGCTGGCAGCGTCCTGCCCTGAAATCGGAAAAGGCAGCCAACCGCGAAATCGGTTTGCAGTGGAAGGGCGATTTCGGCTTTTTGGAAATCAGCAGCTTCCGCAACCGTTATACCGATATGATTGCCGTTGCCGATCAAAAAACCAAATTGCCGAATCAGGCAGGACAATTGACAGAGATTGATATACGCGATTATTACAATGCCCAAAATATGTCGCTCCAAGGCATCAACATCTTGGGAAAAATCGACTGGAACGGTGTGTATCACAAACTGCCCGAAGGTTTGTACACGACTTTGGCGTACAACCGTATCAAACCGAAATCGGTATCCAACCGGCCGGGACTGTCCCTCCGCAGCTATGCTTTGGATGCGGTACAGCCGTCGCGTTATGTTTTGGGGTTCGGATACGACCAGCCCGAGGGGAAATGGGGCGCAAACATTATGCTGACCTATTCCAAAGGGAAAAACCCTGATGAACTTGCTTATCTGGCAGGCGATCAAAAACGATATTCGGCAAAAAGAGCGTCGTCTGCTTGGTCGACGGCAGATGTTTCCGCCTATCTTAATCTGAAAAAACGGCTGACCTTGAGGGCGGCTATCTACAATATCGGCAACTACCGCTACGTTACTTGGGAATCCTTGCGCCAGACTGCGGAAAGCACGGCAAACCGGCACGGCGGCGACAGTAACTATGGAAGGTATGCCGCACCGGGCAGGAACTTCAGCCTCGCGCTTGAAATGAAGTTTTAAAGGAAATACCGTCTGAAAGCTTGATCTGCACCCCAAAAGTCGGACTAAACCGCCAACTGATTAAGGTGCAGGTTTTTTTTGAGGTTTAGGGTAACTTCTAAACCGTCATTCCGGGAATCTGGACATTCAATGCTAAGGCAGTTTGAGACCTTTACAAAATCCCCCAAAATCCCCTAAATTACCACCAAGACATTTAGGAGATTTTTCATGAGTACCTTCTTCCGGCAAACCGCACAAGCCATGATTGCCAAACACATCGACCGTTTCCCGCTATTGAAGTTGGATCAAGTGATTGACTGGCAACCGATCGAACAGTACCTGAAC
>NZ_JBQCXA010000131.1:0-1099 GCF_051956855.1 Neisseria sp. P0021.S007
CAGCCAGCTTGCGCCGAAATTCTTGATTTTGGTGTTGGTTTTTGCCGTGATTGCTTCCGGCTTACCTACCAATACTACTTCGCTGGTTTTTACCTACACCGCAGCCCAAGTGCTGACCGTTGTACTGTTGATATATCAGCTGCGCCAAGACCTGCAAGCCGTTTCCCATGCGAAATGGTCGCCCGAGCTGCATCGGGACGGCCTGCGCTACGGCCTGCCGCTGGCATTCGGCAACTTGGCCTATTGGGGCCTGACTTCGATTGACCGCTTTGTCCTCAAAGACATCTCGGGTTTGGACGAATTGGGCATCTATTCGATGGCAGTCAGCTTTGGTGCCGTCGCCTTGATTTTCCAAAGTGTGTTTTCCACTATTTGGGCGCCTTTGGTGTTCAAATGGGTAGAAGAAAAAACCAATCTGGATAAAATCGGCGACATCACGCTTTCCATGACCGTCCTCATCAGCGCAATGATTTGCCTCATTGGGATTTTCTCGCCGATGGTGACCTGGATACTGCCGGAAAAATACACGCAGGTTCAATTTATCCTGCTCTCGTGTATGCTCTTCCCCCTGTTTTACACGCTGACCGAAGTCAGCGGCATCGGTTTGAACGTTGTCCGCTCAACTTGGCTGATTACCGTCATCAACATCGTTGCCTTTATCGCCAATACCGCCCTGCTCTATCTGCTGGTACCGAAATTCGGTGCAAAAGGTGCGGCTATGGCCAGCGCAACGGCTTTTTGGCTGTTTTTCATCTTTAAAACCGAATTCTCTTCACGCCTGTGGCAGCCTTTGCCGCGCCTGAAGATTTATACAAACTCAACGCTCTGCCTGATGATCTGCCTTGCCTATACTTGGCTGGGTACGCGCGACAACTACATCTGGTTTGCGCTGGCATGGGCAGTCGGGCTAGGTTTCCTGTTCCTAAAATACAAACACGCACTATTTGCCGCGACCGAAAAAATCAAAGCCAAATTAAACCGTTCGGCAAGATAGCCAACCTGAGATTCAGGTCTCTACGATAACAACAGAACGACTATGAAAATAAAACGTCTAAATTTATACACTTACATCCTATACATTATGTTTACAGCTTATATG
>NZ_JBQCXA010000132.1:0-1094 GCF_051956855.1 Neisseria sp. P0021.S007
ACGTAACCGACGGAAAAGGCCGTTTGATAGAAATTCCGCTAAGACGCGGTAGGGAAGACGGCGCATTCATCGACCAGATCACATTTACGATACATGAGGAATCCATACCCAAAGTAACCCAAAAAGCCTATGTAACAGACGCAGAGTACCTCACAAAGTACAGCGAACTGCTGCAAGAGATTCTAGGCTTCGGCATCAGTGCCAAACTGCCTTACAAAGGCAAATTCTTCTATCAATCCTGTTATCAGCTCGGCCCGAAAAACGTTGAGTACGGCAAAGTTCACTACGGCGGCCAAAGAGAAACAATACTTGTAGAGTTGAACGGCACCGGATGCACCGCAGCTAAACCCGGTTGGGAAAACAGGCTTTATGAATTTCTGCAAAAGTGTGTCCGGCCAAAAATAACAAGGGTTGACGTAGCACATGATTTTTTCAATGGAGAGTACACGCCCGAGCAGGCTTTAACCGGTCACGATAACGGCCTTTTTGACTGCCACAACGTCCGCCCGAAAAGCGAATGTAAAGGCGTTTCTTGGAGACACGAAGATGGCAGCGGCAAAAGCTTCTATATCGGCAAACGCGGCAACGCCAAATACACCCGGATTTATGAAAAAGGCAAGCAGTTAGGCGATAAATCAAGCCCTTGGGTTCGATTTGAAACAGAGTTCAGAAACGGAGATATAGAAGTACCATTAGACATATTGATTCACGCCGGTGCGTATCTTGGCGGAGCGTATCCCGTCTGTGAACAGATATTCAAATGCGAAGCCAAGCGCATGGATTCAACGGTTAAAGAGGTCAATCTCACGTTTGAACACAAACAATTTTACGCAAGGCAGCAAGTCGGCAAATGGGTCAATTTTTTAAAAGATATCGGTTGGTCGGCTGAAGAAATCGTCAAAGATTTGACTAAAGGCATTGAAGGCTATCCCAAAGGTCTCCAGCCAGAAGAGTACGACAGCAGCACAGCCAGCGCTTTTTATATCCATGAAGAGCAAAAAGCCATAAACGACCTGAATATCGAAGTCTTAGATTTTGAATTAAATCAGGCAGTGCAATACGAGTATCCGCAAGACATGCAGAAACAGCATGAG
>NZ_JBQCXA010000133.1:0-1093 GCF_051956855.1 Neisseria sp. P0021.S007
GGTGTATTGACGGCCACAACGGGCGAACATTCGCTCAAGCCGTAGCCTTCTAACAATTTGGCGCGCGGGAATTTGGCTTTAAAGTCGTCAATGGTTTGTCCGGCCAGAGGTGCTCCGCCACTGATAAACAGACGGACGCGGTTGAACCATCTGAAATACCAAGGGATTTTAGTTTTACTCATGGCGGTGTAAATGGCCGGTACGCCTAGGAAAATGGTAGCGCGTTTGAGTAAAACCTGTTTCAACACGTTGGAGAACGGGAAGACGGATTTGACCAAAATAATCGAGCAGGCTTGATATATCGGCAGCAAAACCATGGCGGTCAGCGTAAAGCTGTGGAACATGGGCAAGAAGACAACGAAGCGGTCTTTTTGCGAAATTTGGAAAATTTGTTCGATGCCTGAAAGGTTGGAAAACAGGTTGCTATAACTGATTAATGCGCCTTTGGGGTGGCCGGTTGTGCCGGAGGTGTAGATAATGTGCGCCAAATTGTTGGCAGACGGCTGACGGCTCAGATTCGGCTTGCCGGGGAATGTTCGCGCGGCATCGAAATAGCTGTCATCACTACTGGCAGCTTTGGTTTCGCCAATCCAGATGATTTTATTGACTTTGGTTTTGGCTTTGATGTTTTTGAGTTCTTTGGCCAACGACGCTGAGGCGAACATAAAGCGTGCGCCGCAGTCATTGAGGATGTAGGAAAATTCTTCGCTTTTCAAAAAGACATTGAGTGGGACGGCTACCGCTCCGATGGAAGTAATGGCGAAATAGGCAGTAATAAATTCGGGAGAGTTGGAAACGACCAGGGCGACCTTGTCGCCATATTGTACGCCTTCGTGTTGCAGATAGGCGGCGACGGTTTCTACTTCGCGCTTGAGGGAGGAATAGCTGATTTTTTCTTTGTCGTTGAAAATGACCGTGCCTTTACTGTTTTTTTGGCAGGCTGCAGTCAGCATAGCGTAAAAATTAGAGTGGGTGTGCATTTCGGAGTTTGTGTCCATATTGTGTCGATTGCTGTACGGTTTCGATGAGCCGTTTATTTCGAAGGATAGGTTTTACATCCTATCGGTAAAATAAGCAAGAGGCCGTCTGAAAA
>NZ_JBQCXA010000134.1:0-1086 GCF_051956855.1 Neisseria sp. P0021.S007
ATACTCGGTGATGAAGGTACATCTATCACCGATAACAATATCCATCGCTGGCAAGAATGGTTGGAGCCTGTTTCAGACAACCATCCTTGTGGCGAGGATGTCGCCTATGCAGATGATTTTGAAGCCATCAAAATTGAGTTGGCCAAACTTTCGGGTATGGATTACCGATTGATTTTGGATGCTTCAGAACGCCTGCTGAAGCGTGAATCTAAAGACCTGAGGGTGGCAACCTATTACATTTTTGCCTCGCTGAGAGACAGAGGTTTGGCAGGTTTTTCAGACGGCTTGGAGATTTTGTGCGGGTTGCTGCAAAAATTCGATCAGTCGCTGTGGCCGAAAAAACCGGTACAAAAACGTAATGCATTAAATTGGTTGTCCGGTGAAAGGGTGTTGGATACGCTTAAAGAAGTAGGATTATCCGATTCTACGGAGCTTAAGCGGACATTATCGGCTTTGATGTTGTTGCAAAATTACTTTGAGGGATGGGAAGAGGCAGTACGCCCCAGCTTATTTCCATTGTTGCAATATTTTGAAGAGTCATCTGTTCGTTTTTCATCTTCTCCAACAAGTTCAAGTCAAAATCAGGAGACCAGTGCGCCTGTTGAGCAAGTGGCAACGCCACAAATTCATCAAGAGAGTCGAGGGTCGTCTGAAAGTCTGACTGTCACAAAGGTTAACTCTTCTAAAGCCTTGCTTGACCAAGTCAGGATTAACGCTGCCTACTTGAGAGAACAGGATGATGGTTATTGGTCTGCAAACAAGATGATTCGGGCTGTCCGTTGGGGCGGATTGAACGGCATTCCTCCGCATCAAAACGGTCAGACGCGGTTGAAGGCTCCGAGGGCAGATTTATTGGCAAACTTGAATCGTTTGGTTCAGGAGCAGCAATGGCGCGATTTGCTCGATAAAGTGGAAGCGGCTTTTTTGGAAGGTGCTAATCACTATTGGCTGGATTTGCAATATTACGCATGGCAAGGTCAGCAGGCATTAGGTGGTTTATATCTTTCCCAAGTTGATTCTTCGCTATTTGAGTTGAAATCCTTATTGACCCGATGCGAAGGCCTGACCGGTTTAAGTTTTGATAAC
>NZ_JBQCXA010000135.1:0-1084 GCF_051956855.1 Neisseria sp. P0021.S007
GTCTTGGAGAATCTCCGCCGTACCGTCGCCGAAGTGGACGTCGAAATCGATGACGGCGACGGTACGGCGGAGATTCTCCAAGACGATCCGCGCGTGATGTTTTTCAAACTGTTTGAAACCGACATCTTTCCCTTCCCTCAGGCGGAACAATACGCCGGCAATAAGAATATGCTGCATACGCCCCTCAAACCGGGCACAGGCAGCCGTATCTTCCGTACGACCATCCGCGAACAATGGCTTCCCAAGCTCACGGCCTTCCGCCCCGAGTTGGTGTTGCTTTCAGCCGGTTTTGACGGGCACAAACAAGACGAAACAGGCCGTCTGAACCTGCATGAAGCCGATTTTGCCTGGCTGACACACAAAATCGTCCAAGCAACAGCAAGCTGTCAAGGACGTATCGTTTCCGTGCTGGAGGGCGGATATACCTTGGAATCCATGTCTAAATCTGCCGCCGCCCACATCCGCGTATTGGCAGGCTTAAGCAAGGCCGACTACGTCATCGCCTACCAAAAGCATCTGAAGCGCGGCAAAAGTAACAATCCTACACCATAACGTATTCAAACTATTGCCCCAGGCCGTCTGAAAATAGATTATCCATTTCAGACGGCCTTTTTTTCATTTACAAACTTTAATTTGAGCAAAGACAAACCATTTTCATATTATCAGTAGTAAAATAACAAATATAAAACATATCAATAAAAATATTTCACACGCCACACTGCTTCCCTTTCCCTAATTGACCGTCTTTTTCAGACGGCCTCCACTTTAAAAAAAGGAGCGTTACAATGAAAGCAGCACGTTTTTACAACAAAGGTGACATCCGCATCGAAGACATTCCAGAGCCAACCGTAGCTCCGGGTACTGTCGGCATTAATGTTGCGTGGTGCGGTATCTGCGGTACCGATCTGCACGAATTCATGGAAGGCCCGATTTTCATTCCGCCTTGCGGCCATCCGCACCCAATCTCCGGCGAGTCAGCCCCTGTAACCATGGGGCACGAGTTCTCCGGCGTGGTTTATGCCGTAGGCGAAGGCGTGGACGACATCAAAGTCGGCCAACACGTTGTCGTTGAACCCTACATCAT
>NZ_JBQCXA010000136.1:0-1082 GCF_051956855.1 Neisseria sp. P0021.S007
TCCTGTTTCTCCGTTGCTGCATATGCGGCCTGTACCGACAGCCAGCAGCAGTGCGTGATTTATAAAAACGGCAACGTCGCGACAGAAGGCGGCTGTACGGTCAGCAAGTGCCAAAGTGCCGATGAGCAAGTGTTGAAATGGAAGCTGAAAAACGGCAAAGGCGTAACCGTGGAGATCGGTAAAAACGGTAAGGTTTTGGTGAACAAGAAACCGGGTGCGAAAGCGAACAACAGCAATGCGTCAGGCATGGGTTTGACATGCTATGCCGCCGATGCGGACAAACGCGAACAGTTTTGCTCAACCAATTATTGATTGGATTGTTGCTTTGATTAAAGGCCGTCTGAAAAGTGTTTCAGACGGCCTTGATGTTTATCCTTCCGATATTTTTTCATTGAGAAAGTCGATAAAGCTGCGCACTTTCGCACTGAGAAATGCCCTGTCGACATAGGTGGCGTTCAGTTGGTCTGTCCAGATGGTGTAATCGGGCAGGAGTTGGATCAATGTGCCGTCCTTCAATTCCTGCTGAACTGCCCAAAGGGGCTGATAGCCTATGCCTGCTCCTGCTTTAATCAGCTCGCGTATCATCAGTGTGTTGTCGCTGCGGATAACCGGGGAGAGATGGAGAATGGCTTTTTCTCCGGTGTGGTTTGGCCGCTGACTTGTCCTTCGTCATCGACTTCTATGGCCTGACGCTGTTTGCTGCCGGCGGTCTGAATAATGGTGGCGTCAATGACGGCGGCGGATGCTTTCTTTACTTTTAAGCCTTTTTCGGTCAGTTGGCGGTTGATCAGTTCCAGCAATTCGGACAGGGTGTCGTCTTACGCCAGCCAATTGCGGTAGCGGCATAAGGTGCTGTAATCGGGGATGCTCAACTCGTCGAAACGGCAAAACAGGTTGAAGTCGATGCGGGTGATGAGGCTGTGTTCGAGTTCGGGATCGGAGAGGCTGTGCCATTGTCCGAGCAGGACGGCTTTGAACATGGATAGCAGTGGATAGGCGGGACGACCGCGGTGGTCTCGAAGGTAACGGATTCTTTGACGGTTCAGGTACTGTTCGATCGGTTGCCAGTCAATCACTTGATC
>NZ_JBQCXA010000137.1:0-1079 GCF_051956855.1 Neisseria sp. P0021.S007
TCGCCGCCTTAGACGTGTCCGTTATCGACGAATTGCCGCCCGGGCGTACCCCGATTAAAACCCGTCTCGTCAACAACGTCCGCCGCGCCGAAGTCGAAGGCTTCGTTCTCAACATCTGCCGCAAAGGGCAGCAGGCATACTGGGTCTGTCCGCTGATTGAAGAAAGCGAAACTCTGCAACTGCAAACCGCCACCGAAACCCTCGAGCAGCTTCAGGCAGCCTTGCCCGAACTCAACATCGGCTTGGTACACGGGCGCATGAAGGCCGCCGAAAAAGCTGAAGTCATGGCGGAGTTTGCCGCAGGCCGTCTGAACGTATTGGTCGCCACTACCGTCATCGAAGTCGGCGTAGATGTGCCCAATGCCGCCTTGATGGTCATCGAACACGCCGAGCGCATGGGCTTGGCGCAGCTGCACCAATTACGCGGTCGGGTAGGGCGCGGCGCGGCAGAAAGCGTGTGCGTCCTCCTGTTTGCTGAACCCTTGAGCGAACTCGCCAAAGCGCGGTTGAAAGTCATCTACGAACACACCGACGGCTTTGAAATCGCCCGCCAAGACCTCAACATCCGCGGCCCCGGCGAATTTCTCGGCGCGCGTCAAAGCGGCGTTCCCATGCTGCGTTTTGCCAATCTTGAAGAAGACTTACACCTTTTAGAACAAGCGCGCGAAATTGCCCCTTTGCTGATTGAACAAAACCCTGAAATCGTCGAAGCACATCTGGCAAGATGGCTTTCCAGCAGGGAAGGTTATTTGGGCGTATAAAATTTTCATGAAAAGAAAAAGGCCGTCTGAAATATTTCAGACGGCCTTTGATTTGGCTGGATAGGGGTTTAGAAACCTTGCGCCAACATGGCATCAGCAACTTTGACGAAACCGGC
Organism: Neisseria sp. P0021.S007; assembly: GCF_051956855.1. Lineage (NCBI taxonomy): Bacteria > Pseudomonadati > Pseudomonadota > Betaproteobacteria > Neisseriales > Neisseriaceae > Neisseria > Neisseria sp. P0021.S007. Next base: position 878 of record NZ_JBQCXA010000137.1, read on the forward strand.
AATGTTCGCACCATTGACATAGTTCACTTTGTCGCCGACTTTGCCGTATTTCAGGCAGGATTCGTGGATGTTGTGCATGATGTCGAATAGGCGTTGGTCGACTTCTTCACGTGTCCAAGACAGGCGGATGGCGTTTTGACTCATTTCCAAACCTGAAGTCGCTACGCCGCCGGCGTTGGAGGCTTTGCCCGGAGCGTAGAGG
>NZ_JBQCXA010000138.1:0-1071 GCF_051956855.1 Neisseria sp. P0021.S007
ATGGTCGGCCCCGGCAAACCGATTGATACGGAAAGTTTTCTCGTGGTCGGTTTGAACAATCTGGGCGGCTGCGACGGCAGCAGCGGGCCCTTGTCGATCAATCCTGAAACGGGCAGGGAATACGGCGCGGATTTTCCGGTGGTTACGGTGAAGGACTGGGTAAAATCCCAAGCCGCGCTTGCCGATTATCTCGGTATCGAACAATGGGCGGCGATTGTCGGCGGCAGCTTGGGCGGTATGCAGGCTTTGCAGTGGACGATTTCTTACCCCGAGCGCGTGCGCCATGCCTTGGTGATTGCGTCTGCGCCGAAACTGTCCACGCAAAATATCGCGTTCAACGATGTGGCGCGTCAGGCGATTTTGACCGACCCCGATTTCAACGAAGGACATTACCGCAGCCACAATACCGTTCCCGCACGGGGCTTGCGGATTGCCCGCATGATGGGACACATTACGTATCTTGCCGAAGACGGTTTGGGCAAAAAATTCGGACGCGATTTGCGTTCCAATGGCTATCAATACGGCTATGGCGTTGAATTTGAAGTGGAATCCTATCTTCGCTATCAGGGCGACAAATTTGTCGGACGGTTTGATGCCAACACTTACCTGCTTATGACCAAGGCTTTGGACTATTTCGATCCGGCGGCGGATTTCGGCGACAGTCTGACCCGCGCCCTGCAAAATGTGAAAGCGAAATTTTTTGTCGCCAGCTTCAGTACCGACTGGCGTTTTTCGCCCGCGCGTTCCAAAGAGTTGGTCAAAGCGCTGATTGCGGCGCACAAGCCGGTGCAGTATATCGAAGTCAAATCCAACCACGGCCATGACGCTTTTTTGATGAAAGACGAGGCTTATATGCGCGCCGTAGCGGTTTATATGAACAATGTTGACAAGGATTGCCGATCATGAATTTGCGCGACGATTTGCAGTTGATTTACGACTGGATTCCCGAAGGCAGTCGCGTCTTGGACTTGGGCTGCGGCGACGGCGAATTGCTGGCGGCTTTGGTGGAACACAAAAAATGCAGCGGCTACGGCATCGAAATCGACACCGACAGCGTCATCGCCGCCATGT
>NZ_JBQCXA010000139.1:0-1066 GCF_051956855.1 Neisseria sp. P0021.S007
TTGCTATACAATGGTCGCTTTTGTTCCTCCGAGAGTAACCGCCATGAAACTGACCTTGATGTTTCGGGAGTATTGCAGCCTGTGCCACAAAATGCGCGAACAATTAAAGCCTTATCAGGAGCAGTTTGGATTTGAGCTGGATATTGTCGATGTTGATGAAGATCCGGTTTTAGAAGAAAAGTACAATGAGCTGGTGCCTGTTTTGTTGGATGGCGATACCGAAATCTGCCATTGGTTTTTGGACGAAGAAAAACTGAAAGCGCATTTGAGCGCATAACAAACCGCTGACCATATTATCTTTCAGACGGCCTTTGGCTGTTTATGCCGTCTGAACATTGATTTTATTATGACTGAAAAACTTTCTCCCGATGCGCTGATTGAAGCGGCGCTGTTGACGCAAGTCGAACCCTTAAACGAAAAAGCCATGCGCGAATTGTGCGTGCCGCCGTTGTCGCAAGACAAGCTGATTGATGTGTTGGCGCAACTGAAGGCCCGCTGGCAGGGCAGGGCTTTGCAACTGGTGCATACCCATGAGGGCTGGCGCTTCCAAATCGCCCAAGCCGCGTTTGAACGACTGGGCAGCCTGCAAGAGCAGCGCGCGCCGCGTTATTCCCGCGCTGTGATGGAAACGCTGGCGATTATTGCCTATCAGCAACCGGTAACGCGTGGCGATATTGAAGGCATACGCGGCGTGGCGGTGTCGCAAAATGTCATGCAAACCTTGCAGGATAGGGGCTGGATTGAAGTCATCGGCCACCGTGATTCTGTCGGCCGTCCGGCTTTGTGGGCGACAACAGCAACATTCCTAAGCGATTTGCGTTTGGAAAGTTTGGAAGAATTGCCGCCGCTGACTGAATTGGGCGAGCTGGTGTTGCCTGATTTGATGGAAACGCCGCCGACAGGCGATGAGGAAGCTGAAGAAGCAGTAGAATCAGGAAGCAGACTGATTAACTGATTTGAATGTAAAGGCCGTCTGAAACAATCGTGTTTCAGACGGCCTTTATGTTAGTTATTCTAGCGTTTTATAGCATTAAATGAACGCTTTATATCATTGAATAAGCCAGCC
>NZ_JBQCXA010000140.1:0-1064 GCF_051956855.1 Neisseria sp. P0021.S007
TCCTAATCCTGAAGAATTGCCTTGGGGCGAGTTGGGTGTGGACGTTGTCCTCGAATGTACCGGTTTCTTTACCAGCAAAACCAAAGCAGAAGCCCATATCCGTGCCGGTGCGCGCAAAGTTGTGATTTCTGCACCTGGCGGCAATGATGTGAAAACCGTTGTATACGGCGTAAACCAAGATATTTTGGACGGCAGCGAAACCGTCATCTCTGCCGCTTCTTGTACGACTAACTGCCTGGCTCCTATGGCTGCGGTATTGCAAAAAGAGTTCGGTATTGTTGAAGGCCTAATGACCACCATCCACGCTTATACCGGCGACCAAAATACCCTTGACGCGCCGCACCGCAAAGGCGACTTCCGTCGCGCCCGTGCCGCTGCTTTGAATATCGTACCGAACAGCACCGGTGCCGCTAAAGCCATCGGCTTGGTTATCCCTGAGTTGAACGGCAAACTTGATGGCTCTGCCCAACGCGTTCCCGTAGCCACAGGCTCTTTGACCGAACTGGTTTCTGTTCTCGAACGCCCTGTTACCAAAGAAGAAATCAATGCAGCCATGAAAGCTGCCGCCAACGATGCTTTAGGCTACACTGAAGATCAAATTGTTTCTTCCGACGTTATTGGTATCGAGTACGGCTCACTCTTCGATGCGACTCAAACCCGCGTGATGACAGTTGGCGATAAACAATTGGTAAAAACCGTTGCTTGGTACGACAATGAAATGTCTTACACTTGCCAATTGGTTCGTACCTTGGAATTCTTTGCCAGCAAAATCTAAAAGATAACAGGCTGAATCAATCAGTCTGTGGATAATTAAAAGGCCGTCTGAACATTTCAGACGGCCTTTTGTTTGTAGATAGATTCAATTTGCAATCAGATTGTGGATAGTTTAATCACTGTGGCACATTTGTTTTCTATCCTAAACTGTACTTCATAATCCGCAATATTCATTACATAAACCCGTTCGGGAATATCTTGATAGGCAGGGCGGGGATCTTGAGCAATGCTTTGCTCAATGAGATGTTTTTCTTCTGTGGATAAATGTTCCGTAAGCGTACTTTCTGCCC
>NZ_JBQCXA010000141.1:0-1063 GCF_051956855.1 Neisseria sp. P0021.S007
GATATCACCTAAAAGGCGCAAACCTTCCGGATCATTTTGATCAGCAGCAAATTTAGCGTGCTGATAGGCCTTCTGAGGGTCTCGTTCGGTGTTTTTGCCTAGCAGATAGATTTCGGCAAGTGCTACATTCGCATTGCTGTCACCTTGTGCGGCAGCTTTTTCAAACCATTCCAATGCTTCAGCAGGATTTGATGCGGCTAAGAGTTCCGCAAGAGAAGTTTGCGCTGGAACAATGTCGTAATCGGCGGCAATACGTAAATGTTCGATTGCTTTTTCAGGATTTTGTGCGACACCTTGCCCCAATTTGTATTGGAGACCGAGTTGCCAGTGTGCTGCAATAAATCCCTGTGCAGCGGATTGCTGATAAAGTTTATGGGAATATTCCAAATCAGAAGAGCTGGAATATTGGTAATGTTGGGCTAAGAAGTATTGCGCCTGAGGATTTTGCTGTTCGGCAGCTTTCAATGCCCATTTGACTGCTTCTTGGTCATTGCCATTATCTGCATATAAACGCATGAGGCGTAGTTGTGCTGGGGCTAATCCTTCTTCAGCAAGCTCTTGATAGGCTGCAATGAGTTTTTCTATTTCTATTCCATTATTTTCTTGTAACTGTAGAAGATTATAGCGGGCGTATGGATGACCACCTCTTGCAGCTTGCTTTAAATATTCAACTGCAATTGCTAAATCTTGAGCATTTTCGTGGTGTTCAATCAGGTATCCTGCTAGCTGAAATGCGGCCTCAACATGCCCGGCTTCTGCTGCCTCGCAGAGCAATGGGATGGCTCGTGCAAAGTCAGGAGGGTCTTGAGTGATCAATTTTTCTGCTATAAGAAAAGATTCTTCATATTGTTGAGCATTCATCGGTTTGCTTTTATATTTTGCGAAGGATTAAGAATAAAATAATCGGCCGACAGAGTGCGGCCGTTATGATTTTGTAATTTTGAGGTTATTTACAAAAACAGACAACCGTATTTGTATTTTTATGCTTAGAATAATGGAATAAATCATTTCGTACTGCATAAATACAACAGAAGGATATGATTAAAGTGGGTTGAGCAAATAC
>NZ_JBQCXA010000142.1:0-1063 GCF_051956855.1 Neisseria sp. P0021.S007
GCCAATTTACTGCGTCCTTTTCCACGCAATGATGGCAATACTTTTTTGCCGACCGGCAATAAAAAAGTTTTCGGAGCAGGCCATGCTTCATGCAGCATAGTTTGGATATTTTCAGACGGCCTTTGCAGCAAAGGTTGCAACTGTTCCAAGCTATGGCCAATGACAATCATGCCTTTGTGTTGCGGTCGTTTTTTCAGATGAATCAGTTGATTGAGTGCTTTAGGCAAAGTAGGGACACAGCCCAAGCCATAGCAAGACTCGGTAGGATAGGCGACCAAACCGCCTTTTTTAAGATGCGCCTGCAGCCTGCATTGGGCTGCAGCCGATAAAATTCTGGGAAACATCATCATCATACCAAGGCCGTCTGAAACTGAGATTGTCGGACAATCTGTGTTCAGACGGCCTATTTCTATTCATTATTAACGGTTGATGGCTTTATCGGCAATGTCTTTACGGTATTGCATACCGTCAAAACGGATTGTTTCCAATGCCTCATAAGCCTTGCTTTTAGCTTGGGCAACATCATCGCCCAAACCGACTACACACAATACACGGCCGCCGTTGGTTACAACTTCTACTTTTTCATTCGTTGCAGTACCGGCATGGAAAACTTTACCGATTTGATTGGCCTTATCCAAGCCGAAGATCACATCGCCTTTTTTCGGGGAGTCAGGATAATTTTGTGCGGCCAACACCACGCCTACTGCAGTTTGCGGATTCCATTTGGCAGCAACACTATCCAGTTTGCCGTCGATTGCCGCTTCAACCAAGTCCACCAAATCGCTATCCAAACGGCTCATAATCGGCTGGGTTTCAGGGTCGCCGAAACGGCAGTTGAATTCAATGGTATAAGGCGCACCGGTTTTATCAATCATCAAGCCCGCGTATAAAAAGCCGGTAAACTCATGACCTTCTGCTTTCATACCTGCCACGGTCGGCAAAATAATTTCATTCATCGCGCGCTCGTACACATCAGGCGTTACCACCGGAGCAGGGCTGTATGCGCCCATACCGCCGGTATTAGGGCCTTTGTCGTCATCCAACAGGCGTTTATGGTCTTGAC
>NZ_JBQCXA010000143.1:0-1059 GCF_051956855.1 Neisseria sp. P0021.S007
GCGCCCAACGTGATGCCAAATACGGCAACGAAGAAGAAAAAGCCGCCGCACTTGCCTATCTGCGCCGTTATAAAGCGGAGCAGGAAGCAGCCAAAGAAATACGGTGATTTTGGTGGATAGACTTTAAAGGTCGTCTGAAATAGGTTTTCAGACGACCTTTAAGCTAAATCAAGTATGGGATTGATGAGGTATCGAGGAATAATAAGCAGCATCTTTACTGTGAAATCCCCAGTTGCCGGTACGCCTTCTAAACTTATCATTTCCCGCATACAAAACCTGATTTGCGCGAAGTCTCGTGCTGTCCCGTATGAAAACAGGCTGCACAAAACTGTTTTGTATGGTAAAGTTTGCTTTTAATAACTCGGCGGTTTAAAGCCGTCATTCAGGGGCTGTTTGAATTTAAAATCAGATTTGTTGGAAACGCTGCATCGTTTGCGCGGCGTATTTCGAGAAACGGGCTATTTGCCTGTCTGGTTTTAAATTCAAGCAGCCCTTTGCGTTTACAAAAACAGATAGAAGGTAGATTTCCATGCAATCTTGGCAGCTTCCCGAACATGTTGCCGATGTGTTGCCGACCAACGCCCGACAGTTGGAAAGCGCGCGAGAGCAGTTGTTGACTTTGTTCCGAGTGCACGGTTACGAGCTGGTACAGCCTCCGCTGATGGAATACAGCCATTCCCTGCTGACGCACATTGACGCGGGTTTGTCTTTGAAAACCATTTTGGTGGTCGATCAGCTGAGCGGTCGGCAGTTGGGCATCCGCGCCGATATTACGCCGCAAGTGGCGCGTATCGATGCGCATCTTTTGTCCGCCAATCAAGGGATTAACCGATTGTGTTACGCAGGTCCTGTGTTGCACGCGCGGCCGGAAGGTTTGCTCAATATGCGCGAACCTTTGCAGGCGGGGGCGGAGATGTATGGTTTCGCCGACATTCAGGCGGATATCGAATTGATTGACTTGATGCTCAAAAGCATGAAGATTGCCGATATGGGCGAGGTTTTGCTATCGCTGGGTCATATCGGCGTATTCCGCGCTTTGTCCGATGCGGCGCATTTGGA
>NZ_JBQCXA010000144.1:0-1058 GCF_051956855.1 Neisseria sp. P0021.S007
GAACAACCCCGCGCCATCGCCGATACTGCCGAAGTCTTCTTGGACGGCGGTTTTGAACCTGAAAATTTCGGTGCCAACGCCCGCGACGTGTTCGACGATATCCACAGCATCAAAATCCTTGCCTGCGGTACGTCCTACTATGCCGCGCTGACCGCCAAATACTGGCTCGAATCCATCGCCAAAGTGCCGACCGACGTCGAAATCGCCAGCGAATACCGCTACCGCGACGTGATTGCCGATCCAATGCAATTGGTCATCACCATCTCCCAATCCGGCGAAACCTTGGACACGATGGAAGCCCTGAAATACGCGCAGTCTTTGGGACACAAACACAGCCTGTCCATTTGCAACGTCATGGAATCCGCCCTGCCGCGCGAAAGCGAATTGGTGCTGTACACCCGCGCCGGTGCAGAAATCGGCGTCGCCTCTACCAAAGCGTTTACCACGCAACTGGTCGTCCTCTTCGGCTTGGCGGTTACCTTGGGCAAACAGCGCGGCTTAATATCCGAAGAACAAGCGCACGCCTATATCGAAGAATTACGCCAACTGCCCGGCAGTGTACAACATGCCCTTAACCTCGAGCCTCAGATTGCCGCCTGGGCGCAGAAATTCGCCAAGAAAAACAGCGCACTCTTCCTTGGACGCGGCATCCATTTCCCGATTGCCCTCGAAGGCGCGTTGAAGCTGAAAGAAATCACCTATATCCACGCCGAAGCCTACCCCGCAGGTGAGTTGAAACACGGCCCGCTGGCATTGGTGGACGAAAACATGCCCGTCGTCGTCATCGCGCCGAACGACGGTTTGTTGGACAAAGTCAAAGCCAATATGCAGGAAGTCGGCGCACGCGGCGGCGAACTCTTCGTCTTCGCCGATTTGGACAGCAATTTCAACGCCACCGACGGCGTGCACGTCATCCGCGCCACGCGCCACGTCGGCGTACTCTCGCCGATCGTGCATACCATCCCCGTGCAGCTCCTGTCCTACCACGCCGCCCTCGCACGCGGCACGGATGTGGACAAACCGCGCAACCTGGCGAAATCGGTAACGGTTGAATAAAC
>NZ_JBQCXA010000145.1:0-1001 GCF_051956855.1 Neisseria sp. P0021.S007
AAGAGGTGGAGAAGAGACAGGTTGAGACCTTTGCAAAGGTCTCGGGGCATGAAAAAGGGAGAGGCTACCTGAAAAATAGATTTTCAGGTAGCCTCAAACCGGTTTGGCATGCATCCGAAACGGAAAATTTGAGCGGTTACATACCTTGGGTTGGTGGCAGTGTTATTTCAACTTGGCTGCCAATTTGTCGAATTTTTGTTTGATGTCGGCCTTGAAGGCTTCCACTTTCTCTTTGCGCTCGGCTTTGCGCTGTTTTTTCCAAGCTTCGTGTGCCTGACGTGCCACTTCTTCCTGCGCTTCTATTGCTGCCAATACGTCCTGTTGGGCAACGGCTACATCTTGTCGGAGAATAACGGTTTTGAAACGGTGGAAGAAAGCATCCAATACAGCTTCGTTGGATTCTTGCGCCAAAATAATGATCGCAGTACTGCCGTTATCCAGTTTTTTGGCTGTATTTTCTAGCAACGCCCCCTCTCCCAATGTTTGGGCAGTGCCTACATCACTGCCGATGAGTGCGCCAGTAGCTCCACCCAACAGAACACCGATAGGACCGCCGAGGATGCCGACCAGCGAACCAATGAGGCCGCCCGTCCATGCGCTTTCGGCCGTATTGGCGGTAAAGTCGGTGCTTTCTGCTGGGATAATCAGGTCATTTTCCTTTTTAATCAAAACGGCTTGTGCCACCAAAGCATCTGTTATCTGCGAGTAAGCTTTCAATTCAGAAAAGGCTTGATAAGCTTCGCTGGAGATGTCGAATAAGGCAACGATGATGTTTTGTTTCATAAGTCCACTCCCGTAGATTGAAAGATTTAAGAACATACAAGTTGTATGCGGTGTCAGTGTAAATTGCAAGGGGGGGGGGAGCAATGCGGCAAACAAAACTTTACCTATGTAAAGCCTGTAGAACCGGCAAACGGATAACGAACAATACCCAGCCTTAATGGGATTCGGTTTGTTGCTCACGCATGATTTGTGCGCGGGCTTTGTGGCGGATGTAGAGG
>NZ_JBQCXA010000146.1:0-1053 GCF_051956855.1 Neisseria sp. P0021.S007
GGGTAAAAATCAATCAAATGGCCGTTGTGGGCAAACAGCCAATATTCGCCCCACATCTCGCGCATGAAGGGATGAGTGTTCGCCAATGAGGTCTGACCTTGTGAGGCCTTGCGGATATGGGCGATAACGTTTTCGGATTTGATTTGGTAGGCGCGCACCAAGTCGGCAACGGGCGAGTTGGCACTGGGTTTGTCGTCGTGAAACAAGCGCACGCCTTTGCCTTCAAAGAAACCGATGCCGAAACCATCGGCATGGTGGTCGGTAATGCCGCCTCGACGGCGGAAGCCTTCAAAAGAAAACATGATGTCTGTGGGAGTGTTGCAATTCATGCCGAGCAGTTGGCACATGGCGTTAACCTTTTTTCCGAGTATTTATAGGGTCATTATGGTGTATCGGGCAGGCAGTTTCAATATATTCTTTGCCGTTTTAGGGTAGGTGATACAGGCTGTATCGAATTAAAAATAAAGAATTTCGCTTTGTAGGGGATTGTTAGGATATTTACTAATTCTGTGCTAACACTTCCCCTATAAAATGCTTTGCAGAACAAAAAGACCTCCTCACATAACGATATGTTCTACTCACAACGAAACATAATTTTCCCCACCATCGTTTTACCTCAAGGAGTGTTCAATGAAACTGAATCTGCAAAAAACCACCGCTGCTGTTTTGGCTGTTGTGTTCAGCGTAGGCGCATTTGCAGCTAATAATGCCTATAACCCATTCGAGTATGGCTACAAAAATCACAAATACGGCAAAAAATGGGGCAAGCCTGCATCTGAAGCCGAAGGCGAAAAAGTGATGAAACACGCTGCCTACCGTTCAGGCGTGTACTACACCAACGTAAACCGTATGCCTGGCAATGCAGACCGCAATGGCGTGAAAACCGTACAGGTTAACGACGCATATACCCGTCAAAACCTCGGCCGCTATGCGTTCAACACCATCAAGAGCGGTGACTCTGAAGTATACTACGGTGAGTGGGTCGGTAAAGAATACGCTAAAGGCTCTAACCGCGGCGTTTTCTACTCCGGCGACAAACGCGCTACCTCTATG
>NZ_JBQCXA010000147.1:0-1051 GCF_051956855.1 Neisseria sp. P0021.S007
GTTTCAATCAGCCTTTGCAACAAGTCGATCTGACTCAAGCGCACTTATTTGGAGACAGCCGTCGCGAAGCTGACGAACTGGCGACGCCTTTGCCTGTTTGTACGCCTCGCGGCGCATTCTGGGCAATATATCGCGCCTCGCTCAAACTGGGTTCGCGCTGGAGTGAAGGCTTGAGAATCGGTCAAGAAACAGGTTTTGATTCGGGCAGCACATTGGATTATGTCTACCGCAATCAAACGCAAGGCAGCAATGCTTTCGGTGTATGGGTGGACAAATACTATCTTAACGCTATCGGCTGGCGCGGCATTCGCCAACGCAAAGTCAATATCGGCAAAGCCATTCAGACGGCCTCAGCCAAACTGCGTGAAGCAGACAAACCGGTACACGTTTTGGATATCGCATCCGGTCATGGCCGCTATGTATTGGATGCCCTGACTGCCGACACATTGCCTAATTCCGTACGCTTGCGCGATTACAGTCCGATTAATGTCGAAGCCGGTCGCAAGCTGATTGCCGAGCGCGGCTTACAAGACACGGTTACCTTCAATGAGGTCAATGCCTATGACCGCGCCAATTATCACGATTTACAGCCGCGTCCTACCCTGGGCATCGTCTCCGGCCTGCACGAATTGTTTGCCGACAATGATTTGATTTTGAACTCGCTCTACGGCTTTGGAGAAGCCATTGAAACCGGCGGCTACCTGATCTACACCGGCCAGCCGTGGCATCCGCAACTGGAAATGATTGCCCGCGCCCTGACCAGCCACAAAGCAGGCAACCCAAACTGGGTAATGCGCCGTCGCAGTCAGCAGGAAATGGATCAGCTGGTTGAAAAAGCCGGTTTTGAAAAAATCCATCAATGGATAGACGAAGACGGTATTTTCACCGTGAGCTTGGCAGTGAAGAAATAAAAAAATAAAGGCCGTCTGAACAATTCTTTAACTTTCAGACGGCCTTATTTAAACCATGTACCTATCCATGAAACCCTCCCTAAAAACCTCCCTGCTCAAGCTGATTTTAGTTGGCGCACTGTTCTACACCAGCTACGGCC
>NZ_JBQCXA010000148.1:0-1050 GCF_051956855.1 Neisseria sp. P0021.S007
GAACATGCTTTCCAAACCGCCGCGCGAAATGAGTTTGGCGATGTCTTGAAACGCTTCGCCTTCGAGTTTGTAGCCGCCGTAAAACCATGTGCCGAGCTGGTTCAAGTCGGGCGTGCTGTGGAAATAAGTTACCGCAAGCGCGGCGAGGATGGTGAAGAGCATGGCGACGACGGCGTTGATGCGCAACAACGCCAACACGACCAACAGCGCAAACGGAATCAGCGAATAGCCGTGCACCAAGCCCGTCGCTTCGAGCTGGCTGCGGAAGGATTCGACGCTGTTCAAATCGTGGGCGGCAACATTGGGCAAGAGCCACAGCATCAATGCCGCACTGATGAGCCACGCGGGAATGGTGGTGTACATCATGTTTTTGATGTGCTCGAACAAATCGATGCCGACGATGGAGGCGGAAATGCCCGTGGTATCGGAGAGCGGGGACATTTTGTCGCCGAAGAACGCGCCGGAAACAATCGCACCCGCCGTCATCGCCAAATCGGCATGAAACGCCGCCGCCATGCCCATAAAGGCAACGCCGACGGTGGCGCAAGTGGTCAAACTGCGGCCGATGGACACGCCGATGACGGAACAAAGTGCAAAGGCGGAGAAATAGAAATAAGTAGGGGAAATCAGCCCGAAACCGTAATACATCAGCGTCGGAATCGCGCCGCTCATCATCAGCGCGCTGACCATCAGCCCGATGAAGAAAAACAGGTAAATCGCGCCCATGCCCTGCCCCACCGCGCCGACCATGCCTTTTTGCATGTCGTTATATTTCAACCCGCGCGCGAGACCGTAGAGGATGAGGACGGTAATGGCGGCGATGATGGACATATGGGGCAGCCAGCCCAGCGAAATGATGGTGTAACCCATCGCTCCGATTAACGCCGCAACGACGGCAAGCGCCTCTTTGCGCGGCATATCGAGCAGTGATTTGAATGCAAACATATTGCTTTGCCTGTTTTGTGTGTATTTAACGAAGTTTAGCACACGGGGTCGTCTGAAAAACCGCTTTTCAGACGACCCCGTGATTTTTTATGAATGTAATAACGG
>NZ_JBQCXA010000149.1:0-1049 GCF_051956855.1 Neisseria sp. P0021.S007
TATTTGCCGTCGGCGGTTTCTGGGAAGTTTTGTTCGCCACCGTGCGTAAACACGAAATCAACGAAGGTTTCTTCGTTACTTCGATTTTGTTCTCCTTAATCGTTCCGCCTACGCTGCCGCTGTGGCAGGCTGCCTTGGGTATTACCTTCGGCGTGGTGGTTGCGAAAGAGGTATTCGGCGGTACGGGTAAAAACTTTATGAACCCTGCGCTGGCAGGCCGTGCCTTCTTATTCTTCGCCTATCCCGCCAATATTACCGGCGACACCGTTTGGACGGCAGTTGACGGCTATTCCGGCGCAACCGCGTTGGCTCAATGGGCGGCACACGGTTCGGAAGGCCTGAAAAATGCTGTTACCAATCAATCCATCACTTGGATGGATGCGTTTATCGGTAACGTGCCAGGTTCCATCGGCGAAGTATCCACTTTGGCGCTTTTAATCGGCGGCGCGTTTATCGTGTTTGCCCGCATCGCTTCTTGGCGCATTATTGCCGGCGTGATGATCGGTATGATTGCCATGTCTTCGCTGTTTAACGTCATCGGTTCAGACACTAACCCGATGTTCAGCATGCCTTGGTACTGGCATCTGGTCGTCGGCGGCTTCGCCATCGGTATGTTGTTTATGGCGACCGACCCCGTTTCCGCTTCCTTTACCAATGTCGGCAAATGGTGGTACGGAGCGCTAATCGGCGTGATGTGCGTGTTAATCCGTGTGGTCAATCCGGCTTACCCTGAAGGCATGATGTTGGCGATTCTGTTTGCCAACCTGTTTGCCCCGATTTTCGACTATTTCGTCGCACAAGCGAACATCAAACGCAGAAAGGCGCGCAGCAATGGCTAAGAAATTCGATAAAGACAGCTTCAGCGGCACGCTGATTGTGGTGTTTGCGGTCAGCCTGATTTGCTCGGTCATCGTGGCGGGCGCGGTTGTCGGCTTGAAACCGGTGCAGGAAAAACAAAAGGTTCAGGATAAACAAAGCTACATCCTGAGCGTTGCCGGTTTGCTCGATAAAAATACCGACATCAGCAAAACCTTTACCGACCGCATCGA
>NZ_JBQCXA010000150.1:0-1047 GCF_051956855.1 Neisseria sp. P0021.S007
CTCTAAAAACCAATAAAAAAGGCCGTCTGAAAAAATATTTCAGACGGCCTTTTTTATTGAATGCGTTCTATTTAACAAACTTCGACCAACCAGCCATGTTTGTCTTCTGCCAAACCGTATTGAATGTCGGTAATCGCCTTACGGATTGTATAACCGCGCTCTTGGCTCTTCACTTCAATTTCTTTACCATCAATCACGAAAGAAGTTACCGGAGAAATAACCGCAGCCGTACCGGTCAGAATCGCTTCCGCACCATTCTCAATCGCGGCTTTCAGCTCGTCGACAGTAAAGTTGCGCTCGGTAACGGTGTAGCCCAAATCTTTGGCAACAGTCAGTACAGAATCGCGGGTAACGCCGTGCAGGAATTCGTCTGTCAACGGTTTGGTAATGATTTCATCGCCGTTAATCAGGATAAAGTTAGACGCGCCGGTTTCCTGAACGTCGCCATTCGGGCAGAACAACACTTGGTTTGCACCGTGCTCTGCTTTGGCTTTCAACACCCAAGGCATGGCTGAAGCATAGTTGCCGCCGCATTTCACACGGCCCATATGTGGAGCGCAACGGATATGTTCGGTTTCCACCAAGATTTTAACGGGCGAACCGGCTTTGAAATAGTCGCCGACAGGAGAAGCCAAAATGTACAGCAAGGCTGTTTCGGAAGGAGAACCAGCTTTGCCGATCACAGGATCGGTACCGATCAAAGTCGGACGCAGGTACAACGCGGCTGGCGCATCAGGAATTTCTTCGGCAGAGCGTTTGACCAATTCAATCAAAGCATCCAAATAAGCCTCAGTCTCAGGGCGCGGCAGGTGCAGAATATCCGCACTTTGCTGCATACGCGCGATGTTGGCGGTCGGGCGGAACATCACGATTTTGCCGTTTGCCTGACGGAATGCCTTCAAGCCCTCAAAACATTCGCTGCCGTAATGCAAAGCATGCGCGCCTGGGGCGATTGTCAGGTCTGTGGAAGATTGCCACTCTACCGGCTGCCATTTACCTTCACGATAAGCGATAACGGGCATTTCAGCGTGAAAAACGCTGCCGAAT
>NZ_JBQCXA010000151.1:0-1046 GCF_051956855.1 Neisseria sp. P0021.S007
TCTTTAGCCAGACTTTGGCAGAAAAAGATATTAAACCTGCGATTAAGTCAGAAAATCGTCTAGATGCTGCGATTAAGCCAGAGGATCGTCGAGATGCTGCAGGCAAGAGCTGGGATGGTGATCCAAGCGATCCTAAGGGCGTAGATTATAGCAAGCAATTGGTTCAGACTTTTACCGTGGGCTTTGGTGAGGGAATCTCTAAAGTCGGGAGAGATTATCTGGAAAAGGGTGCCAGTCGCCCGGAATGGTATTTCAATGCCTCAAAACCTGAAAAGTTGCTTGAGGCCTTTAAAACCATTATCGACAATATTGAAACTGACAGCAAAATAATGAAATTTGAAGGGGCAGCTTCAACTGCGCCGGTGACGACCAGTACAGGTATTCCCAATATGGCGGCAACGGTTCATTTAAATACCGGCTCTTGGAGCAGTCAGTTGCGGTTTTATAAATTAAACCGCAATGGTACGCCTATTAATACGACTGAGTTTGTTCAGCCATCATTTAATAACCGTCTTACTTTGGTTAATGATGGCAGTAAGACCTATTTCATCGATAGAGTTGCAGATAATGAGGCTTCAAACGCCGATTTTGGCATTTCAGACGGCAGTGCGAAAGATGAGTTGAAGTTGGAATGGAAAAATGCATTGTTGAAATGGACTGGCCGAGCAGGTAGTGATGAAGCCATCAAAGCGGATGCAGAGGCAAAAGGTTATAGTCAGTCTTATCGTATCCGTCCGACTGACCCTAATGATCCAAATAAAGATGAACGTAATTTGGGCGATATTTTAGACGGTTCGGTTGCGGCTATTGGCAATAAGCGCGACAACCGTCAAGAGTTTTTGGTTGCCGCTGCCAATGACGGTATGGTACATATTTTCCTTAATGGTACGCCTAGCAATCCTTATGACTTGAAACTCAGCTATATTCCTGCAGGTGTGGAACGTGAGGACGAGAAAGGTCAAGCAACAACTTTGGGCAAAGTCCTGAAGGATATTGCTCGTGAGGGTTATGGCTCCAGCACGCCACACCGCTATATGGTCAATGGT
>NZ_JBQCXA010000152.1:0-1045 GCF_051956855.1 Neisseria sp. P0021.S007
CCCTTACAAATTGTGGAAATCGACGTAGAAATGCCGCACAAAGGCGAGGTGTTAATTCGTAACACGCACACTGGCGTGTGCCACACTGATGCATTTACGTTATCAGGAAGCGATCCGGAAGGCGTATTTCCTGTGGTGCTTGGGCATGAAGGTGCGGGTGTGGTCGTTGCTGTGGGCGAAGGTGTGTCAAGCGTAAAACCGGGTGATCATGTCATTCCTCTTTACACCGCTGAATGTGGCGAATGTGAGTTTTGCCGTTCAGGTAAAACTAACTTGTGCGTCTCAGTGCGTGATACACAAGGTAAAGGTTTAATGCCGGACGGTACGACGCGTTTTTCTTATCAAGGTCAGCCGATCTATCACTATATGGGCTGTTCGACCTTCAGCGAATACTCAGTTGTTGCCGAAGTTTCACTGGCAAAAATCAACCCAGAAGCCAACCACGAACAAGTATGTTTGCTCGGCTGCGGCGTTACTACAGGTATTGGTGCGGTACATAATACGGCAAAAGTGCAAGAAGGCGACTCTGTTGCCGTGTTTGGCTTGGGGGCGATTGGTTTGGCGGTGGTGCAAGGTGCGCGTCAAGCCAAAGCGGGTCGCATTATCGCTATTGATACCAATCCTTCAAAATTCGAGTTGGCAAAAAAGTTCGGTGCAACGGATTGTTTAAATCCGAACGATTACGATAAACCGATCAAAGATGTGTTGTTAGACATCAATAAATGGGGCATTGACCATACCTTTGAATGTATCGGCAATGTAAACGTAATGCGTCAAGCATTAGAAAGTGCGCACCGTGGCTGGGGACAATCCATTATCATCGGCGTAGCGGGTGCGGGACAAGAAATTTCAACTCGTCCGTTTCAGTTGGTAACAGGTCGTGTTTGGAAAGGCACGGCATTTGGTGGCGTGAAAGGTCGCTCTGAACTTCCGAAAATGGTGGAAGATTCAATGAAAGGCGACATCCAGTTGGAACCATTTGTGACCCACACAATGACACTCAATCAAATCAATGAAGCCTTTGAGTTAATGCACGAAGGTAAAT
>NZ_JBQCXA010000153.1:0-1045 GCF_051956855.1 Neisseria sp. P0021.S007
ACTTGTGACGAAGCTTTCTCTGCCAACCCCGGCTGCTGGATTGCCGCTTGAGCCAACAGCAGGAAAATACGCTGATTCTGCTCTTCGCTGGCATTGACCAAGATATCATCCAAACCATTCAAGGTCTTATCGCCCTGCCCTAACAAGATATTGCGTAACCAGGTCATACGTTTTTGCGCATTACCCGGAACAGGTTCGATTTCACGCCATGTTTGAGAAATCATTTCCGCCTGTTTGAACGCATTGAGCGAAACCGCCATTTCCAAAGCACGTTCCGCCACTTCAGGCGATTTGGTATTGTTCAACATCATCATATATGTTGCCAACGCCGTACCGGCATCACCTTTTTGCAGCAGTATTTCGCCGCTCAACAAGGTAAATATCTGATTTGCACGGTTTTGTATATTCACACGGCGAGCCTGCTCGGCCTTGAATTCATCAGGCGTAAAGCGGTTTCTCTTTTGAATAATCTGTTTCACGTCTTTCGGTGTTTTCACCTCGACGGCATTATCCTGTCTGGCGGCGGAAACTTGTACCGCAAACAACATCATGACCGCAGCGGCAATCGTGCGGGCGCGGCTTGGGGACAGCAACATAACAATCCTTTGTGTACAAAAAAGCCGCATCAGAATTCATACGGCCATAATCAAACGTAACTTTATCACAAGCAGCCAACTTTGTAGATTTAAGCAACCGTAAACCTAATGTAATAATCCTCCGTTTCAGAAGCCCCCTTCTTCTACGTTTCTCCCTATAGACTGGTCTTTTCAAGCACGCAGACACCACTTTTCATGTATGCCCCCATACTCCACTTACCCCTTTTACCGATATCTGCACGCCAAAAAATCGTGCTCGATCCAGTTTAAAATAAAAAAAAGCCGGGCTCTGTCCTTTACAGAACCCGGCTTTTACAACTACGCCGAGAATTTCGGCAGTTTCAAATTTTCAGACGACCTTATATGCCATTACAACTACAACAGGTTGCTGACGAAAATCAGCAAAATCACCAGCGGTACGAGGTATTTCACATAGGCAAATTAAGGAT
>NZ_JBQCXA010000154.1:0-1042 GCF_051956855.1 Neisseria sp. P0021.S007
CCGTGACCGTTGCCGGCGACGACAACATCACCACCGAAGCCCGAGACGATAAAGTGACCGTTAAGCTGAAAAAAGACCTGGTAGTGAACAGCGTCAAAGCCGGCGACACCACCGTGAACAACGACGGCGTTAAGATCGCAGGCGGTCCTAGCCTGACCAAGTCCGGTATCGATGCCGCCGGCAAGAAGGTTACCAACGTAGCCGACGGCGACCTCAATGCCAACAGCAAAGACGCCGTCAACGGCAGCCAACTGTTTGCGACCAACCAAAACGTCGCGACCAACGCCGCCAATATCGCCAAAGGCATCAACTTCGGCGGTACCACCGGCAGCAACAACTACGCATTGGGCGACACCATCAATGTCAAAGGCGACAGCAACATCATCAGCGAAACCGTAGCTGGTGGCGCACAGCTGAAACTGGCCAAAGACATCATCGTTGACAGCGTGACCGCAGGCGACAGCAAACTGAATACAGACGGCCTCACCATTACCGGTGGCCCGAGTGTGACCAAGTCAGGCATCAATGCCGCCAGCACCAAGATCACCAATGTTGCCGCCGGTACCGATGACAACGACGCGGTCAACTACAGCCAGCTGAAGCAGCAAAGCGCCGCCGCCCGTACCGAAGTTGCAGCCGGTACCAACATCAAAGACGTGGTTAAAGGAGTCGGCAATAAAGGCCAAGACGTTTACACCGTCAACGCCAAAGGCACGACTGCGAGCGCCGGTTCGAGCCAAGTGACCGTTACCGCCGCTGAAAAGGCCGACAACGTGACCGACTACAGCATCGACTTGGCTGATGACACCAAAGCCGAAATCCAAAAAGGCGTAGATGCCAAAACCGCCGTTGACAGCAAAGGCCTGACCTTCAACGGCGACAGCGGCAGCACCAATATCGAAAAACTCGGCTCCACCGTGACCGTTGCCGGCGACGACAACATCACCACCGAAGCCCGAGACGATAAAGTGACCGTTAAGCTGAAAAAAGACCTGGTAGTGAACAGCGTCAAAGCCGGCGACACCACCGTGAACAACGACGG
>NZ_JBQCXA010000155.1:0-1042 GCF_051956855.1 Neisseria sp. P0021.S007
CGCCGAGGCATTGTTGCAGATAGATTTGGCGCGGCGTGGAAACGAGCAAGTCCTGACCGCGGACAATATGCGTTATGCCTTGATCGGCATCGTCGGCAACCACGGCAAGCTGATAGGCCCAATAGCCGTCGGCACGAAGCAGGACGAAATCGCCGATGTCGTGTGCCAGATTTTGTGCGTATTGTCCGACAATGCCGTCTGAAAAACCGATCACGCGATTGGGGACTTGAATGCGCCATGCCGGCATTTTGTTTTGCGTGTCGGGTCTTTGCTGAGGATTGCGGCAACGGCCGTTATACACAAATCCGTCTGCGCCATGTGTTGCCGCCGCCTGCCAGTCTTTGCGGCTGCAATAGCAGGGATACACCAGCCCGGCTGCTTTAAGGCGGTCGAGGGTGTCTTGATATAGGTCGTAACGGCGGCTTTGATAGGCGATTTCGCCGTCCCACTCAAAGCCGAAAGCTTCAAGCGTGCGCAAAATGTCGTCGGCGGCGCCGGGCATTTCACGCGGGGGGTCAAGGTCTTCAATGCGGACCAGCCATTTACCCTGATGAGCGCGCGCGTCAGCATAGGAGGCAACGGCGGTCAGTAGGGAGCCGATATGAAGTAGGCCGGTAGGGCTGGGGGCAAAACGTCCTATATACATGGCAGGGTGGTTTTGTAGGGCAGGGGCAGTATGCCTGCACGGTATTCAAATCGTGATAGAAAAGGGTGTGCCGTACACGCCCGAATTTGGGTTTCAGACGGCCTGAGACTTTTCAAAATGATTTAAGTTTCTTTGCCGCCCGTTCAATCCGCTTAAGCCAAGGGAGCCAGTAGGTTGGCGAAGGCTTCTTCAAATTGTTTCAAACCGTCTTCCTGTAAACGAGTTGCCAAAGTTTCAACATCAATGCCGAGTTTGGCGGTTTCGGCAAGCTGCGCTTGGGCGTCGTCTACACCTTCTGTCAAAGTGGCTTGGGCGGTGCCGTGGTCGATAAAGGCTTTGAGTGTCGCATCGGGAACGGTGTTGACGGTATGGGCGCCAATCAGGCTATCAACATAC
>NZ_JBQCXA010000156.1:0-1041 GCF_051956855.1 Neisseria sp. P0021.S007
CTTTATAAGAAAGTTTGACCGTGCGGTTGGCTTTGGGTTTGATTTTTTCAGGCTCGGCAACCGCTTTAGGCGCAGAGGCCGTCTGAATTTTATCTTCCCGCGATTTTGCGTCGATATAGTCCTGATAGCCGCCGATGTATTCTTTCAGACGGCCTTGTCCTTCGAAAACAATGCTTTGAGTAATCACATTATCCAAGAACATACGGTCATGCGAGACAAGGAATACCGTGCCTTGGTAATCTCGCAACAGGTCTTCGAGCAGCTCTTGGGTATCGATGTCCAAGTCGTTGGTCGGTTCGTCCAAGACCAGGATATTGGCAGGGCGGGTAAAGAGTTTTGCCAACAGGAGTCGGTTGCGTTCGCCGCCGGAGAGTGATGAAACGGGACTTTGTGCGCGGGCTGGATGGAACAGGAAATCTTCCAAATAGCTCATCACATGCTTTTTCTTACCACCGACTTCAACGTAATCATTGCCCTGTCCGAGCGTGTAAAACACGGTGTCGTTTTCGTTCAACGCGCTGCGGAACTGGTCGAAATAAGCAACTTCCTGTTTACTGCCGATACGGATTCTGCCGTAGGTCGGCTGCAATTCGCCCAAAATCAGCTTAAGGAAGGTGGTTTTACCGATACCGTTTGGACCGATTAAGCCGATTTTGTCGCCGCGCTGCAAAATGGCGGAGAATTTGTCCATGATGACTTTGTCGCCATAGGCAAAAGAAGCGTGTTCCAATTCGGCGATGATTTTGCCGCTTTTTTCGCCGCTGTCGAGCTTAAAGTTGACCTGCCCTTGTACATTGCGGCGCTCGGCGCGCTGGCGGCGCAGCTCTTCCAAACGGCGCACGCGGCCTTCATTACGGGTACGGCGCGCTTCGATGCCTTTGCGTATCCATGCTTCTTCCTGAGCATGGAATTTATCAAACAAGCGGTTATGTTCCGCCTCGACTGCCAACTCTTGCGCTTTTTTCTCGCTGTATTTGGAGAACGATCCGGGATAGGAGCGCAGAGTGCCGCGGTCGAGTTCGACGATGCGCGTGGCGATAT
>NZ_JBQCXA010000157.1:0-1040 GCF_051956855.1 Neisseria sp. P0021.S007
ATGAAAGACAGAATAATAAATTCGTGCCAAATAGGCGAAAGCGGCAGGCCGGGAATGAAGAGCGGGCTAGGGAGGCGTTGGGCCTGATGGTTGTCCCAGCCTTTAATGAAGAAGAGGTATTCTTCGCCGAAACGGTCGTATTCGATGTGTGCCAAATCAGATTCAGGATTATTGATGGCAAAAATACGGGCGCGTTCGATGGATAGGCTGTCGATATTGCGGCCTAAAATATCTTTTTTATCGTCGCCGGTAATCACATAAACGGCATTGGAAACCGGATTGTTTTTCCATTCAGAAAGAATTTCGCGCGCACCGCTGTCTCCGCGTGAGTTGAATGCGGAAACGATGCTGTTCATCAGTGTGGTTTCGATGGTGCGGCGTTGGTTGAATTGGTTTTCGGCGAGGGTGTTTTGTACCAGCCAAAATGAAAAACTCGCCACAAAGATTGCGCAGACGATAACTGCGCAAAATGTGGCGAAGATGCGTTGAAACAGTTTCATTGATCTGTTTAATCTTTAGTTTTTAACAAACAGGTAGCCTAAGCCGCGTACGGTTTGAATCAGGGAAGCATCGCCCAATTTGTGGCGGATGCTGGAGATGTGTACGTCGATGCTGCGGTCAAATTTAGCCAGTTTGCGGTCGAGTGCCTCGATAGACAGGGTCTCTTTGCTGACGACTTGTCCGGCGTGGCGCATCAAAACTTCGAGCAGGTTGAATTCGGTGCTGGTCAACTCGAGCGGAGTGTCTTTGATGCTGGCTTGGCGTTTGGCCGGGTACAAAACGACGTCGCTGACAGAAATGCTGTTAGGCGCGTTGTTTTGTTCGTTGCTGTGTTGCGCACGGCGTAGGATGGCGTTGATGCGGGCTAAGAGTTCGCGCGGTGTACATGGTTTCGGAACATAATCGTCCGCACCCATTTCCAAACCAATAATGCGGTCGATGTCGTCACCTTTTGCAGTCAGCATGATGATGGGTACAGTGCTTTGGGTACGTACGTTTTTCAATACGTCCAAACCGTTCATTTTAGGCATCATGGAGTC
>NZ_JBQCXA010000158.1:0-1035 GCF_051956855.1 Neisseria sp. P0021.S007
TTCGCGGGCGTTGTTGTCAATCTTGTTCGCATTGCTGTTCGCATCGCCGATTTTTTGGTTCAGCTGGTTAACGTTAACCGCATCAGTACCTTTCTTACCTGGAACAACGTTTTGGATAGTATTTTTGCCGGCATCGATACCACCTTGGTTGGTGGTTACAGGACCTACGTTCAGTTCGTTAGTAGTAACACTGTTACTAGTAACACTGTCAACGTGCAGATCACGGTTCAAGCTGACTTTCAGCGCACCGCCGTCTTCCTTAACGAAGATGTTTTGAACTTCTTTCTCCGAAGTCTTACCGGTTGCTTTGTCGAATACTTGAACTGTACCCTTATCACCTTTAATCTGAATAGTGTTATTCAGTTTTTTGGTGATTTCAGCGTTATCCTCATCACGCAGACCGAAGGTGCCATCAGCATCTTTACCGTCTTTACCATCTTTACCATCTCTAATGATGGTGGTAGTGGTGTTACCGTTGCCGTCTTTGATGGTTACAGTATGTTCGCCTTTAGCTGTAGTTTCAACTTTAGCTTCAGCGTTCTTACCATCTTTCACAACTTCAGAAGTGGTACCGATGACTTTACCATCTTTATCCAGGTTTCTAACAGTGATAGTGGTTTCACCTTTAGCATCATCACGTGTAACTTCAGCTTCAGCTGACTTACCATTGTCGCCGGTATCACCCTTAGCTGCAGCTGTACCATCTTTAACGATGGTAGTAGTGGTATTACCTTCGCCATCAGTGATGGTTACAGTGTGAGTGCCGTTGCCGTTGTCTTTAACTTCGGCTTTGGCATTCTTACCGTCTGCACCGGTATCACCTTTGGCACCGTCTTTAACGATGGTAGTAGTGGTTTTACCTTCGCCATCAGTGATGGTTACAGTGTGAGTGCCGTTGCCGTTGTCTTTAACGTCGGCTTTAGCATTCTTACCATCGGCACCAGTTGCACCGGTATCACCTTTAGCAGCAGCTTTACCGTCTTTAACGATGGTAGTAGTGGTGTTACCGTTACCGTCTTTAATGGTCACAGTATG
>NZ_JBQCXA010000159.1:0-1032 GCF_051956855.1 Neisseria sp. P0021.S007
CTCCTCTAGTAATAGTTTTTCGTGGATTTTGTATTTTTTCCTTCCAGGATTTTTTTGCAAATTCCGAAGCCAAATCCTTCGCGCCTTGGGTAATGCTGCTATTTTTGGATGAGTGTAAATTGTTTCGGTAGAACACAAGGTCTGATTGGGCCTCCGGTGCAAAAACCTCCGGTCGGACAAATTGTTTGCCTTCCGTAGTGAAGAATCGCTGTTGCCTGCCATCTTCATTGAGAAAGGTCTGCCTGGCTTTTTTAAGAAAGTCTTTTGCAGGTAAATCAGTTACCTTTTCTAAAGTCAGCATCCAAAATAAATCGGTTTCTTTGACTGCTTGATGCACTAAGCGTTTTTGAGCATCGGCAACTTGTTGGGCGGTAGGTTCCTTCCCGCCATTTTCTTGTTTTGCAAATGCTTTGGCATTTTGTTTTATCCAAGCCCTTTCATCAGGATGCAGCTGCCGGTTGTTCCAATCGACATTCGCCCCTACTGCCGCCGTACCTGCATTCCCGCCCGCCGCATAGCCGATGGCCGCCCCACCCAGTGCGTTGACCGCCGCTTTGCCCGCCGGGCCGAGGTTTTCCGCCGCTTTGTCCAAATACGGTGCGGCAAGGGAAGTGCCGCCGCCGGCCAGTATGCCGCCGAGGTTGCCCGTCGTCAGTCCGCCTGCCGCTCCGTGCAGGATACTCCTGCCTATGCCGCCTTCTTTCCAGGTGTCGTAGCGGCTTTGGTTTTCGGCAAGGTAGGCGTTTACTTGACCGAGGGATGTGCGGATAGCGGCTTTTTCGGCTTCGCTGTCCGTATTTTGCAGTTTGGCCTCCAGCAGGGTTTTGGCTGCCTGATACCGTTCGTAACTTTGGGTATTGCCGAGTTTGTCGGAAACGGCTGCTGTGGTTTGGGCGGCGTTTTTGCCGAACTCCTGTGTTACTTCCCTTTGCAGGTTGATTTCTTTGGCCACCGCGTCTTTGTCGAAGCTGTTTTTCAGACGGCCTGAGTGTTGATCCGCAGTTTCGGTGTCGATGCCGGTGTAGATACGCG
>NZ_JBQCXA010000160.1:0-1030 GCF_051956855.1 Neisseria sp. P0021.S007
TCAAACATGTGATTGTCGCGTCGGTCGGCGAGATGTTCGGCATGATTAAGGGCGCGTTGATGAACTTCGTCATCCGCAAAGTGAAAAAAATGGTGCCGGAATACCGCATTCCCAATACCATCACTTTTCAGACGGCCTTGAAGCAAGGTGCGGCCAATACGTTCAAGCCAGTCGAGTTGACGCGCGACGATACTGCCTTGCTGCAATATACAGGCGGTACAACCGGTTTGGCGAAAGGCGCCGTCCTTAGTCACGGCAATATCTGCGCCAATATGCTTCAGGCGAAAGAATGGATTAAATTCCAACTGAGCGAAGGCGAAGAAACCGTCATCGCCGCGCTGCCGCTTTACCACATCTTTGCCTTGACGGTAAACCTGATGATTTTCGCCAATACCGGTTCTAAAATCATCCTGATTACCAACCCTCGCGATATGAAAGGATTTATCGGTGAATTGAAAAAAGAGCCGATCAGCGTATTCATCGGTGTGAATACCCTGTTTAATGCGATGGTCAACCGTCCGGATTTTGCCGAAGTTGATTTTTCCCGTTTGAAGCTGACTTTGGGCGGCGGTATGGCAACACAAAAAGCCGTGGCGGAAAAATGGAAAAAAATTACTGGTACGCCGATTGTGGAGGCTTACGGCTTGACCGAAGCCAGCCCGGGCGTATGTTGTAATCCTTTGAATATCGAAGCTTACAGCGGTGGTATCGGCTTGCCTGTTTCTTCAACCGAGGTCGAATTGCGTGATGCAGACGGCAAAGAAGTGCCTATCGGACAACCGGGCGAATTGTGGGTACGCGGCCCGCAAGTGATGAAAGGCTATTGGAACCGTCCGGAAGAAACCGCCAAAGCAATCGATGCGCGCGGCTTTTTGGAGACCGGCGACATTGCTGTTATGGATGAAAAAGGTTGGTTGAAGCTGGTGGACCGCAAAAAAGATTTGATTGTGGTATCTGGTTTCAATGTGTATCCGAACGAAATTGAAGAAGTGGTGGCTAGCAATGACAAGGTTTTGGAAGTCGCCTGTAT
>NZ_JBQCXA010000161.1:0-1030 GCF_051956855.1 Neisseria sp. P0021.S007
TTAGCCATACGGGTTTTCTGTTTTTTGCTTTTCTTCTTTAAACCATTGTTCAAAAATATTACCCGGTGTTAAATCATCTCTATGCGAGAAAAATTTTTCATATGAATAATTAGCGGATGCTTTCTGATTTACATTGTCATATATGAGTTTCAACTGAGTTGGAATTTCCTGATGATTCTCGGCAAAGACAGAGCATAGTTCCGAATAATCTTCCATTCCAAGATTAAGAAACTGCCATTGAATCTCTTTTGTATTAAAAGACTCCTTTCTCATAATTTTATTATCCACTTTAAAAAAAGCATCAAAAGACAATACGTTTCTTTCCCTTGCACCATATATATAGACAGCGGTAACCCCCTCTCCTGAAAATTCAAGTGCCAAGCTAAGCATACGTTTTTGTATTTCTGATATCTTATCTTCAAATTTCATTTTTACTTTCCTGTGTTGTAAATCTTTTCAACTTTTTTAATGCCATCAATTTCATATTGAATAACAAAATGATCTGGCCTTAAACTATTTCCCTTGTATTGTATATCAACATTTACCGTTACGCGTTTCTTTTCCATTAATGCATTTGCCCATTCATTTTCTAGAATTTTATAATTGCTTAAATTAACTCCGCTAAGCTGGGATACCAGATTATCTAACTTTGGAGACCCGCCAAATCTATCTCCCGCCAAATGACCAGCATGATCACCACTGAGTTTTCCCGGAGTATTAGGGTTATGATGAAGCCTGTCGGAACGTTTGGTTAACTGAAGCTCTTGTGCTTCCCATGTTTTTAACCGCCCAAGATGATCAGTTTGGTATATATATTCAAACTCTCCGGCTGAGACCTTTGCAAAATTCCTTTTCCTCCGACAGCCGAAACCTAACACAGGTTTTCGGCTGTTTTTGTTTCAAATATCTACTGATTCTACTCAAATACCCCCATAATCCCCCTTGGATACCTGATAATCAGGCATCCGGCCGCCTTTTAAGCAGCAACAGGCACACTTAGCCTGTTAGCCGCTTTCAAAAGGTTCAAACA
>NZ_JBQCXA010000162.1:0-1028 GCF_051956855.1 Neisseria sp. P0021.S007
CAATACCGCAGGCGGCATCGTCGCCACGCTGCAAAATTGGAAAGACCAATTTACCTAACTGATTTGGGGTACGCCTAACAAAGTCTGGGTTGTACCGATATTTTTTATCTTTTTGGTCATCATCCGAGGCATTAGCCGCTATGTCAGCACATATTTGCTGACTTGGGTTTCCGTCATGGCAATCAGCCATCTGCGCCGCGATATGTTTGCCAAAATGCTGCAACTCTCTTCCAAATTCCATCAGGAAACCCCGTCCGGCACAGTTTTAATGAACATGGTGCAAATGGCGGAATCATCCATCAGCAACGCCAGTAATGTCTTTATCGTTTTGACCCGCGATACCATGATTGTCATCGGTTTGGTCTGCGTTCTACTGTATTTGAACTGGCAGCTCAGTCTGATTGTCGCCCTGATGTTCCCGCTGTTGTCTTTGTTGTCCCGTTATTACCGCAACCGTCTGAAAGACATCATTGCCAGCGCGCAGCAAAGTATCGGTACGCTGAACAACGTCGTTAACGAAGTCCACCAAGGACACCGCGTGGTCAAACTCTTTGGCGGTCAGAAGAAAGCGTCTGAACGCTTTGCCGAAGTCAATGACACCATCGTCCGTCTCGGTAAAAAAATCACGCAAGCCAGCGCCGCACGTTCTCCGTTCAGTGAACTGATTGCGTCGTTTGCTTTGGCTGTCGTGATCTTTATTGCCCTTTGGCAGAGTCAGCAAGGCTATACCACCATCGGTGAATTTATGGCATTTATCGTTGCCATGCTGCAAATGCTCGGTCCGATCAAAAACTTGGCGAACATCAGCATTCCCATGCAGACCATGTTTATCGCTTCGGATGCGGTTTGTCAGTTCCTTGATACCGAGCCTGAGCAAGACAAGGGCACCAAACATCTGAAAAACGTTTCAGGTCGTCTGAAATTCGAAAACGTCGATGTCCGCTACCACGAAGACGGTAAAAAAGCCTTGGATGGATTCAATCTCAACATCCGCCAAGGGGAACGCGTTGCTTTGGTCGGACGTTCAG
>NZ_JBQCXA010000163.1:0-1022 GCF_051956855.1 Neisseria sp. P0021.S007
GGCCGCGCGGATAACCCATTTTGTCCATGATTTCGTCACAAGCGTCGATACAGGCTGCACAACCGATACATTGGTATTGCAAACCGTTGCGGATGTCGATGCCGACAGGGCAGACCTGTACACACATGGCACAGTTGATACAGTCACCCAAGCCGCTGTCTTCTTTGTTGGCGGTTTTTTTGCGTGCACCGCGAGGTTCGCCGCGTTCGGTATCGTAGGAAATAATCAGTGTGTCTTTGTCAAACATCGCACTTTGGAAGCGTGCATACGGGCACATATGCAGACACACTTTTTCGCGCATGATGTGGGCAAAAAAGAAGGTCATGAATCCGTAAAACGCTGCGGCAAACATTGCGCCACCGCCTGCCGCGCCGGTAAACAGGGCTGGAACAAATTCACGGATTGGATTAAACCAGCCTGCGAAAGTAATACCTGTCCATGCGCAGAAGAGGAAAATCAACAGGGCTTTGGTGGCTTTAATGCGGATTTTAGTAAAGTTCCAAGGCGATTTTTCCAGTTTTAAACGTTTGTTGCGGTCGCCTTCAACCAAGTTGTCGATCCAAAGCATGATTTCGGTGTAAACCGTTTGCGGGCAAGAGTAGCCGCACCACAAACGACCGGCAATGGTTGTCCACCAAAACAGTCCGAAGGCACAAATCATCAACAGCAAGGCAAGGTAAATCAAATCGCCCATGCCCAGTGACAGGCCGAAAATGAAAAAATGACGGTCAGGGATATTAAATAAAACTGCCTGACGGTTACTCCAGTTAAACCATGGAATTACGTAAAATACAAACTGGGTCGCCAATACGGCGGCGATACGCAGTTTGGCAAAGCGTCCTTCTGCTTTTTTCGGATGGATGCGTTCGCCTTCGGGATGAATTTGAATTACGCTGGATTTGGGTTTGGAAGGTTTGGGCGGAGTGGCTTTTGCCGTTTTTTCTGTTGAGGGTGTGGTGTTTTCCGCTTGGTTTTCGGGTGACATAATCAGTGTTCCTTAATCGAAGTGCACACAAGCCTTT
>NZ_JBQCXA010000164.1:0-1020 GCF_051956855.1 Neisseria sp. P0021.S007
GTTTGGCACCGACGATGCGAAGCGCATCGGCAATGCGAGGATGGTGGGTAAAGTATAGCAAGGATTCGAAGAATCGGGAAAATTGCGGCGGAATCTGATGGAAAAATTCGCGCGCGAGCTCGCCGGATGTAACGTAGGCGGCGGCGATGTCTTCAGTTTTAAAGTTCTGCCAATCGATGGCGTGTGGCCGTCTGAAATAGATTTCAGCGATGTTGATTTGGAAACCCAGTTCGGTCAGTTTGTCTGCTAGAAAATCACGGCCTCCATGGCCTCGAATGATTAGAACTCGGGCGTTGGGTGGTAGGTTTTTCCAAATAGGCATTCTCAAGACGGCTTCGCTGTCGTTACCATCTTCGGGAGAGAATACGGGATAGGGGGAGAATTGCGCCAAAGTATGTTGGCTGGTTTGGCCGACGGTAATGTGTACTTTAGGGCCGTCTGAAAAGGTCAGATACGGTACTGCAGTTTCAATAGTGGTCGGGCTGACCCAAAACACCACATCGGCTTGCTTGAATTGTTCGGGAAGTTTGTTTAGTGCCGAACGGTCTGCCTCTATTTCAATCGGACTCAATACCTGAGCCTGCCAACCGGCTGCATGGCAGGTTTGGATATCTTGCTGTGGACGGTTGGACGGACGGATGATGAGTAGAGTAGGCATAATGTGGGATAAATTATTAAGGTTTAGGCCGTCTGAAAGAAGGGTTTCAGACGGCCTGTTGCTGACGTACGTTATTGATCGACGAATGCGCGCTCAATCAGGTAGTCGCCGCGAACGCCGGTTTTCGGAGAAACGGTCAGGCCGAATTCGTCCAAGACGCTGCAGGTGTCTTTCAACATGGCAGGGCTGCCGCACAGCATGGCGCGGTCGTCTTGCGGATTGATTTTAGGCAGGCCGATGTCTTCGAAGAGTTTGCCGCTGCGCATCAAATCGGTCAGACGGCCTTGGTGTACATATTCTTCGCGTGAAACGATTGGATAGTAAATCAGTTTTTCTTTAACCAAGTCGCCCAGGTATTCGTG
>NZ_JBQCXA010000165.1:0-1013 GCF_051956855.1 Neisseria sp. P0021.S007
GATCGGGCATCCATGCCTGATCCGCGTACTTGGTTTTTCATATTTTGCATAGTCTTGTCGGTCGGGCATCTATCCCCGACATCATCTAAATTTGTCTTTATTGGTTTTCTCGCCGCTTATTGCGGATAAACATATTCCGCCTTGCCGTCGCGAATATTCAAGCTGCCTGCATCGCCTGTAATCAGATTGCCCGTTACCGAGCCTTCGCTACAACCTGAAACCGGCATATCGTAGCCCAGTGTGTGAATCAGGAACGTTGAAAGCTGCTGATGGAAGGCAATCTCGCAAGGCGCAAAAGCTTGGTTGGCAGCCTGTTGCACGGCCTTATTCGGGCTGTACAACACCAGCGGCACAAGATAGCTGTCGGGCTGCACCGTGCCTTGATTGTAGGTATCTTGGCGCACATACTGGCCATGATCGGAGGTATAGGCAAACAGCCAGTTGCCGTCAGACTGCTTTTGCAGCTGCTCGAATACGGTTTGAATCATTTGGTCGGTTTTGTGGATGGTGTTGTCGTATTTATCCACAATATTGGCTTCGCCGAATACTTTATCTTGAGGCTGCAACAATGCGCCGTATGGGACGTGCGAACCGCGTTGGTGCAACACGATAAAATGCTTGCCCTGCTGCAAATTGATTTTGTCGAACAGCGGCAACAGCTTCTCATCAGGCATATTGTCGCCGTTGCCATAGCCCAGCTGCGTCGGCTGAATCAGATGGTCTATCCACTTTTTACCGATTAAGTTCAAAATCGCCATCTCGTTTTCAGCCTGCGCGCTGTAAAAATACGTTTCATAGCCCTGCTCTTTGGCGAGGCGGAACATATTGGTATCGCCGCTGCTGATTTGCTCATAACCGTTGGCATGCGGTATCGCATTGAAAAAGCTGGGCAGGGACACAGCCGTCATCAAAGCGGCAGAATAGCTTTGTTTCACAATCGGCTTAAAGTCGGCTTGCGACAGCTGGGCCAAAAACGGCGAAGTTTCGCGTCCGTAGCCAAACAATTTCAAATG
>NZ_JBQCXA010000166.1:0-1010 GCF_051956855.1 Neisseria sp. P0021.S007
GACGTGCGCATTGACTTGCGAATCAAAAATCGGCACTTGGATTTTATGTTCAAAAGCAGGCGGCTCGGGGATGTCAATTGGCGCAATCGAGGTTTGGAAAACGGGTGGTTCGGGAATATCGGTTTTAGCCATAGGGACAACCGGTACGGCAGGTGGCTCGACTACGGTTGCGTTTGGTGCGGCAGGTCGGGAGATATAAGGGGATTTTTTAACAGGCGCAGCCGGTTTCGGATTGGACGGTGTTGCCGGTGCGGCAGGTTGTGGTGCAACAGCTTCCGTAGCAGCTTGTTTGCGCGCCCATCTTTCGGCGGCCGCCTCAGTATGGCGGACTTGGCGGCGCAGGCTGGCAGGACGGCTGATTTGTCCCAAGTTGGCCAAAATTTCGTCATTTTCGATGGTGCGCGGAGAGTAGTCGCGCAATGGGGCAACGGCTGCGGCCAGTTTGTGGCGTGCGGCGGTACGGCGGGCAAGGTTGTCGTGAATATCTTCTGCTTGGATTTCAGATGGGAATGCCTGCATGGAAGTATAGGGGAGGATGGCTTCCTTTTCGGCAGTTCTTAAGGCCGTCTGAACGGTTTCGATATGCGGCGCATTGGCTTCTGCCACGCGGACATTGTTGGCACGCGCCAAGGCACGCTCGCGTGTGCGGCGCAAGATAGGGTCGTTGTAGTCGATGATTTCCATACCTGTCATCGGTAGGGATGAAGCGCGCAATAATGGGGTTTCAACTTCGTCTTTGTAAATCGGCGCATTTTTTTCGGCTAAATGCTCGTTCCATTCCTCAACCGCAGCTTCATGCAGGGAACGGGTGGCTTCTTCTAATGTGATTTCTTCAAAATTGCTGTTTTGCACCAAAGATGGGCTGTATTCGGGCGTTTCCATTTGTGCAAACGGCGTGATTTTAGGAATACGTTCCGGTTTGGCAGATTTGCGGGTTTTAGGCGCAACTTTGATTTCTTCTTCGGTAGCTGCGATGTATTCCGGCTCTTCGGCAACTGGCTCTGTTGTGT
>NZ_JBQCXA010000167.1:0-1006 GCF_051956855.1 Neisseria sp. P0021.S007
GAATTATGGACCTTCCCAGTTCGTCTTTGAACTTCCCATCTGATACACAACAACAATAATCATCCCGCCGAAATGCCTTCCCGCGTCTGGCGGGCGGAGCATTTATGAGCATCGAACAAACCCCTCCGAATCTCGACAATATCCCCGACAATGATGTGGTAGAAGACCGCATTTCTGACGATCGCATCTCTGACGATATCGACC
The DNA here is from genome assembly GCF_051956855.1 of Neisseria sp. P0021.S007. NCBI lineage: Bacteria > Pseudomonadati > Pseudomonadota > Betaproteobacteria > Neisseriales > Neisseriaceae > Neisseria > Neisseria sp. P0021.S007. The sequence continues at coordinate 205 of NZ_JBQCXA010000167.1, forward strand.
GCATCCACGCCTTATGCGAAATCCTTGAGCCGTCATTTGAACAAATCGAAGCAGGCATGCCGATTGAAGACGAAAGCCTGTGCGACAAGTTCACCGAGCTGACCGTCCTCTTGGCCGAGTTGCACCCTGCCGACGTGGCCGCCGTCTTGGAATCTCTGCCACCGCGCGAGCGTAACATCGTTTGGCTTTTGGTCGCCCCTGAAGACGACGGCGAAGTGTTGCTGGAAGTATCCGACTCCGTACGCGAAATGCTGATCGAGTCCATGGACAAAGACGAGCTGTTGGCCGCTGTCGATGATTTGGACGCAGACGAATTGGCAGAACTGGCAGACGACTTGCCGCACCAAGTGGTGTACGAAGCGCTGCAAACGCGTGATGAAGAAGAACGCGAGCAGGTCAAAGCGGCGATGTCTTACGAAGACAACCAAGTCGGCGCGATTATGGACTTTGAATTGGTCAGCATCCGCGCCGATGTGACGTGTGAGGTCGTGTTGCGCTACTTGCGCCGTTTCGACAGCCTGCCCGACCATACCGACAAGATTTTCGTGGTCGATGAAAACGACGTGTTGCAAGGTGTGCTGCCCATCCGCAAACTCTTGGTCGCCGACCCCGAAGACATGGTGGCGGACGTGATGGCCACCGATGTCGTGCGCTTCCGTCCCGAAGACGACGTGGAAGAAGCGGCGCAGGCGTTTGAACGTTATGACTTGGTAACCGCGCCGGTTGTCGATGAAAACAAAAAGCTGATCTGCAGGATCACCATTGACTAAATGGTGGACGTGATCCGTGAAGAATCCGAAGC
>NZ_JBQCXA010000168.1:0-1005 GCF_051956855.1 Neisseria sp. P0021.S007
CCATTGATCCGTGCGGAATATTTTGTTTTCGCCATTAAGTCTTCCTATCAAAGTTAAGTTTTCTAATTTAATTATTTGGGGTAATGCATTGATTTTCCTATGACCGTCATTCCCGCGTAGGCGGGAATCCAGAAGCTTGAATTTACAGTAGTCTTTGAGTATTTCTGAAATGCAGGGGGCTGGATTTCCACCTGCGCGGGAATGACGGCGGTTGGTTCGGTATTATACGCAAAAGAACATATAAAGGTCGTCTGAAAACAGATATAGCAGAATCCGCTAAATCGTTTTCAGACGACCTTTCTCTTTAAAGCCGAATCAAATCAGCCTGCCGGTTAACCCAACGCCTTCCTTGCTCCGGCAAAGAGGCGGTACCAGCCGGACAGTTCGGTCCAGTCTTCCGGTTTCCAGCTCATTTGTGCGGCGCGGTACACGCGTTCGGGGTGGGGCATCATGATGGTAACGCGGCCGTCGGCATTGGTCACGCCGGCAATGCCTTGCGGCGAGCCGTTGGGGTTGAGCGGGTAGGTTTGGGTAACTTGGTTTTGTCCGTCGACGTATTGCAGAGCGATGCCGAGGCCGTCTGAAATTTTGCCGCCGTGAAGCGCGAAGTCGGCGCGGCCTTCGCCGTGGCTGACCACAACAGGCAGGCTGGAGCCTTGCATTTCGTTCAGAATCAGCGATGCGGATTTTGGAACATGAACCATGCTCAGGCGCGCTTCAAACTGCTCGCTCAAGTTGCGTTTGAATTTAGGCCATGCCTCTGCGCCCGGGATAATCTAGGCAAGGTTGCTGACCATTTGACAGCCGTTGCACACGCCCAATGTCAGCGTGTTCGGATCGGCAAAGAAGGCGGCAAATTGGTCGCGTAGAGCAGGGTGGAACAGGATGGATTTCGCCCAGCCTTCGCCCGCGCCGAGTACGTCGCCGTAACTGAAGCCGCCGCACGCCGCCAGCATTTTGAAGTCGGCAAGGTGGACGCGGCCTGCCATCAGGTCGGACATATGC
>NZ_JBQCXA010000169.1:0-1003 GCF_051956855.1 Neisseria sp. P0021.S007
CTCCCCATACCGTCCGGGCAACATTTAAACAATTTGACGGCCATAGGGTCGGTGCAGATTTCACGTTGAAATGTACAGAAAACCGTTGTTTGATAGATGATTTTAAGATGATTGGCGATCAAACCGGCATCAAAACCGATTACAAACTTGTTTTGCGCAAACAAAAATGTGAGTGAGCCGACAAAACAAAAGGGCTGCCCAAACAAATGGAGCAGCCCTTTGATTTTGAAATCAAGGTCGTGAAGGATGCGGATTTAAGCGGACAGGCGGCAAATTAGGTTTTCCGTATTGGGAAACGGCTTGTCTGTCTGAAGCCACTTTTCCTGACTGCATGACGCCGCTATCGTTGCGTATTGGATGTGCGGCATACTCGTCTTGATTTAATTGTGAAACTTCTTCATTGACTTCATGCTCTGCCACAAGTTCATACTCATTATCGTATGCCTTACTCTTGCCAAGCCGAACTTCCCCTCCCGCCATAGCGGATACGGAAAACGCGGATAACATGATGATTATGCCGATTTTTCTCTGCATAATATTCTCCTTTTCTCAAATATTGCTTCTTTATCATTTCTTTAATTCATGCCATAAAAGCAAGTTCAAACAAAACCAGTTTATCTGATTCCATTTATAGAGGCTATTTAAACACAAAACCTGCATCAATACATATCCGTTATTAGAAGTTTATTTTCCATATAAACAAGGCCGTCTGAAAAAATCCTAAAAACCGAGTACAATCCGCCGCATGAAAAAACGTACCAATCCCCTACCCCTTTTAAACGGTGTCAAACCCAGCTACTTGGTTTTACCGCATGAAAAGCAGTTTTACGGCTTGCCGCTGCTGCATTTTTTATGCGCTCATTTTCCCTTTGTCGGCGAAGAAAACTGGCGGCGGCGGCTGAACAGCGGTTTTGTGGTGGGTGCGGATGGCGTGCCGTTTGATGAAAATACCTTGTTCGAACCCGGCAAGACGATGTTTTATTACCGTGAAACCAGCCGTGAG
>NZ_JBQCXA010000170.1:0-1003 GCF_051956855.1 Neisseria sp. P0021.S007
AGATACACCTGATTAATCGGCAGCTTCCATCCGAGCTTTTTCATCAACTCGGTCAATTGCGCAACATTTTCGTGAATTGAGGATTTTGCCTGAAGCGAAACAATGCCTTCGGCAGGACGTTTACCCACGCCCCTCAGATATTGCCAACCGCCTGCAGGCTCCATAGCATGTGCATCAATCCAAATAGCCGATGCGGTTTCCACCCACAACTGACGGCGGATATCCGGCAAAGAGGCTTCCAGCAAGGCAGTATCTTGGGTGACCACAAAAATCCAAGGCTTACGGTGTTTTTTATATTGCTTGGTCAGCAAGTGGATATGTCTCAACTGCTCCCAGCGTTCCGTCACACCGATTAAATGGGTAGATTCCGCACTGTCACCGCTTAAATCTTCGGGATTCAGATGCTTCAAATTAGAATGTCTATCGGACACGCCTGACCAAAGCATTCGTGTCAACAGAGGGATAAAGAATATCAACGAGGTCACTACTGTGATACATGCCCAAACAACCGCTTTGGCTGCAGATGTATCGATTCCGAATTTATGACCTAAAAAGTAGAGTAAGACTGCACTGACGATGCTTAGAATAATAACCACTATGCCAGTAAAAATTGGCTTCATAATAACTTCCGAAAAATAAACTTAAAATCTAAAAACTTAATCTGTATTCTGAATACCAGAACTTTTGAATTATTGAGATGAAAGGCTGTTTACCAAACCTGCCCCGAATCAGGTATGCGCCCCTAAAAACCTGCGACACTAAAAGGATTATTCAATTTTGTATCTTATTTCCGACAATCTGGCACTTTAGCTCCTTGCAGATTCCCTTCCCCTAGTCGCTTCCGACAGTCGGCATACTGCTGATCAAAGCGCAGCCGCATGCAGTTTTACAACCGTCCACAGCAGCATCACGCCCCTTAAACGACACATCTTGACTTCCTTCGATAATCGGATTGGTTCCATGCCCGGGTATGGGGCGAGAAACCAAATCGCCTAACAGCTGG
>NZ_JBQCXA010000171.1:0-999 GCF_051956855.1 Neisseria sp. P0021.S007
GTTTTACCGGTTACCGGAATAATGCGCACGGCAGTGGTTTTGCTGTTGATCATGCCGATGGCGGCCTCGTCGGCGATGATGCCGGAAATGGTATGCGCAGGCGTATCGCCGGGGACGGCAATCATGTCCAAACCAACGGAGCAGACGGCTGTCATAGCTTCGAGTTTGTCCAGTGTCAGCACACCGGCTTCAGCAGCGGCAATCATGCCCTCATCTTCTGAAACAGGGATAAATGCGCCGCTCAAACCGCCGACCGCGCTGGAAGCCATCATGCCGCCTTTTTTCACGGCATCATTCAGCAAGGCCAAAGCTGCTGTCGTGCCGTGCGTACCGCAGACGCTCAAGCCCATTTCTTCAAGAATGCGCGCCACCGAGTCGCCGACAGCAGGGGTTGGTGCTAACGACAAGTCGAGGATACCAAACGGGATATTCAGCATTTTTGAGGCTTCGCGGCCGATGAGTTCGCCCACGCGGGTAATTTTGAAAGCGGTTTTCTTCACAACTTCCGCAACTTTGGTCAATGTCGTTGCATCTGAATTTTCCAACGCGGCTTTTACAACACCCGGGCCGGATACGCCGACATTGATAACGGCATCCGCTTCGCCCGAACCGTGAAACGCGCCCGCCATAAACGGATTATCTTCTACTGCATTACAGAACACGACAATTTTGGCGCAGCCGAAACCTTCGGGCGTGATTTCAGCCGTGCGTTTGATGGTTTCGCCTGCCAGCTTGACCGCATCCATATTGATACCGGCACGCGTGCTGCCGATATTAATGGAGCTGCACACGATATCGGTGGTTTTCATGGCTTCGGGAATGGAACGGATCAGCACTTCGTCCGAAGGCGACATACCTTTTTGCACCAGCGCAGAAAAGCCGCCGATAAACGACACGCCAATAGCTTTGGCTGCCTTATCCAAAGTTTGCGCCACGCTGACATAGGAGTCGGCATGGGTGGCCGCGGCGATTTGGGCAATCGGTGTGACGGAAATACGC
>NZ_JBQCXA010000172.1:0-999 GCF_051956855.1 Neisseria sp. P0021.S007
GTCTGCACGCCGTGCTGAAAAATAAGCATGCTGAGTTTGGGCTTCGGGGAAGAGTCCTATATCCGGCGCTTTGTACATCGGGGAAAATACAACGGTTTGACGGTTGTTGGTGTCAAAACCTTTTACTTGTTCGATGGCGTAGATTTCATAATTTAAAGGTTGTGTACGGTCGATGATAACGTGGTGTTCCTGGTCTTGGATGTTTACAGGGAAGCGGGAGCTTTTTTTTCTGAAAAGGTTTACCACAGGTACCGCATTGACGGAAAAATCCTCTACACCGATCAATTCTGTCAATTCGGGGATTTTGTTGCTGAATAAAAATGAAAGACTGAAATAACGTTTGCGATAGGTAATGATTTTTTTATTGACACCCTTATCGTTTACGATTTCTTCCAAATGTTCGGGTACTTTGGGCAAATGTCCGTCATTCTCAGCCTGACGGACAGCCTGTTTGATATCTTTTTGAGCAACAAACAGGAATTTTTCCGGTAGTCGCGCGTATTCCTGCATAATCCGGAATGCACTGACGGATTTGTCCAAATTAAACGATAAGGCTTCATCTTCCCGAAATCCCCGATGTTCCGGTTTGGAGGACAACGGGTAATACCATTGTTTGGGGTTCTCATAACTGTGGCAAACGACGCCTACGCATTCTGAGGCCAGTAAAAACAGCAGTGCAGATGACTTAGAAAGTTCCGTACCTAAAAACACAGATAATTCATCCGGCAACATTTCCGAACATGCGCCAGGTACGCTGAGTGAGAAGTCCAAACGCAAGGCAGATTGCACTTTTTTCCCGGCAGATGCTTTGAGCGCGGGAAGCGTACTTGGTAAATAGCCGAGCGAATCGGTATATTTGGCTTTTTCTATGCGTAAAGGTAGGATTTCAGTAGTTTTAGTTACGGAAAACGGGCAACTTACTTTGAATTCGTCGATGGGTAATGAGCGCAATACTCTGCCACGTTCCAGTAGATTGATCACGTCAGCGTTGTATTGACC
>NZ_JBQCXA010000173.1:0-998 GCF_051956855.1 Neisseria sp. P0021.S007
CGCTTCTGCGCCATAGTTTTCTTGTAAATTAAAGATGTTTTGGCATACAGGATTTCACATTGGTTGCAATATGGGTAAAAAAGAGGCTTCGCTTAGCAGCAAATCTCTGCTTTTTCGCCCATTTCTAAACTCAACTTCAGCCACCAAAACACCAGCAAAAACATAACATAAGGTCGTCTGAAAACCGTTTTCAGACGACCTCATGCTTATCAACTGGATGGCACTTGTATCCTCATCAAGCGCATATCCAGTTTGCGCCGTCCCCACGCGGTCGCATATAAAAGGCGCAAAAGCCACGGATAACGCGGTTTACAGACGCTGCTCAAGCTGGCTTCTTCAATAATTTCCACACCCGGTATCAGCCGTCGGATGTCGTCCGTTCCGCTTATCGCCCAACGGAACTCGGGCGGTTTGTCCATTTTGCCAAGTGCGTCGTGGCGTTTACTTTGTCCGATGTAGGCTTTGGGAATGGTGTCGATGGCGAGTTGCGCGTGCGGTAGGCGGCGGGCAACCTGTTTGAAAAAGTCCTGCACCTGCGTTTCTTCAAAATACATCAACACGCCTTCGATGACGAGCAACACGGGTTTGCCGTGCGCGGCGACGGTGTTCATCCATGTTTCGTCGAACATGGACGCGCCCAGATAATGATTGTCCGATTCGGGCAGCAGCATGCGCCGCACTTCAATCACTTCCGGCAAATCCAAATCATACCAATCGGTAATGCGCGGCTTGCCCAAACGTTCGTAACGCGCATCCAGCCCCGCGCCGATTTGCACACGACGGCGTCGGGATGTTCGGCGATAAAGTGCCGGGTCATATCGTCCAACAGCTTCGCCCGCCCGCAACAGCCGACCTGCGATGCTTTGACTTTGGCAAACTTGCTGAAGTCGTAGTCAATCTTATCCAACATCCGCACGGCTTCGTCATCGCGCAAAAGCGGCTGCGCCCTACCCTGCTCCACAGCCTTCGCCCACAGGGGAATCAGCATGGTACTGGAC
>NZ_JBQCXA010000174.1:0-998 GCF_051956855.1 Neisseria sp. P0021.S007
ATGTCAAAATGGTCGATACGCGCGAGGGGGAAGTGGCGCAGGCAGACCTGCCTTACGCCTTCGACAAACAGCATCCCGCCAAACGCATCGCCATCGTCGCCGCAGGTCCGCTGACCAATCTCGCGCTGGCGGTTCTACTTTACGGCTTGAGTTTTTCCTTCGGCGTTACCGAAATCCGCCCGTATATCGGCATGGTCAAGCAAAATACCATTGCCTCAAAAGCAGGTTTTCAGCCCGGAGACAAAATTATTTCGGTTAACGGCGTTAACGTCGGCGAGTGGGAAAAAGCCCAGCAAGAAATCGTGTTGAACATCGAGTCAGGCAAGGTAAATGTTGCCGTTCAGACGACCTCGGGACAAGAAACCATGCGGATTATCGATGCCGCAGGCACGCCTGAAGCAGGTAAAATTGCGAAAAACCAAGGCTATATCGGGTTGTCGCCTTTTAAAATCACCACCCGTGTCGGCAAAATGGAAGAAAACAGCCCGGCTGAAAAAGCCGGTTTGAAAAAAGGCGACAAGCTGATCAGTGCCGACGGACAAGACATCGAGTCTTGGCAGCAATGGGAAGAAATCGTACGCCAAAGCCCGGGTAAGAAAATCGCATTGAGCTACGAGCGCGACGGTAAAACTTTTCAGACGACCATCCGCCCCGACAGTATCCAGCAACCCGACAGAACGCTGGTCGGCAGGGTAGGCTTCGGTCCTCAGGGCGACGAAGCGTGGACAAAAGAAATCAAGCGCGAATATAAGCCGTCTGTCGCAGAAGCATTTGCGATGGGCTGGGACAAAACCGTCAACAATGCTTGGATGACGGTAAAATTCTTCGGAAAACTGATTACAGGCAATGCCTCCCTGAACCATATTTCAGGCCCGCTGACCATTGCCGACGTCGCCGGGAAAACGGCACAGCTGGGATTTCAAAGCTATTTGGAATTCCTCGCTTTGGTCAGCATTAGTTTAGGCGTGTTGAACTTGTTGCCCATCCCAGTATTGGAC
>NZ_JBQCXA010000175.1:0-997 GCF_051956855.1 Neisseria sp. P0021.S007
GATATGGATAATGTCGAAATGGTCGAGCTTTTGCCGTATCACGAATTGGGCGCCCACAAATGGGCTTTGTGCGGCGACGAATACAAATTAAAAGGCGTACATCCGCCGCCTAAAGAAACCATTTTGAAAATCAAAGAAATATTAGAGAGTTACGGACAAAACATTATTTATTAAAACAAAAAAAGGCCGTCTGAAACGAAATAATCAGTTTCAGACGGCCTTTTCATGATTGAAAAAGACTTAAGCGTTCAATGCAGTCAGAACCTTGGCGACAACTTCTGATACCGCAACGGCTTGAGCCTGATTGTCACGGCGTTCGGCATATTCAACATTGCCTTCTTTTAAGGCGCGATCGCCGATTACGATGCGGTGAGGAATACCCAACAGCTCAGAGTCATTCAGCAATACGCCCGCACGTTCGTCGCGGTCATCCAACAATACATCCGCACCGGCAGCCAAAAGCTCGGCATAGATTTTGTCAGCGGCTTCGCGTACGGCTTCAGATTTTTTGTAGTTCATCGGCACGATAACGACTTCAAACGGTGCCATTGCTTTGGTCCAAACAATGCCTTTTTCGTCGTTGTTTTGCTCGATGGCGGCGGCAACAACGCGGGTAATACCGATGCCGTAGCAGCCCATTTCCATAGTTTGGGATTTACCGTTGTTATCCAAGAAGCTGACATTCATGGCTTGGGTATATTTGTCGCGCAATTGGAAAACGTGACCGACTTCAATACCGCGTGCCAGTTTCAGACGGCCTTGTTCGTCGGGGCTGATGTCGCCTTCGATGACATTGCGCAAATCGACAAATTCAGGCTCGGTAGCATCTCGGCCGAAGTTGAAGCCGATATAGTGGTAGTCGTCTTCATTGGCGCCGATAACCCAGTCTGCGCCTTTTTCAGTAGCGAAATCGGCATAGACTTTACCTTTGAAGTTGACAGGGCCGAGAGAGCCGCCGTTTGCGCCGAATTGTTCAATAATCACGGCAGGGCTCGCC
>NZ_JBQCXA010000176.1:0-996 GCF_051956855.1 Neisseria sp. P0021.S007
ACTTCGCCTTATTTCGCACCCAATGCCTACTGGTCGGTCGTTGCCACCCTCGAAGCGGCCAAGTTGAACACCGCGCCCTATCATGTCTACGTCCCTTCCTTTGGAGAATGGGGATTTGTGTTGGCAGGGTTTGACCAAAACTTCCCCATTCCGCAAAAATTCGACGTACCCACCCGCTATCTCAATGCCCAGACCGTTGCCGAAATGTTCCGTTTTCCGCCCGATATGGCAAGGCGCAAGGTGGAAGCAAATTATTTGAACAACCAAATTCTCGTCAGTTATTTTGAAAGCGATTGGAACAATGTGATGCGATAGAATATCTAAAGGCCGTCTGAAACATCATTCTTCTTTTTATCTCCGTTCAGACAGCCTCAACGCCCGTTTACGCTTTTTCACACAGTATTTGCTTGAAAAAATAAGGTTTATCTTTATCTAGATAGAAGACAATCGACACTATCCGTTGAATGAAGGAACAAACACTTATGCAGTATTTTGGAATCGGTTTTTTGGTTTTAATCTTTTTGGAAATCATGTCTATCGTCTGGGTTGCCGACTGGCTTGGCGGCGGTTGGACGCTGTTTGTGATGGCTCTCAGCTTTATCAGCGGTATCTTTATGCTGCGCCATACCGGCATCTCCGGCCTTTTACTCGCTGGCGCAGCCGTCCGCAGCGGACAAAATATTTCCCCCTATCAAATGCTGTGGCCGATTCGCTATACTGCCGCCGCGGTTTTCCTGCTCAGCCCCGGCTTTATTTCAACCGCCGTCGCCCTGCTCTTGCTGATTCCGTTTAAAGGCAACGCGGCCGTTTCTTCTACTCAGTCTTTCCAAAGCCGCCAGACTTACAGCTCCGCCAAAGAGGATGAAGACATTATTGAAGGCGAATACACGGTTACGCGCACCAGCAAAGCCGACAAACCGCAAGACTATATCGAACACAAACCCGATTGACGACTTCCTTCATAAAAGGCCGTCTGAAATAGGAATACCTCAAAAG
>NZ_JBQCXA010000177.1:0-996 GCF_051956855.1 Neisseria sp. P0021.S007
CTATCGTGTACGTCATGTCATGAAACCAGAGTATGATTCAGTCGTAATGAAGGCAGTGGCTAAGGCTTTTGATGAAGAATTGTCGAAATTACAGAAAACGCCCCAACCAGGGTCAACAGAAGAAGATTATAAAAATGCGCGGGAATTTTTCAGTATGTTTGTCAGCATAAGTGATAACCAGCCACTTAGCTTCCAGCGTATATCCGGTAACAATCCTGTTGTCGACTATTATCTTGACCGCAAAGGCCGTATTTTGGCTTCCCGCATGTATATGCAAATCAACGGCACACATAAGGCCATCAATATTATCGGCGACAACGTGTACAGCAATTACGGCAAACCAGTCTTCAAATTGAATCCGCAAGGTAAAGGCATTACTTGGCGAGAGCTGAAAGAGTTTTTCGGTTCGGACAAAAAACAGGAAGATTAAAGCCTCAGGCCGTCTGAAAGGATATTTAAGGATATTTCTGTTTTCAGACGGCGTGTTTGATAAGGAAAAACATGTTTGCAAATTTTGATTTAGGCGTATTTCTGCTGGCAGTATTGCCTGTGTTGTTGGCCATTACCGTGCGCGAAGTGGCACGCGGTTATACGGCGCGTTATTGGGGCGACCATACCGGCGAGCAGCTTGGGCGTTTGACGCTTAATCCGCTGCCGCACATCGACCCTGTCGGTACGATTGTCGTGCCGTTGGTGTGTCTGATGATAGGCAGTTTCCTGTTCGGCTGGGCGCGTCCTATGCCCATTGATTCGCGCAATTTCCGTGATCCACGCCGTGCGTGGCGTTGGGTGTCGATTTCAGGCCCGATTGCCAATTTGATTTTGGCGTTCTTTTGGGGCTTTGTCGTCGTACTTGCTGCGTATGTGCCTGAGTCTTATCAAGCGCCCTTGGCGCAGATGGCCGGTTACGGCGTGATGGTGAACTCGATTTGGGTCGCATTCAGCCTGATTCCGATATTGCCTTGGGGCGGCGGTATTTTTATCGATACCTTCCTC
>NZ_JBQCXA010000178.1:0-995 GCF_051956855.1 Neisseria sp. P0021.S007
GTATAGCAAATCCATCGCGTCGATGACCAATGCCATATCGGTGGCGTTTTTGCCTTTGGTGTAGGCGAATTGTTGGACGGGGATGATGGCGTGGGGCAGGAGGGCGGCTTTCCATTTGGAAAGGCCGTGGCTCCAGTCGCCGTAGATGCGTTTGACGCTGGCGATGCCGTATTTGGCAACTTCTTCGAGCAGGCGGTCGATGATGTCGGCGGGGGCGTTGTCGGCGTCGATGAGGACGGCGAGTTTTTTGTTTGCCAATGTGGTCATGGGGGCTTCGTGGTGTTCATGTCAGTCGAGGTCGTCTGAAAACCGTTTCAGACGACCTCTGTATGGACAATTACGAATCGGATGAAAGATTGGAATGGTCGGAAGTATTGTCTTCCGGACGTTTGAATGCGGTTGATGAATCGATAAAATCAACCAGCCGGTTAATCAACAGAACGATACCCAAAATAACCAAAAGTGCGATTGGGGAAAAAATCCAAAGCAAACCGGTAGTGCCGATAAAAGACCAGCGCATGGACGCCCAAAATGCTTGCAGCGAGGATTTTTCCAAAGAGAGCAGTTTGGGGCGGGCTGCGGTAGCGATAATGGAAGCAATCAGCGAACCAACATAAAATACAGGCAACCCTAGCCACAAAAAAGCTGATCCGTGATGATCGTAATTGGGGGAGTAAGGGTCATTATGACTGTCAGCACTGTCTACCGCCATCATAAACAACAACCAAAGTATGGTTGTTATCCACACGCTGCCCGCCACAGTAGCGGGTCGCAAACGATGGGAAAGCAGGACATAAACCAGATTCGCCGAGCCAAGCATCAACATACCGGCAATCAATGTAATCCCGAAGCGTTCGGGGTCTGCCTGACTGAACCATATCGAAGTCGTGATGATAATAATGATACTGCCAGCCAATGAAAGGCCGGAAAATGTTCTTTCGCTGATACGGGGGAAATTCATCTTTACGTCTTTTCAAAACTGTTCTTCTGAATAT
>NZ_JBQCXA010000179.1:0-993 GCF_051956855.1 Neisseria sp. P0021.S007
GAAATAGATGGCGTTGCGGTTTTTGTCGAGGATGACTTTGACGACGTTAGGATTTATAAACTCGTCAAAATCGTGCAATTCGTGGGCGGCGGTCGCCATTTGCACATTGTTTTCAACCAAAACTTCGGCTGTACGGTTGATAAGTTCGGGATCGATTAAAGGCTCGTCGCCTTGTACGTTCACAACAATCAGATGCTGCGGCAGTTTCAGCGTATTGGCCGCTTCGGCAAGGCGCGTTGTACCGCTTTCATGTTGATTGGAAGTCATGACCACTTCGACGCTATGCGCCTGACAGGCCGTCTGAATATCAGGATGGTCGGTGGCAACGACAACACGCGCAGCCTTGCTTTTCGCCGCCTGCTCGGCAACGCGTACAACCATCGGTTTACCGTGAATATCGGCCAAAGCCTTACCCGGCAGACGTGAAGAATCCAACCGCGCCGGAATCAATACGACAAATTCGGTCATGCCTTCAGTTCCTCTTCGCTCAACGGGCGCGCTTCGTTTTCCAACATATAAGGGATGCCGTCACGAATCGGATAAGCCAACTTCGCCTGACGGCTCCACAATTCCTGTTTGTCTTGATGGTATTCGAGTTTGCCTTTGGTTACAGGACAAACGAGGATGTCTAAGAATTTTTTTTCCATGGGGTTACTTTCGGTAGTTATATCAAGGCCATCTGAGATGATTCGGACAGTATAAATATCAATATTTTCAGACGGCCTGCACATTATTTGGCACATTCCGAAGAATGTTTATTGCCCTTACACAAAATATCACGCGTTTGCGCCTCAAAAGCGGGCGTATATTTCCTGCTTGCGTTGATATAGTTGTTGCTCATTGTCTTTTTAACAATCTCATCATTCAATTTGTCGAAACGTTCTATCTTTTCAAATGCAGACTTACCGGCCCCATGCTCAAATACTTTTACTATGCTATCCACGTCTGCTTGGCTCAGCACATTGTCAATATCTCCGCCATGCTGTCTGAGAT
>NZ_JBQCXA010000180.1:0-989 GCF_051956855.1 Neisseria sp. P0021.S007
GACTAAACGAGTCGGATTGACCAATCAGCGTGGTAGCCGATTCCATAAGCATTGACTTTATCCGATGCGTTTCGACGGATTTTTTAGGGAAAAACAGACTCTATTGTGTGTACACGGCGAACCTGCTGCCGGATTTTTAATGGGAAAACCGAGGCTGTAAAGCTGAAAAACAGCCGAACAATTTTTCAGACGGCCTTTGAGAAAGCAATCTACCAACAGGAATCCCCATGCGTACCCTGAAAAACATTCTGACCCTGATGCTCAAAGAGTTCCGCAGTGTGCTGACTGATCCGGTGCTGATGGTGCTGATTGGGTATATCTTTACCGCCACGATTTATCAGATGGCGCAGGTGGGCGCGGATTTGAAAAACGCCACTGTCGGCATCATCGACCAAGACCGTTCGGTTTTGTCCATGCGTATCCGCGATGCCGTGCAGCATCCGTTTTTCAAACCGGTAGAGGACGTGCGGCGCGAAGATTCGGACGAATTGATGGATAAAGGCGAGTTCACCTTTATTTTGGAAGTACCGCCCAATTTTCAGCGCGACATGGCGGCGGGGCGCAATCCTGATTTGCAGCTTTTGGTTGATGCGACGTCGATGACGCAGGCGGGGGTGGGCGCGTCTTATCTTTCGCAAATTATCAACCGCGAAATTTACGAATTCACCGGCGTGACACGGCCGGAGTTAATCAACCCCGTCATCAATACTTATTACAATCCCAACGGCGAGAGCGCGTGGTTTATGCCGACTTCGCAAATCGGTTCGATGTCGTGTATGTTGCTGATTTTATTGACGGGGGCGGCGGTTATCCGCGAACGCGAACGCGGCACAATCGAGCATTTGCTGGTGATGCCGGTCAATGCGTTCGAACTGATGATGGGCAAAGTGCTGGCAAATGCCGCCGTGATTTGGGTGGCGGCGTTGTCGTCGCTGTGGTTTATCGTGCATTTGAGCATAGGCGTGCCGCTCATCGGTTCGGTGCCGCTT
>NZ_JBQCXA010000181.1:0-988 GCF_051956855.1 Neisseria sp. P0021.S007
ATCGCACACCATACACAGGCGTTCGACATCAGGATTGAGCGAGCAGATGCCGTTGGACAAATTCTCCGGCAGCATCGGAATCACACGGCGCGGGAAATACACGCTGGTACTGCGTTCTTGAGCATCTACATCAATCGTGTCATCAGGGCGGACATAATGACTGACATCGGCTATCGCCACCACCAAGCGGTAATTGCGGCCGATTTTTTCGGCAAAAACCGCATCGTCAAAGTCCCGCGCAGTTTCGCCATCGATGGTTACCAGAGGCAAATCTCGTAGGTCCACGCGCCCTTTCAAGTCGGTTTTACGCACATGATCGGGAATTTTCTTCGCAGCTTTGACACACGCTTCGCTAAATTGGTGCGGCAAATGGTGCTTGCGCACGGCGATTTCGATTTCCATACCGCTGTCGGCATAATCACCCAATACTTCAATAATTTTCGCTACGGCAGGGCGGTTTTGCTCGGGGTAAGTCTCAATTTCACCAACAATGACTTGACCGGATTGCGGTTTAAAGCGCGCTACACTTTCAGGTTCCAAAACAATGCTTTGATTCAAACGTTTGTCTTCTGCCTCCAAAATCGCCACGCCGCGATCCATATAAAAACGGCCGACCACTTTAGACTGCGCACGCTCCACCACATCCAAAACCGTACCTTCGCGACGGCCTCTGCGGTCGATACCGGCAGGACGCACGGTAACAATATCCCCGTGCATCACGCCGCGCATCTGACGCTCATACAAGACGAAATCGCCCTCACCTGTCGGCGTAAGCGGCACGGCAAAACCAAAACCGTCTTTATGCGCTTCGACACGGCATTTAACCAATGCCAATTTTTCTGCCGCACACACCGCCCCACGTCGATTAATCAACACCTGGCCATCGCGTGCCATCGCTTTCAGACGGCGCTCGAAGAATTCATATTCATCTTCTGTAATCGACAATTCATGTGCCAAAGCTTCGATTTTTGTCGGCACACCTTTTTGT
>NZ_JBQCXA010000182.1:0-988 GCF_051956855.1 Neisseria sp. P0021.S007
CCGCAATAATATCCTGCAAAGCCGTACGCGCCAAATCCATGTCGATGACAGGACGGTTCATAAAACGGCTGCTGGCGCTGACACGGTTGAACGCGCCTTCCAGCTCACGCACATTGGAGCGGATCAGATTGGCGATAAACAGAGCGGCTTCGTCTTCGATACTGATGCCGGCTGCTTCTGCCTTTTTCTGCAAAATCGCCACGCGCATTTCCAATTCGGGCGGTTCGAGTTCCAAAGTCAAGCCCCATGAGAAACGGGACTTGAGACGGTCGTCCATACCCTCGATTTTGGCAGGCAATACGTCGCACGTCAGGATCAGTTGTTTTTTCTCGTTGTGGAAATGGTTGTACAGATAGAAGAACTCTTCCATCGTACGGTCTTTGCCTTTGATGAACTGAATATCGTCGATAATCAGCAGGTCATATTGTTTGTATTGTTGCTTGAATACATCATAAGTGTTGTTGCGCACAGCCTTCATAAAGCTGCGGATATAGTCGTCCGAGTGCATATAGCGCACTTTGGCATCAGGACGGTTTTTCAGCAATTCGTTGCCGATGGCTTGCACCAAGTGGGTTTTACCCAAACCGGTACTACCGTATAAGAAAAACGGGTTGTAACCCTGCCCCGGATTTTCAGCAATCGCTTGGGCAGCTGCGGCGGCAAGGCGGTTGCCCTTACCTTCCACCAAAGTTTCAAATGTATAGTCGCGCGACAGATTGGTCTGTTCGTAGCGCGCTTCTTCCGCATCGTGTTGCGCGTCGGTTTTGGCTTTGGCAACTGCTTTAGATTCAGCCGGAGCAGCAGTTTGCACTTGAGGCTCATCATGCGGCAGGTTTTTTATGCGTTGCGCCAAAATCTCGGCAGCCGTCATGGCAGTGGCAGGCTTGGAAACCGTTTCAGACGGCCTATCTTCTTCCATTGGCGCAGCAGTTTGCAAAGGCATTTGAACAGGCTCTACACACTCTTCAACTTCAATGACTTCTTGCAC
>NZ_JBQCXA010000183.1:0-986 GCF_051956855.1 Neisseria sp. P0021.S007
GTCCAGCCTATCTCTCCGCCCGCGCGCATCGGGACGAGTTCGCCGTCGCCGTAAGGGACGCTTGCGGGGATGGTTTGGCTTTGTTTGACGAGGGTGATCGTGTCGGCGTTTTCGGGAATGCCGTAGAACCTTGCGCCGTTTTTCGAGGCGAAGGCTTCAAGTTTGTCCAAAGCACCTGCTTTTTCAAACACTTCGGCATAAAGTTCGATGGCGGTCATGGCGCTGAACATGCCGGCGCAGCCGCAGGCGTTTTCTTTGGCGGATTTGGCGTGCGGCGCGGAGTCGGTGCCGAGGAAGAATTTATGCGCCTTCTCGCCGGTAACGGCGGCGACCAATGCCTGACGGTGGGTTTCGCGTTTGAGTACGGGCAGGCAGAAATGATGGGGGCGCACGCCGCCGACCAAGAGGTCGTTGCGGTTGAGCAGGAGGTGTTGCGGGGTCACGGAGGCGGCAACGTTGTCGCCTGCGTCCAAAACCAAGCGGGCGGCTTCGGCGGTGGTGATGTGTTCAAACACGACTTTAAGATTCGGCACTTGCGCCAAAACCGGTTTCATCACGCGCTCGATAAAGGCGGCCTCGCGGTCGAAAATATCGATTTCAGGATCGGTCACTTCGCCGTGAACCAAGAACAAAATGCCCTGTTTCGCCATTTCTTCCAACACGGGGATGAGTTTGAACAAGTCGGTCACGCCGGAATCGGAGTTGGTGGTCGCGCCCGCAGGATAGAGTTTGAAAGCCACGATACCGGCAGCCTTGGCTTCGCGCACGAGTTCGGGTGTGGCGTTGTCGGTCAAATAAAGCGTCATCAACGGCTGGAAGGTACTGCCTTCAGGCAGGGCGGCCATAATGCGCGCTTTGTAGGCTTGGGCATCGTCAACGCTGACGACGGGCGGTTTGAGGTTGGGCATGATAACCGCGCGGCCCATTTGTCGGGCGGTGTACGGGGCAACAGCTTTGAGCGCGTCGCCGTCGCGCAGGTGTAAGTG
>NZ_JBQCXA010000184.1:0-986 GCF_051956855.1 Neisseria sp. P0021.S007
TTTGTATATCCAATGTCCGGCGATGCCGCCTTCTGCTACGGCATCCATTTCGCGCGTGCGGATTTGGACTTCAATGGGCAAGCCGTAAGGCCCGACCAAGGTCGTGTGCAGGCTTTGGTAGCCGTTGCTTTTCGGGATGGCGATATAATCTTTGAAACGTCCGGGCTTGGGCTGATAGAGATTGTGCAGCGCGCCAAGGGCGGCGTAACACGCGGGAATGCTGTTGACGATGACGCGGAAGCCGTAAATGTCCATGACTTCGGCAAAGCGCAATTTTTTCGCCAACATTTTTTGATGGATGCTGTACAGGTTTTTTTCCCGGCCTTTGATTTTGGCTTCGATGTTCACACCGACCAAACGCTGGCTGAAAGCACGCAGAACCTTGCCGACGACGTCGCGACGGTTTTTACGGCTGTTGTCCATCGCTTTTTTGAGGGTTTCGTAGCGGCTCGGGTGGAGGTTTTGAAACGATAAATCCTGAAGCTCTTGGTAAGCGTTGTTCAAACCTAGGCGGTTGGCGATTTGGGCGTAGATTTCGAGGGTTTCTTTGGCAATGCGGCGGCGTTTGTCGGGACGCATGGAGCCGAGCGTGCGCATATTGTGCAGGCGGTCGGCAAGTTTGACGACGATCACGCGCACGTCTTTGGTCATGGCGAGAATGAGCTTGCGGAAACTTTCCGCCTGATGCTCGGCGTGATCTTCAAATTTGAGTTTTTCGAGTTTGGAAAGCCCGTCCACCATCTCGGAGATGGTTTCGCCGAATTCTGCCGCCATTTCGATTTTGGATACGCCCGTGTCTTCGAGTACGTCGTGCATCACGCCCGCGCACAAGCCTTGTATGTCCATGTGCCACAACGCAAGCTGCGTGGCGACGGCAAGGGGGTGGGTAATGTAGGGTTCGCCGCTTTTACGGGTTTGTCCGTCATGGGCGTGAAAGGCGTAGGCGACGGCTTTTTCAAGCTCGACCTGTTCGGATGGGCTGAGAT
>NZ_JBQCXA010000185.1:0-983 GCF_051956855.1 Neisseria sp. P0021.S007
AATCTATGCGGGCCGCCGTACCGGCAATCTGAACGACAACGCATGGGGCATTGGCGGTCGCCGCAGACATTTTGCCGCGGTTCAAAGCGTGTTGCCTGTGAATGAGAATATCAACGTCGGCGCAACCGTCAGCTACATGAAAGACATCGATGTACGCGGCGCGAAGAAAAACGCGGTCTTCGGGGAAATTGGTACGGACATTAAATTTAATGACGATTGGCGTTGGATGGCCGCGGTCAGCAAGTCCAATATCAAAGCTTATAATGATGCCGGACAAAAAATCAAAAATGACGGCGTGTTCACTGAAGTGCGCTATAAATCGGCCGACTGGAACGTCCGTAATTCTTACGACGTATTCTTGAACTACCGCCGTGTCGGTTCGTTGTCCGGTGTCTCTTCTGTTGAGGATTACAGCAAAAACGTCCAAGGCGTGCAAATCGGTGCAACTTATATTCCTTGGAAAAACTGGAAACTCAAAGGCTTCTATTTGGCCGGCAAACAGGTTACGCCTACCGTTGGTACGGATAAACAGGACGTGAACGTTATTCGCGGTCAGTTAGAATATAAATTTTAATCATCGCAAATAAAAAACAGGCAGGATGTCCTGCCTGTTTTTGGTTTTCAGACGGCATGAATATAGGGCCGTCTGAAACAATGGATGAAACGCTTACCAGCTATCGCGCTTCATGCGGTCAAGCTGGCGGCGGTCGCGTTTGGTCGGGCGTCCGTCCGGATAAGCGGCGCTGATGCGGCTGGCTTGGTCGAGTTGTTTTTGAGCTTCGCGTTCGGCAGCCGTTTTCATGTCTTCTTCGTACAGTAAACGCGCTTCCGGTGCCGGCCGGCGTTGATGATTGAGCGCGGCGACTTTGAATTTGTAGGGGAGGGAGTTTAAAGTCATGTCGATGGTGTCGCCGGCGGAAATATTTTTGCTGTTTTTCACCTTCGAACCGTTTACCAAAACCCTGCCCAGCTCAATGTGTTTT
>NZ_JBQCXA010000186.1:0-982 GCF_051956855.1 Neisseria sp. P0021.S007
GTAATGTGCTGCTCTTTGAACAATACGGTATCGGCAGGCGAGAGGTCGTGCGCGATGAGGACGGTGTCGTCAAACAGGTTGCCGGCGAGGTTGATTTCGTTGCTTTGGCCGACAAGGTTGTTGTGGATGCGGCGGACGACTTGGAGCATGTCCTGTTTGCGTTCGCGCAGGTAGTCGTCGTCGATGCTGTCGAACTGGGCGGCGAGTTTGTCGCTTTGTTGTTTCAATGCCCATTCGGCGTTGATTTTCTGCTCGCGCAAAATGTCGATGGGTTCGCGCGAGAGGGTGACGTCGGTCAGCAGCATGAGGTGCAGGGAAATGAACGCGCCCAATTCGGTCGGGGCGTTTTCGGGAATCGCGCTGCGCAGTTGTTCCAATTCTTTGCGCGTGGCTTTGATGGCGTTGTCGAAACGGGCGACTTCGGCATCGAGTTTGTCGGGGGCGATGTCGTATTGGGGAACTTCCGCCGCGCCGCGCGTGATGAGGTGGGCGTGGCCGATGGCGATGCCTTTGCCTGCGGCCACACCGTGTAGGACGATGCTCATTATTCGCCCTCGCCGAAGTAGTCGTTGATGAGGTCGGTCAACGCCTGCATGGCGGCGGCTTCGTCTGCGCCGTCTGTTTCCAGCTCAATCACGGTGCCTTTGGCGGCGGCCAGCATCATCAGGCCCATGATGCTTTTGCCGTTGACACGGTTGCCGTTTTTGGTAACCCAGACTTCGCTTTGGAATTGGGAGGCGGTTTGGGTGAATTTGCTGGAGGCGCGCGCGTGCAGGCCGAGTTTGTTGATGATTTCGATTTCTTGTTTGAGCATGGATGTCCCCTAAATGTTCGTAAAGTGAATGTTTTCAGACGGCCTTAGCCGTTTTCTTTGCACACCAGGTCTTCGGGTGCGGATGTAATGGCGAAAATGCCCCGGATGGCGGCTTCTTTGACGGTTTCGGTGAAGTCGGAGAGGTTTTCGGCTTGTGATGAGTATTGG
>NZ_JBQCXA010000187.1:0-980 GCF_051956855.1 Neisseria sp. P0021.S007
CATCTCCTTCTTGATAAAAATTATTACTTGCTTTGATATTATTCCCAATATTTTTTCACTGCAAGCACATTTACACGCTAATTGTTTGTTTTATTTTGATGTTTATATGTTATTGCAAGTTGGGTAGCCCAGGCCGTCTGAAACAAGGCTTCCTGAAACATAGTGCCGCATTCGCATACAAATCTAGGGCTGTCGGCAAGAAACTGTTACAATGGCAACGTTTTTATCAAAAAGAAAAAAACGCACGCCATGACCACTATTCGCCAAACGCCCCAAACATCGAGTGCAACGCTGGAAGGCCTCCTCGCATGGTTCGACGGCTATGTTGCCGCGCTGCCTGATCCCGATAAAAACCTAATTCAGACGGCCTTTGACCTGTCTAAAGAACATTATCCTGCCGATGCCCTAACGACTTACGGCGAGCCTTTAATGGAACATTTTCTCGGCTCGATGCAAATCGTCAGCGAACTCGACTTATTGCCCGATGCCGTGGCCGCTACGATTTTGTCCGACATCGGCAAATACGTTCCCACTTGGCGCGAATTGGTTACCGAACGCTGCAACAGTACCGTTTGCGAGCTGGTCAAAGGCGTGGACGAAGTACAGAAACTGACCCAATTCGCCCGCGTAGACAGCCTTGCCACGCCGGAAGAGCGCGCCCAACAAGCCGAAACCATGCGTAAAATGCTGTTGGCGATGGTTACCGACATCCGCGTCGTCCTGATCAAACTGGCCATGCGTACGCGCACCCTGCAATTTTTAAGCAACGTTCCTGACAACCCTGAAAAGCGCGCCGTTGCCAAAGAAACCCTCGACATTTTTGCCCCGCTCGCCAACCGCTTGGGCGTGTGGCAACTCAAATGGCAGCTCGAAGATTTGGGCTTCCGCCATCAAGAGCCGGAAAAATACCGCGAAATCGCCCTGCTTTTGGACGAAAAGCGCACCGAGCGCCTCGAATACATCGAAAACTTCCTCAATAT
>NZ_JBQCXA010000188.1:0-977 GCF_051956855.1 Neisseria sp. P0021.S007
TGTTTCACAGCACCCACGTTTTCACCGGAGAAACCATTTACCGCAGACCGGCGCAAAGCTATACCGAGTTCACCGACGAATTAAACCGCCTCCAAACCCTTCAGCAAACCTTCGCACAATCAAGCATTATCGAGCGCACTGCCCTCTTACAACAATTTGCCGACAGCCTTACCCAAAACCAAGAACGCCTTGCTGAAATGGTCTGCGAAGAAGTCGGACGCTGCCTGCACGAATGCCGTGCCGAAATCAGCAAATCCATCGAGCTTATCCGCTATTACGTCCGCCTTACCGCCTAACTGCTTGCCCATAAAACCATCGCCACTCAAGCCAGCCTCAGCCAAGTCCGCTTCGAGCCTTTGGGCGTTGTTTTGGCAGTCATGCCGTGGAACTACCCTGTTTGGCAGATTTTACGATTTGCCATCCCTGCCCTCTGTGCCGGCAATGCCTGCGCGGTCAAACCTGCGCCCAGTGTCGCCCGCGTCAGCGAAACACTCTTCAACCTCGTCCCCAAAGGTTTGCCGCTTATCGGCGCATGGTTAAACCATGAAGACACGCTTAAAGCCATTGAAGATACCGATGCCATGGCATTTACCGGTTCGACCCATACCGGTCGCTTGCTGGCCGCCCATGCGGGCAGACATCTGAAAAAAACCGTCCTTGAACTGGGCGGCAGCAATCCGTTTATTATCCTGCCTGATGCCGATCTGCAACGTGCAGTCATCGATGCCTGCTATTCGCGCTTTCGCGATGCCGGACAATCCTGCAATGCCGCCAAGCGCATCGTTGTTACCCAAGATATTGCCGAACAATTTATCCCGCTCTTCCTTGCCGAATGCGCCAAACTGCAAACCGGCAATCCCAAAGACCCGAACACTACCCTTGCCCCGCTTCACCGCGAAGACCTGCGTCAAACCGTACACGAGCAGGTTCAAGATGCGGTTGCACATGGCGCGCAGTGCTTGAGCGGCGGTTATATC
>NZ_JBQCXA010000189.1:0-977 GCF_051956855.1 Neisseria sp. P0021.S007
TATTCGGCTGCTGCAACTTCTTCAGCTGCACCGTTCAGCAAGTTTTTTGCTTTTTCGCCGCCCAGCATAGGAGAAGCTTCGGTTACAGCATGTTTTGTTTTGATGGTCAGATGGCGCAGTACGGCATCGTTAAAGCGGAAAGCGGTTTCCAGCTCTTCAACTACTTCAGGAGTAGTTTCGATGTTCATCAAAACATAGTGTGCTTTGTGGATTTTGTTAATCGGGTAAGCCAGTTGACGGCGACCCCAGTCTTCCAAGCGGTGGATTTTGCCGCCGGCTTCGGCAATCATGGTTTTGTAACGTTCAACCATAGCAGGCACTTGCTCGCTTTGATCAGGATGAACGATAAACACGATCTCATAATGACGCATGTTATCTCCTTATGGATGATTAAATACAGCCTTTTGCCATGCGAAAGCAAAAGGCAAGGTTGAAAGCGTCGGATTATAACTGAAATCCAATTCTGCTACAAGCACACAATGCTTTCTGAAAAATATTCCATTTTCAGACGACCTCGATCTTCCCCCAATCATCCTTACCTATATCGCCATAACATTGCAGATGCAGTTCAACATTACTCCCCTGCCAAACACAGGTAACAGCGCATCCATTAGACAACAGAGCCGTCACCCCATGCCAATCCGAGCATCCGCATACCTGTATTTCCTTTTTTCCATCTATCTCAAATCGATAGCCAACCTTGCGCATATCCTCAGGAAAATTTAAATTTGCCGCCTTCAACAGCGCTTCTTTAATGCACCATAGCCGATAAAATTCTTCCCCATCCCAATCGACGGATGCCAAGTATTCCTGCTCCCTCTCGGTGCATACCCACTCTGCCAACGCCTGAAAATCTCGGGGACGGATTTTCTCAACGTCCACACCGGCGGACAGATTATTCGGCGTACACAACACCGCAGCAATGCCGTAACTATGACTGAGCGAAACGATTGGATGCTTTGCTTTTTGTTTTAGGG
>NZ_JBQCXA010000190.1:0-975 GCF_051956855.1 Neisseria sp. P0021.S007
GTAGGCGATACCGAGCAGGACGAAAACGTAGGTTTTGCGTTCTTTTTCTTGGTCGAGGTGGCTCATCATACCCATTGCCAAAGGCAGCATCATCGCGGCAGTTGCAGTGTTACTGATCCACATAGCCAGGAAGGCGGTAACGGCAAACAGCATCAACACGGCAACTTTCATATTGCCACGGGACAGGCGCAACAGGCTGACAGCGATTTTACGGTCGAGACGCTGCATGTGCAGGGCGGTTGCAAGCGCGAAGCCGCCGAAGAAGATGTAAATCGTCGGGTCGGAGAAACCGGCCATCGCTTTTTTGATGTCCATATCCGGGAAACCGAGTACAACGGCAAGGATAGGGATCATCAGTGCGGTAACGGTAATGTGTACGGCTTCGGTAAACCAAAGCGCGGCAACGAAAATCAACAGCGCTATACCTTTGTTGGCGTCGGGGCTGTAGGGAAGGATGTAATAAATGCCGAAGCAGACAACGGCGGAGATGATGGTGGTCAGCAAGCCTTTAAAGTCGGTAATCGGCTTTTGTGCACTGAGCAGCTCGACGTTTTCCGGATGCTGGGTTTTGTCCTTTGCGTGCAGATCCATAGAATGTTCCTCTGAAGTTTGCTGGTTTTTCTTTTACGCTTGTGCTGGCCGTTTTCAGACGACCTGACAGCGACAGTATATTTGTAATTTGATGTAGTGTAAATAAATTGTAAATTATTTTTTAAAATAAAATAAAAAACGGACAAGCAGCAGGAAGGCTGTTTGTCCGTTCGATTAGGAAAGTGATTGGATTTTAAACGTTTTGCGTCAGATTGTCTTGTTCCTTAAACAACAAGCCGCAAACGGCCAAACCTGCCGCCGCCAGCAAGGCTCCGGCAATGCCGATATTGGAAAGGCCGAACCAGACGGTTACATAATGTCCCAAAAGCGCACCGCCGCCGATGCCGACATTGTACAAACCTGAATAAATCGAGTTGGCCACAT
>NZ_JBQCXA010000191.1:0-974 GCF_051956855.1 Neisseria sp. P0021.S007
GTAGCAATGGCAGTACTCATAATCGCAAGGCTGGCTGCACCTGATGCATTCGCACCCTTGCCAACGGTACTCGCACCACCGATGGCTACGGCGCTCATACCCGAAGTATTGGAATTGAAACCGATGGAAATACCGTTACCTGCTGCTTCAGTAACAGTGGCGCTGGTACCGATGGCAACAGATGATCTGCCTTGCGCATTTGAAGAGTCACCGATACCGACACTGCCGCTTTTGGTTTTCGCCAAGTTACCGATAGCGACGTTTTTAGTTTCCATACCGTTTGCGCCATTACCGATGTAAATGGACTGGGTACTGTCACTGCCACTGCCTGCGTTGGTACCGATGGCGATCACGTTATCGCTGTTCGTGCTGCTTTGTAACGCATTTTCACCGATAGCGATGTTTCGCCCGTTTGCAGAACTGGAACCGGGACCCGCACCTTTACCGATAGCAATGTCAGCCTGACCTTTCGTTGCCGCACCTTGACCGATGGCAATAGTCTGGTTTTTGGCAGCATTGGCGGAAGAACCGATGGCAATAGAGCCGGTTTCGGCAGTAGCCGAATTCGGACCGATAGCGACGTTACTTTCTCCGCTGGTTTGGGTTCCTTGTCCGATGGAGACAGATTTACCTTGTTTTGAAGGTTGTCCGCCGTCTTGAGGAATGAAATCTAACGCAGTCGTCGTATCATCGCCGCAGACCACGTTGTAGCTGGTAGTATCGAAATAGCAGGTGTTGTAGTCGGCACCTTCGGCAGCCGCAGTGACTGCTTTGCCATTGGCAAGGGTTTTACCGTTATTTGCTGCAGCCATGACTTGACCGCTGGCGAGCAGCAGGCCGGACATGATGGCGGTAAACGCGAAGCGCACGCCTACGGAGGCAACGATGCCGCCTATGCCTGATGAAGTCGTTGTCTTATGCGCTTTGGCGAATTCCGCCACCGCGTTCCACGTCTGTGTGGTTTCGTTCCATAC
>NZ_JBQCXA010000192.1:0-973 GCF_051956855.1 Neisseria sp. P0021.S007
GAAAGACTCCGGCCATACGTCCTGCACATCGACAATCAGTTTGTAACCCAAACGAGCTTTGTGTTTGCCCAACAGCAGGTTGGTGGCAATCAGCGGATAGGCGGAAAAGACGACGTCTTGTTCGCCCGGACGGCAGTTTTCCAACCATTTTTCAAAATGTTTGACGAAGTGGTGATGGCTGGCCAAGCGTCCTAAAGACACGTTTTTGCTGTATCCGCTTTCTTCCAACAGCATGACTTTCAGACGGCCTTGTGAGGCGGCCTTGGCATCTTCGGGCCGTCTGAAAGATTTGTCGTAGTGCTTGAAGTTGCTGGTAATCAGCAACACGTCATGCGACTGCGACAACAGCTCGGCAAGATACCAGAAGCGGTTGAAATGCGGCTCGGACGGCAATGAGCAATAAGGGGCGACGATGGTAATGTTCATGTTTCAGATAGCCTTACATTTCGTACGCAGCCATGGTGGTGCGGTAGATTTCGTCGTCGGAGCATAAGGTTTCGACGTGTTTGTGCAGGGCTTTACCCATTTGACCACGCAACTCTGGATGCTTGATGAGTGTATCGACGGCTTCGATAAATGCTTCGTCGTCGCCGAAAGGAATGCAGTAGCCGGTTTGGCCGGTAATGACCATTTCCGAAATGCCCGCCATGTTGTAGGTCACGACAGGCGTGTCGTAAAGGCCGGCTTCCAAAATATTGTTGCCGACACCTGCTCCGTGGTCGCCTACGCAATGCGGCGTGTTCACCAAAATATCGACTTCTTTGAAGTAGCCGGTCAAGTCGCGGACGCCGCCGAGGAAGGTGACTTTGTCTTCAATGCCTAAACGTTTGGCTTGGGCTTTGAGGTTGTCCATTTCTTCGCCGATACCTGCAACGTTGAGGCGTACAGGCATACCGCGGTCAACCATTTTCTTCAAAATATCCAACATCAGATGCACGGCGCGGACGGTGTCCAAACGGGAAAGCGTGCCCAG
>NZ_JBQCXA010000193.1:0-972 GCF_051956855.1 Neisseria sp. P0021.S007
CCTCTAAATGAAGGCTATCTGAAATAAAACAAGTGCCTGACTGAAATTATTTTTTAGGTAAGGGCTGAACGGGAGAATCCGAAGCCACAATTTCACCGATGGCTGTTTCCGCAATATCCTTCAAAGCATAGCGGTCTTTATCAGGCATATCTGTCGATTTGTACTGAGGCGAGAAATCCAAGCGGATACAGATTTTCTTCATAGAAACAATGCGCCATAAAGATTGAAGCAGGTTTACCTCCGCATAGGATGGCAGATCCGTCCGTTGTCCTTCGTCATCATAATATCGCAAAGTTACCGCCTGAATCGGCGCTTTCGCATCAATAGCCGATTGGAACAGGGCAGCTTTAAACGGCAAAATACCCAAGCCGGAAGAAGTACGCGCCTCAGGGAAGAAGCTGACATTCTGCCCTGCTTTCAATGCTGCACAAATCGCCTGATTAATCGGCTCGACATCACGGCGGGAATTGCGATTGATAAACACCGTGCCGGCATTTTTACCCATTTTCCCCAAAACCGGCCAACCGCTGATTTCCTGTTTCGCAATAAAACTGCTCGGATAAACGGCGCTCATGGCAAAAATATCCAACCAAGACACATGGTTGGCCACCACCAAAGTACCACTCACATTTCCTTGAGGCGGTACGCCGATTTCCAATTCGATATCCAAAGCATCCAACGCACCTTTTCCCAAAACAACCACAGCATGATTGCGTTCCTCTGCATTGTTGCCATCAATGGCACGCAAATCCCGGCCGGTTCTAAATAACCAAGCTGCCAAACGGCAAAGTCGGCTCAGACGTTTAAAAAAAGGAGCTTTTTGTTTAGACATAAAATTTCTTCTGTATTGTGTTCATTATGTTCAGACGGCCTCTGACATTTAAGGCCGTCTGAAACTATTTCTGGCAATTTGGACAATAAAATGTTCCACGCTGCCCCAAAGTTTCTTTAAAAATCAACCCGCCACATTAG
>NZ_JBQCXA010000194.1:0-971 GCF_051956855.1 Neisseria sp. P0021.S007
CTTGTCTATTAAACAAGGATTTTGCGTTAAGGTTTCGGATAAAGCATACATGGCGCTTCCCGAAGTAGTATCAGTTGATAAATCCGTCGTCTTTCATTTTCTTTTCGGAAAAATACTGGCCGATGACCAGTAAGCTGGCCAGAATGATAATGAAAAGACCTGCCATGGTCAGGGTGATTTTGAGAAACATATCGGCATCGACGAAGGAAAACCAAAGTTGCAAAATCAAGAGCAACACCCAGCTGACGAACAATCCGAGACAGGCATAGACGCCGAGTTTAAACACGTTCTTTTTCCAAAATGACGACGTAGGCTTCACGCACGAAAAACAGCAGCATGCGGCGTTGGTCTTTTTCCATGGTAACGACCTTCCAGCCTTGCGAAGCGTGGCTGTTGAGGAAATCGCTGAATTTGACCGGATTGATTTTGGCGCTGCCGAAAACCAAACTGGAAAGCAGGTTCTCTTGATAAATGACGGCTTTATATTCTTTCATTTTATTCCTTTGAAAATAAGGGGGCTTTAAAGCCCCCTGATTCTACTCCTTATTATTCAACTGCGGTAATACGGAGCCTTCGCCCAATGCCAACAAACCGCTTTGCGAGTAAATACCCAGTTTGGCGCGGGTATCGGTGATGTCGAGGTTGCGCATGGTCAGTTGGCCGATGCGGTCGAGCGGTGTGAACGCTGCGTCTTCGACTTTTTCCATGCTCAGGCGTTCCGGTTGGTAGGTCAGGTTGGGCGATTCGGTGTTCAGAATCGAGTAGTCGTTGCCGCGGCGCAGTTCGAGGGTGACTTCGCCGGTGATGGCTTTGGCGACCCAGCGTTGGGCGGTTTCGCGCAACATAAGGGCTTGGCTGTCAAACCAGCGGCCTTGGTAGAGCAGGCGGCCGAGGCGCAGGCCGTTGATGCGGTATTGTTCGATGGTGTCTTCGTTGTGGATGCCGGTGACCAAACGCTCGTAGGCGATGTG
>NZ_JBQCXA010000195.1:0-971 GCF_051956855.1 Neisseria sp. P0021.S007
ATATGGGCAACCGCGTTTTCAGCGGTATGCAGGTAAAGGGCGGGTTCGATCAGTTCCAATTCGTTGAGCAGTAATCTTTCGCCAATCAGCGTCCCGTCTATGCGGGCGTATGCCGGTATTTGGGGCAGCATTGCCAATATCTGCCGTGCGGTTTCGACTGCTTTTTCCGGCGGCGCGGCAGGGCTGACGGCGACTCCGTAGGCGGAATTGGCGCGCCATTCGCCTTGGGACGGCATACGCAGTACGGCATGGCTGAAATGCCCGTCAAAAAACACCAGCGAAGTTTCGCCCGCCGTTTCGATTTCGCGGATATAAGGCTGGACGATGACGCCTTGCGGATAATCCTCCGCCTTCAACGACACTTCTCCTGCCCTGATTTTTGCCACACCGCGCCCGCTCTGCCCGATAACGGGTTTGACGACCGCTTCCCGCCAGCCCCGATTCTCTAAAACTTCTTCCAATTCTTCTTTTTCAGATGACGTCTGCACACTCGGAATCACGTCCGCCCCCCATTCTGCCAAATCGCACAAATAACGTTTGTCCATGTTCCAACGCATCAGCCCGACGGGGTTGATAAACCTTTGCCCGCCCGCTTCCGCTTCTGTCAGCCACTGCCCAAACGCTTCAGGCTCCGCCGCATAATCCCATGCGCACAAAGGCAGGATAAAGGCGGATTTCGGGCAGTTTTGCCAGGGTGTGAAGGCGGTGGGTATGCCGTCCCGTGTCAGCGCGTCCGCCAACGGCAGCAGGTTGGATGGCGGTTCGGGGTAGGTAAGGCAGGTGGTAATTGTCAGCACGGCGGACTTTCGAAAAATGAAATGACAGAATATTGAAAAGGGGTTATGTCTTTGCTTGATATTTCAGACGACCTTTTATCGGGCAAACGGCAGGCGTTGTTTGAACACTAAACACCATCACGCTTGCAATAAAAACTTCCCTGAGTAACGGAACTTTTCCGTTTATTTTAAACC
>NZ_JBQCXA010000196.1:0-969 GCF_051956855.1 Neisseria sp. P0021.S007
GTGTGTACGGTTGGCAACGGTAATGAGCTTGGGATTTTTGGCGGCAAAATAAGTGGCCACCAGTTCAATCATTTCGCCTGCACCGATAAAGAGGACGTTCAGATCGGAAATGGAAGGGAAGATTTGCTCTGCCATTTTGACCGATGCAGAAGCCATGGAGACGGAGTTTTCACCGACAGCAGTGTCGGTACGCACTTCTTTGGCAACGGCAAAGGTTTTTTGAAACAGGGCGTTTAAGTGGGTATTGATGCTTTCTTGTTCTTGCGCAACGCGGACGGCATCTTTGATTTGACCGAGAATTTGCGGTTCGCCCAGGACCATGGAATCCAAGCCGCAGGCGACGCGGAAGGCGTGGCGGACGGTTTCATTATTATCTAAGGTATAGAGGTAGGGGCGGATTTCTTCGACAGGCAGATTGTGATATTTTGCCAACCAGTTGATGATTTTTTCGGATTCGCCGACGCAGTAAAGCTCGGTGCGGTTGCAGGTAGAAAGAATGACTGCTTCTTCCGCCGCCTCGCTGCGCGCGAGGTTGGACACGGCATCCGGCAAATTTGCAGCAGCAAATGCCAGTTTTTCGCGTATGCTCAAGGGCGCGGTTTGGTGGTTGAGTCCGACGACGGTAAGTTGCATGGTTATGGTATGACCGGGTAGTGTGTGTGGTGGCTATTATAGCTTAAGTGGGCTTTAAAATGAATGTGTTGGGGGATAAGATACGATGAGGTTTGCCATCGAAAAGGCCGTCTGAAAAGATTCAGACGGCCTTTTTATCAAGAAAGGCTTAAACGGCTTCTGCTTCTTCTGCCAAGAAACCGCGCAGTTTTTGCATGGCTTTGGCTTCGATTTGGCGGATGCGTTCGGCAGATACGCCGTATTCGGCAGCCAATTCGTGCAGGGTCAAACCGCCGTCGTCTTGTAACCAGCGGCTTTCAACGATACGGCGGCTGCGGTCGTCCAGTTGCGCCAAGG
>NZ_JBQCXA010000197.1:0-969 GCF_051956855.1 Neisseria sp. P0021.S007
ATCGTATCGATGGCGCGCTGTTGGGCCGCGGTCATATGGCCTTGACGCAAGACGAAACTGCGGATGCTGCGTTTGTGTTCTTCAGGAACAGTATTTTCGGGTGTATTTTCTGGAATGTTTTCGGACATGTTTTTTTAAATCAGTGAGAAATCAAATAAAAAGGCCGTCTGAAAGAATCAGACAACCCTGCATATAAATCGGCGTGATTATAGCGAATAAACGCTTTTCCTGAAACCTTTTAAAAAGAAGGTTTCAGACGGCCTTTTAAGACAATACCGGTTGCGGTACTTTGTGTTGCACCGCATAAACCGCAGCTTGGACGCGGCTGCTTAGGTTTAATTTGCGCAACAGGTTTTGTACATGCACTTTGACGGTTGACTCTGCCAGATTCAAATGGCGGGCAATGATTTTGTTGCTGTGTCCGGCGGCAAGATAGCCCAAGATTTCCATCTCTCGCGGGGTCAGTTGCTCCAGCAGATGGTCGGAGCGGGAAGGAGATGGAGAAATTAGCGATTGCACCAAACGGCTGGTCATTTCCGGAGAAAAGACATTGTCGCCATCGACAGCTTTGCGGATGCTTTCCAACAGGAAGTCGGCGTTGATGTTTTTCAGCAAAAAGCCTTTTGCACCCATACGCATACATTCGGTCAAATCATCGCTGTCTTCGGAAACAGTCAGCATGATGACGGTTAGTTGCGGATTGATGCTCAAAATTTGAGCCAGTGCTTCGCGGCCGTTCATGACCGGCATATCCAAGTCCAGCAAGACCACATCAGGCTTGAGCTGCTCAACCATTTTTACGCCGGCCAGGCCGTCTGAAGCTTCGCCGATGACTTCAAAATCAGGCTGGCGGGAGAGCAGGGCTTTGATGCCACTGCGAAATAGGGTGTGGTCGTCAATAAGGGTAATTTTAATCGTCATGATGCTGTTCTCATTTGTTGCGGCAAAGTCAGCATAACCGCCGTACCT
>NZ_JBQCXA010000198.1:0-969 GCF_051956855.1 Neisseria sp. P0021.S007
GTAAATTATAACACAACACAATGTTTCTCGGAATTTCAGACGGCATGTTGCAAAATTTGGCTATTGTATCGATTAATTTGGCAAGTCCGCATATGACCGCTACAATATCGCGTTAAAAACTTTTTGATTTCGGAATGTCGAGATGTTGATTCATCCTGAAGTAATGGGCGTAGAAGCTTTGGCGGACAAAATCCGTAAAATTGAAAATTGGCCGCAAAAAGGGATTTTGTTTCATGACATCACTCCCGTTTTGCAAAGCGCAGAATATTTCCGCCTGCTGGTCGATTTACTGGTTTACCGCTATATGGGGCAAAAAGTTGATGTTGTTGCGGGCTTGGATGCGCGCGGCTTCATTATTGGCGCGGCTTTGGCCTATCAGCTAAACGTCGGCTTTGTCCCCATCCGCAAAAAAGGCAAACTGCCGTTTGATACGGTTTCTCAAAGTTACGCTTTGGAATATGGTGAAGCAACGGTAGAAATCCATACCGACGCCATCAGGCCGGGCGCGCGCGTTTTGTTGGTAGATGATTTGGTGGCAACCGGCGGCACAATGCTGGCAGGTGTCGAGCTGATCCGAAAACTGGGCGGCGAAGTAATCGAAGCGGCTGCCATTTTGGAATTTACCGACTTGGACGGCGGCAAAAAAATCCGTGAAAGCGGCGCGCCGTTATTTACCCTGTGCCAAAACAAAGGCTGTATGTAATAAAAAACCGCAAGCTGCTCAGCCTGCGGTTTTTTATGATTAAAATTATTCGAGGACGTATCCGTCCGTATCCCAAAAAGTTTTTTTCACCAACTGGTCGTCTTTATAAACCAACTCGGATTTCTTCGCACCATCATCATACCAATCCAAAATGATGCCGCTGCGTTTGCCATTGCGAATACTCAATTCAGACACAACGCGGCCATTTTCATCCCAACTGATGATCTCCGTCGGTTTGTCATTGCTTATCATCATTTCAGTTTTCG
>NZ_JBQCXA010000199.1:0-968 GCF_051956855.1 Neisseria sp. P0021.S007
CAACCTGATAGCGCAAGATTGCGGCAGATTGTGGTGTGTCGCTCATTCAATTCTGGCTTGAAGTTTGTCGGATAGAAAAAGGTCGTCTGAAAACCGGATTCGGATTTTCAGACGACCTTTGTTTGAATGGACATCTTGTTTATTCGATGACTTCTTCGGTTGTCGTGCTGCGGTAGGTAGAGCCGTTGAACGTCGGCATGGGTGGGGGCAGCAGGTTGTTGAGGGTTAGGGCGGCGGGGTTCAGGGTGGGGTAGCCGCTGAAGGTTACGGAGTAGCCGCCGTTGGCGGTGCTGCGGATTTTGGCATGTGCACCCAAGGGGAAGGTGCTTTTATTGGTAATGTGTCCGAAGGGGAAGCCTGTCAGAACGGGGACTTTGGCGGTGCGTGAGACGTGGTTGACGACGGCGGAGAAGTCGTAGCTTGAGTCGTACACATCGCGGATGGTGCCCATGCGGAAGTCGCCGAAGATGATGGCGCGTTGTTTTTGCAGGATGCCTGCAAGATAAAGCGTGTTCAACATGCGTTCGATGCGGTAGGGTTGTTCGCTGACGTCTTCGACGAACAGGATGCCGCCTTGGATGTCGGGCATATAGGGCGAGCCTGCGAGGGAGGCTAGGACGCTGAGGTTGCCGCCCCACAAAGTGCCTTCGACGTTGACGTTGGCGCGTTGGATGGCGGGAACGTCGATAATGTTGACGTTGTTGGTGGTGCCGCGGATGAACGAATCCATGGTGAAGACACTGGGTTCGGGTTTGCCGAATTCGCTGTAAACCATAGGGCCGGCGAAACTTGTCATATTGCCTTTGGCGAGCAGGGCGAGTTGGACGGCGCAAACGTCGCTGAAGCCGAAGAACAAAGTGCCGCGTTCGCGCATTCTGGCGCCGAGTGAGGCGAAGTCGATTTGCGGCAGGATGCGTGCCGCGCCATAGCCGCCGCGCAAACCCATGAGGACTTTGGGTGTTTCAACG
>NZ_JBQCXA010000200.1:0-966 GCF_051956855.1 Neisseria sp. P0021.S007
GTCTGAAACATGAAATGGTTTCAGACGGCCTTTTTTGTCGAAACGGATTCCATTTGCTGACCTGATTCGGTAAGCCTTATTGTCGCTGCACTACCGTTCATCACTCAAATTGGCTATGACTACCGATTTTGCTTTACAATATCCTTCTTTAATTTATTTCGTTTTACCATCCTGATGACAGAACACATTTCCGCTCCAAGCCCATCTCCTATCGGCGAAGACTACCTGCTGTTAGGTCAATACGCCGAACGCGCCTATCTCGAATACGCCATGAGCGTGGTTAAAGGTCGCGCGCTGCCTGAAGTTTCAGACGGCCAAAAGCCTGTACAACGACGTATTTTGTTTGCCATGCGCGATATGGGTTTGACGGCGGGGGCGAAGCCGGTGAAATCCGCGCGCGTGGTCGGCGAGATTTTGGGTAAATATCACCCGCACGGCGACAGTTCTGCCTATGAAGCGATGGTTCGCATGGCGCAGGATTTTACCTTGCGCTATCCCTTAATCGACGGCATCGGCAACTTCGGCTCACGCGACGGCGACGGAGCGGCGGCGATGCGTTATACCGAAGCACGGCTGACGCCGATTGCGGAATTGCTGTTGTCCGAAATCAATCAGGGTACGGTGGATTTTGTACCGAACTACGACGGCGCGTTTGACGAACCTGTACATCTGCCAGCCCGTCTGCCTATGGTCTTGCTCAACGGCGCATCGGGCATCGCGGTGGGCATGGCGACCGAAATCCCATCACACAATTTGAACGAAGTCACGCAGGCGGCGATTGCGCTGTTGAAGAAACCGACGCTGGAAACCGCCGACCTGATGCAGTACATCCCAGCGCCCGACTTTGCCGGCGGCGGTCAAATCATCACGCCGGCGGACGAATTGCGCCGGATTTACGAAACCGGTAAGGGCAGCGTGCGCGTGCGTGCGCGTTACGAAATCGAGAAGCTGGCGCGCGGACAATGG
>NZ_JBQCXA010000201.1:0-966 GCF_051956855.1 Neisseria sp. P0021.S007
CCCCTCCTTCAGTGATCCTGCTACCCCCTAGCTCTACCCGTAATGATTCTTCGTCATCTTCAGATGTGTATAAGCGCCCGTTCATGGTCATCGATAAACTCGTTGTCTTTGCCGCCGAAGAGCAGGCGGCCTTCGGCGCTGAGGCGGTAGTAGTCGAGGACGTGGCGGTTGTCGCAGATGGCCATATTATTGCGGATCAGGTCTTTGGCGCGTTCGCACAGTGGCTCGGTGGCGATGATAAAGGTGCTGACTGCAATGGCTTTTTGTTCCAATACTTTGAATTTTGGGTGTAAGCCTGCATAAGTATTGACGGCATAAACGAGGTTTTTGCACTCAACACTGCCATTGGGCGTATGAACCAGCCAGCCGTTATCGCATGGCTCGATACGGGTCATCGGGGATTGCTCAAAAAGTTGTGCTTCTGCATCGGTTGCCGCTTTGGCAATGCCTAGGGTGTAATTGAGTGGGTGTAAGTGGCCGGATAAAGGATCAAATTGCGCGCCTTGATACATATCGCTGGCAAGTTGCTGCTTCAGCGTGGCTTTATCCCAAAGCTGGTAATGGCTTGCGCCATAATGTTTTTGAGCGTGTTCGTGCCATTGTTGCAATTCTTCCCAATGCTGAGGACGGACGGCGACGGTAGCGTAGCCGCGTTGCCAATCGCATTGGATATTGTGTTTTTGAATGCGGGAGTCAACCAGTTCAACGGCTTGCAGAGATTGCTGCCAGAACCATTGAGCCTGTTCCAAACCGACTTGTTTTTCGATTTCTTCCATGCCGCAGGCAAAGTCGCTGATGACTTGTCCGCCGCTGCGGCCTGATGCGCCGAAACCGATACGGGCGGCTTCAAGTACGATGACTTCATGGCCGTTTTCGGCAAGCGGTAGGTCGGTGCATAAGCCGGACAGGCCACCGCCGATAACGCAGGTTTCAGTTTTCAGACGGCCTTCCTGCGTCGGATAAGAC
>NZ_JBQCXA010000202.1:0-964 GCF_051956855.1 Neisseria sp. P0021.S007
ATCATGGAGGCTTGGGAAGACATGGAGTCTTTGGCGTAGATTTCGCTGACCGCTGCCTGGGTTTTGACGCGCTGCAATTCTTCTTCGGAAACGCCGTTGTCGGCAATGTCTTTGATTTCTTGGCGCAGCTGGGCAATCAGAGTATCGGTTTTCACGCCTTCGGCAGGCATAGCCATGACGCTGAACAGCGGCATTTCACGGCTGATGATGTCGTAATGCGTTCCTGCGTTCAATGCGGTTTGCTTGCCGCGCACGAGGTTGTTATCAAAACGGCTGGACGCGTTGCCTGCCAAAATATCGGAAAGGATGTCGAGGGCAAAAGGCATCGTGTCATCGAATTTTTGGAGTTTCGGCACACGGAAGTTGATGGCAATCAGCGGCTGGTGTGTGACCGGAGAAGTGGCTTTGACTGTAACAGGCTTGCGCAAATAGGGTTCGGTATGGAGCTTGTTGCGCGGCGGCTGGGCTTTGGCCGGAATATCGCCAAAGAGTTTGGCGGCCGTCTGAAGCGTTTGTTTGGCATCAACATCGCCGACAATGACCAATACGGCATTGTTGGGCGCGTAATATTGTTTGTACCACGCGCGCAGGTCGTCGGCTTTTAGGGTGTGCAAATCTTTCATGTAGCCGATGACGGAGGCGCGCATGGACGGTTGGGTAAAGGCGGCAAGATAGGCTTGTTCCCACATTTTGCCGTCGGCTGTGTCTTCCGTGCGCTGGCGGCGTTCTTCACGGATGACGTTCATCTCGTTGAGGAATTCTTTGTCGCTGAAGTTGAGGTTGTGCATGCGGTCGGCTTCGAGCTTCAGAATCTCGGGCAGGTTGGCGGCGGCGACGTTTTCGTAATACACCGTTTCATTGCGGTTGGTGTAGGCATTGTTTTGTCCTCCCAGCTCGGATACGCGGCGGTTGAATTCGCCGGATGGAACGTCTTTCGTGCCTGTAAACATCATGTGTTCCAAAG
>NZ_JBQCXA010000203.1:0-961 GCF_051956855.1 Neisseria sp. P0021.S007
GCTTTAACCGTTTTGTTTTTGGCTGAAGCGCGTTCGTTTTTGTCGGCAGTTTCCTTCTCTTTGGAGACTTTGGCTTTAACCGTTTTTTTGTCTTCCTCTTTTTCTTTTACCGCTTGTTTTTTTGAGGTTTCTTTTTTTACATCTGCCTTAGTGGCTTCTTTCTCTTTTTTCACGGGCGCAGCTTTTTTGACGGTGGCCGCTTTTTCTTTCGGCGTGTCTTTGGCAGCATAGGTTGGCAGGGAGAAGCTGAGCAGCAGGGCGAGGATGAGGGGTTTGTAACGCATGGTTCGATCTTGCTATTAAAGTAGGAACAATAGGACGGATTATACTGTCTGTCAGGCCGTCTGAAAATAATATTGGGTTGCAATATGGACGAACGGTCTTATATAGTAATGATGGAGTAGGCGGATATGATTCTGCCTGCCTGAAAACTAACAGTCTGCATTGACAGGATATTATGAAAAAATATTTATTAGTAGTGTTGGGCGCCATGATTTTGGCGGCTTGCGGTAACGATACCGATAAAATCGGACGCGCCAGTACGGTGTTTCATATGTTGGGTAAAAACGACCGTATTGAAGTGGAAGGTTTTGATGATCCTGATGTGCAGGGGGTTGCCTGTTATATTTCGTACGCGAAAAAAGGCGGTTTGAAAGAAACGGTCAATCTGGAAGAAGATGCCAGCGACGCATCGGTTTCCTGCGTGCAAAGTGCGGAAGTCATCCGTTATAACGAGTCTGAAGTTTTGAAACCGCGACAAGTGTTCAAACGCAGTGCTAGCATAGCATTTAAGAGCCAGCAGATTATCCGCTACTACGATCCGAAACGTAAGTCTTTCGCTTATTTGGTGTACAGCGATAAAATCGTTCAAGGTTCGCCGAAGAACTCTTTGAGCGCGGTATCGTGTTTTGCCCATGCGAAAACCGATGCGCCGGTACCGGCAGGCGGCGCAGTTTATGGC
>NZ_JBQCXA010000204.1:0-961 GCF_051956855.1 Neisseria sp. P0021.S007
TACGCGCACCACCGGAAGCCGCCACGCAAATAAACGAACAATTATCTGCAACAGCACGGCGTACACCCTGAACGAAACGCTCACCCACGACCGAACCCATAGAGCCGCCGATAAAACGGAATTCAAACGCAGCCACCACGACAGGCAGGCCGTTCATGGTGCCTTTCATAACAACCAAAGCATCGTCTTCGCCGGTTGCTTTGCGCGCAGCAGCAAGGCGATCCGGATATTTTTTGCTGTCTTTAAATTTCAGCGGGTCTGTCGGTTTAATATTGGCTGCAATCTCTTCACGGCCTTCTTCATCCAAAAGCAGGTCCAAACGTTCGCGCGCAGAAAGCGGATTGTGATGATTACATTTCGGGCAGACTTCGCTGTTTTGTTTCAACTCGGTTGAGTAAACCGTTGCCGAACAAGACGGACATTTGTGCCACAGACCTTCAGGGACGCTGGACGAACTGCTTCGGTTTTTAATTTTCGGAGGAAGAATTTTATCTAGCCAGCTCATGAATGACTCCTTAGGATTCAGAATTTAGACGGCCAGTTAAACGTAAGGCCGTCTGAAATAATGGAATAAAAAATATTAGCGAATCGCGTCTTTCAACTCTTTAACCAACGCACCTACTGCTTCGGCCTCGCTACCCGCATGGCTTTCAATCTCTTTGACGATACGGCTGCCGACAATAACGGCATCCGCTACCGCACCAATTTTACGCGCATTCTCCGCATTATTGATGCCGAAGCCGACACCAATCGGAATATCGATGTATTTGCGCAAAAGCTCTATTTTACGCGAAACTTCTTCAGTATCCAAACTTGCAGCACCGGTTACACCTTTGAGCGATACATAATACACAAAACCGCCGGCTACTTTGGCAATCGTTTGAATACGCTCCTCAGTTGTTGTTGGCGCAATAAGGAAAATACAATCAATACCTTGCGCTTTCAACGAGTCATGCAAAGG
>NZ_JBQCXA010000205.1:0-957 GCF_051956855.1 Neisseria sp. P0021.S007
GTTTTGTTCCAGTACGATGCCTGCCTGATTGCGGATAACGATTTTCTCGTCAGTACCGATGGTCGCAACAGCATGCAGTGCCAAATCAGCTTCTTTAAACAAGGCTTCTACGGCTGCAACATCTTGTTTGGCAATTTGAATCACTGCGCCCAGCTCTTCATTGAACAATGCACGGATGCTTGCTTCGTTGACATCGGCTTGGTTGGCAACCAGCGAGGTCAAATCCACATTCAAGCCGCAACGTGCAGCAAATGCCATTTCTACCAAAGCGGCAAACAAGCCGCCGTCGCTGCGGTCGTGGTATGCCAAGAGTTTGTCTTCGGCGACAAGCTGTTGAATTATGTTGTAAAACGCTTTCAGACGGCCTGTATCGTCCAAATCAGGTGCATCGCCGGTCATGTTGTTGTAAACCTGACCGAATGCAGAGCCGCCCATACGCGCTTTGCCGTTGCCCAAGTCAACCAGCAGCAATACGCTGTCTTCGACGTTTTTCAACTCAGGCGTAACAGTCTTGCGTACGTCTTCTACTGGAGCAAACGCAGAAATAATCAGGCTCAACGGCGAAACCACGGATTTTTTCTCTTCGCCATCCTGCCACACGGTTTTCATCGACAAACTGTCTTTGCCCACGGGGATGCTCAAATCCAATGCCTGACAGGCTTTAGAAACTGCTTCAACGGTGCGGTAGAGTTTTTCATCTTCGCCCTCGTTGCCGCACGCCGCCATCCAGTTGGCGGAAAGTTTGATGTTGCCGATGTCGCCGATGTTGACCGCCGCGATGTTGGTGATGGCTTCGCCGACGCACATTCTGCCCGAGGCGGGCGCGTCAAACAGGGCGACGGTCGGTTTTTCGCCCATAGACATCGCTTCGCCGCGATAGGTGTTGAAGCCCATCATGGTAACGGCGCAATCGGCTACGGGGGTTTGGTATTTGCCGACCATTTGGTCGCGGTGGGT
>NZ_JBQCXA010000206.1:0-957 GCF_051956855.1 Neisseria sp. P0021.S007
GATACGGTTTTGGTATTCGTTTTTACGTCTGATTTTGCGCGCGGACTCCATCGCCGTCTGCTTGTCCTGTTGATAGAGGATGAAGGCGGCAATACTGATGAGAGCGTAAATAAAAAACAGCTTATTGGAAAGCACGGCGACAACGGTCAGGAAAACGACGGCGATGACGCTGTTGATCAGGAGTGCCTGCATATCGATATTGAGCCTGTTGTAGTCGGGTGGCAATTCGTCAAACAGGAATGCTTCGTCGCCAAGCCGGACAACCTTGACGGCTTGTTGGCGGTTGCCTTCTATCGGGCGGTTGCAGTAGAAACTGACGCGCTGCCCTGTTTGCGGACGGCAGGTATTGTAATGGTACGCGCTGATGTGGAAGAAAATATTTTGGGATTCGTCACCGAAACGGATAAAGCCGTAGCCTTTGGCATCATCCCATGTAGTAATCGTACCGCTCATGACCTGATTGGGCGGCAACAGATTCTTTTGGGCGGATTTCGGAGCGGGATAACGGGTTTCGGCAACCAACGGCTGCTCGATTTTGACTTCAACTTTAGGACCGTGTTCCGGACGAAAAAAGTGTACGGTTTGACCTTGTGCTTTTTTCGCAGGCGCAGCGTGTATCGATTCAGGCTCGGGTTCGGACTCAGGCGTACTGCGGATAACGGCATTGACCAGCAGCCATTGTCCGTTGGGATGGCGGCGGAGCATGCCTTCAAGGCGGTCGCCCGCCCTAGGCGTACGGGTTTGGTCGGCAAGAAACTGTCCCAGCACAAACACCGGCTGCCCTTCGTTTGAAACATCCATTCCATAACCACCATTCTTCGACCAATCCCAGTCGGTCAGTGTAATGACCGCGCTGTCATTGTTTTTATAACCCGGATTGACGCGCTCGACATCCCTTGCGACGGCGCGGTTGTTTTCCGTTTCTATTTGAAAGCTGACACGGTGTCCGGTTTCAGG
>NZ_JBQCXA010000207.1:0-956 GCF_051956855.1 Neisseria sp. P0021.S007
CTGCGCTGCCGAAGATTTGCAGCGTGCACGCTTTGTCAAAGGCGTATTGGCGGCAAAAGGCATGATGTACACCTTGGAAGACAACAGGCCGTCTGAAAAAATCATGGCAGACTTGCCCGCCATTATCCGCAAGGCCATACGCAAAAACGCCAAACATATGCTCGCGCCAGTCTTTTTCATCGGCGTAAAAGGCATCCGTACGCTGGCCAAAAAAATCGAATCCCTGCCTGCCAAACAAAATGACAAATACCAAAAACTGTTTCTCGGCCATTTGGTGCGGATGCAGGAAGAAATCGGTACCGGCGGCGCAGGTTTCCGCTATATCTACGCCTACTTCCTCGAACAAGCCGCCCATATCTGCAACGAACCTGCATTTCAGACGGCCTCGGAACAAATGACCTCCATCGGCGACCAATGGCGTCAATTCGCAGCCATGTGCGTGAAGCAGTGCAAAAAGCCGTCTGAAAACGGCTGCCGCAACATCGCTGAATTTCTGCGCAAAATTGCGGATGATGAAGAAGCGTTATGGCGGGGATTATTGAAATAATGGGGTTATGCGGTAGCGAGAAATTTTCTGTGCCCGTTTGTACACAGATGACCTAATGCCGCCTTTGTCAATGATTTCACTATGCTCCATCCATACTAAGGCCGTCTGAAACCATGATTCACATCCAATCCCTCTCCCACCGTTATCCCAAAGCCGAAATTGCCGCGCTGGACAATGTGTCGTTCGATATTGCCGACGGCGAATGTTTGGGGCTGCTCGGTCACAACGGTGCGGGGAAAACGACGCTGATGTCGCTTTTGGCAGGCTTGCAGGAAGTACGGCAGGGCGAAATTTTGTTTGACGGCAAGCCGTTGCGCCTATTAAGCCGCAGCGAGCGGCAGAAAATCGGTTTGGTGCCGCAGGATTTCGCGTTTTATCCGCAGCTTTCGGTGTGGGACAACCTGCTGTT
>NZ_JBQCXA010000208.1:0-956 GCF_051956855.1 Neisseria sp. P0021.S007
GTTTCCGCAGCTATTTGATGCAGGACGAAAACGGTCAAGTTTTGGGTACGCACTCCGTTTCCGCAGGCTTGGACTACCCAGGCATCGGCCCGGAACACAGCCATTTGAACGACATCAACCGCGTGGAATACACCGTTGCCAAAGATGACGAAGCACTCGAAGCCTTTGACTTGCTCTGCCGTTTCGAGGGTATTATTCCTGCGCTGGAATCCAGCCATGCCGTTGCTTGGGCGGTGAAAAACGCGCCGAAAATGAGCAAAGACCAAGTGATTTTGGTCAACCTCTCCGGTCGCGGCGATAAAGACATCAATACCGTGGCGAAACTCAAAGGCATTGAGTTGTAAGCCTTATTGATTGAGCAGCAAAGGCCGTCTGAAAAAGCTGGATATCAGTCTTTCAGACGGCCTTTGTTTCCGTAATGATTCAGCGTAGTATTTTATCCGCACAAACTCTATCAAGTATCGGCGGCTAAGGAAATTTATCCTTCCAAACTGCGTTTGTACGCTTTCTAAACCAATTATTCAATTTATCCATCACCATGAAACATTTAGCAATCCATCTAAAACTATTGGGCATGGCGGCGTTTTGGGGCGCATCTTGGCCGATGGGGCGAATGCTGGGACAGGCGCTGCCACCTTTAACGGGCGGTATGCTGCGCTTTTTGACGGCGGCTATCTTGCTTTTGGGCTGGCTGTTTGCACGGTATCGGTTGCGTACTTTGGCGGTTTTGTCGCGCAAACAATGGCTTGGATTGGCACTGGCGGCGGCATTCGGGGTATTTGGTTTTACTGTGTTGTCTATGCTGGGTTTGCAGCGGATTCTTGCTTCAAGGGCGACGGTGTTGGTCACGTTCAATCCTGTGTTGACGATGTTTTTTGCGGCTTTGTTGTTTGGCGAGAAGCTCAACGGCAAGATTGTGTCGGGTATGTTGTTGGCAGTGGCAGGCTCGATATGGG
>NZ_JBQCXA010000209.1:0-955 GCF_051956855.1 Neisseria sp. P0021.S007
ATTCCTGATTACGCCGTTATGGTTTTGGCGTACCCGTTTCCAACACAAACGCGCACTGTGCATTTTCCTTCTGACCGCCATCCTGGCCGCCGCTTTCCAATTCGGCATGGGCAGCCTGTTGGATTTGTTTGGCAACATCAAATACGAAACCGCCGTCGAACGCGCAGGCACCAGCGGTTTTGAAGGCTCCATGCGCCAAATCGAATGGAGCAAGGCATGGATTGCCTTTCAATCCGCACCTTGGTTCGGTCACGGCTGGAACAGCTTTGCCCAGCAAACCTTTCTGATCAATGCCCAGCAACAATATTTCCCCAACAATATCCTCGGCGTACTGTTTACCCATTCGCACAATATCGTCATGCAGTTGCTGTCCGAAATGGGCATTGCCGGCACCTTGCTGGCAACCTTAACCCTGCTTGCAGCCGTATGGCGACTATCAGGCCGCAACCAAACACCGGCTTCCCTATTTTTGCTGACTGCCGCCGCCGTCAGCCTCTGCCACAGCATGCTCGAATATCCGCTTTGGTATATCTACTTCCTTACCGTATTCAGCCTGATTCTGTCGCTGACACCTTCTTATCCGAAAGATGTTTCAGACGGCCCTTTATCTACCCGAATCAGACAATGGACAGGCGGTATAGCTGCTTTATCGATTTTAATCGGCATGGCAAACCTCAGCTGGGAATATCAAAATCTGACCCAATATAGCCGTGTAGGGAAAACCGACGATCCGCAAACAGTTCAAAACAAAATTGACGGCTTGCAGCAGCTCTCCAAAGAAAGCCCCATGCTTGCCTATTACGCCGATTTAAGTTTGAGCAGACGTGCCGACCCGACCGATGCCTACATCCGCCCATGTGCGGAAGAAGCCGCACTCAAAGTCCTGACCTACCGCCCCTACTCCAGCGCCTACCAAGTCGGCCTTTACCTCTATCGACGAGGTAAAAGAGAAGGA
>NZ_JBQCXA010000210.1:0-950 GCF_051956855.1 Neisseria sp. P0021.S007
TTGTTATTGCTTGTTTGGAGATGGCAGAAAAGGTTGTTTTGATGGACAGACGGTTAGAATTTGAAATATGAAAAGGCCGTCTGAAAAGAGGAAACACATAATTTCAGACGGCCTCTGTTTTTGATTCTCTTATCCGTAAATCTTGGTTCGGATTTCAACAAGGGAATTGATTGCCAAACTGCTGTTTACAGCTGCCGGTAGATCGGACTGGGCGAACAAATTTTCTACTTCGTTAATCAATGTTTCTGCACGTGCCAACAGTTCATTGTAAGGAAAAGAACCGCGCTTGATGGCCAGCAATTCGTCACGATTGGGACGGCGTGGCCGGATCTCGCCATAAAGGGCAATATCGCGCGCGGTTTCAAGCAGGCGGAAGGTGTGCATCATATTTTTTGCATCGTAACCTTGGCCGTGCGCCTGCGTGCCTTGATAGCGTGTTTCGTTGCGTTCTGCCAGCCATTGTTGATAAGAGGCATATTCGCGGCAGTAGCTGCTGTATCCGTCTTGGTTGAAGGATAGATGGGCAAGCGGTGTTTCGCCTTCGGGAATGGAGCTGAGTGAAAGCGTTGTGGCTTCGGGTTTGGGTGCAATACTGTGGTAGCCAAGTGTGCCGTCGGCATCGTAAAACAGCGCATAAAGTTCTCGGGCGTGGGCTATTTTGATTAAGCCTACACGCCTTTGTTCCATTCCGCGTTGTGCAAGCCAGTACTGTAACGGTACGGTTTGCCTGCCTTCTATGATGTGGCAGAAATCAAGGATGCTTTTCTTTTCAGACGGCATCGGATTGCTGATTTTTTTATTCAATCCCCGTGCTTTTTTGATTTGTCCGTAGGCATAGCCTGCAAAACTTTGCTGGCAGGTTTTAGAGATAAACCATTCGGTTTTGAACGCATCCATCAATGGCGAACGGTATCGCACACAGTCGGAAGGGGAAGCCAGCAGCTCCAGCG
>NZ_JBQCXA010000211.1:0-949 GCF_051956855.1 Neisseria sp. P0021.S007
GCAGTATTGGTAACGCCACCGCTCGGACCATTTAGCAGAATTTTGATGTCGTTATCGACATCTTTATCGTTGAAGAGTGCATCAGTGGTTGGTCCATATGCTTTGGGCAATGGGGTTTTGGTAGGCTTCGTTGGAATTGCTGCTGCCGCTGGTATGGGTTCGGTCGGCTTGACCGAGTCTGTCAGTGCGAAAATCTCGGTTGTAGATCCTGTTAATATATTGGTTTTGTCGGACGATGCAGAAGAGTTTTCAGCGTTAAGTGGTTTGGTTACTGTTTTTTTAATATTGGTTGTGCGGTTTATCGATGTTTTGGAAACAGTTTGTTCTGTGTGTGTAACTTCAGTTTTGGCCGGTTCTTCGGCTGTTGTACTTTTTGCTGTCTTGTTGTCCAATGGCTCCAAATCTAGAGAATGATTCAGGAATTGGGTGGTGGTAGCTTGGTCAGTGTGCACGTTCAGGGCGGCGAGAGTTTGGGTAGATATCTG
This sequence comes from Neisseria sp. P0021.S007, assembly GCF_051956855.1. Lineage (NCBI taxonomy): Bacteria > Pseudomonadati > Pseudomonadota > Betaproteobacteria > Neisseriales > Neisseriaceae > Neisseria > Neisseria sp. P0021.S007. The sequence continues at coordinate 486 of NZ_JBQCXA010000211.1, forward strand.
CTCAGTATGAGGAGAGAAAAAGCTATCCGATCTATGACTTTCCTGAGGGGTAGTTTGTGCCTGAGTGATAGGTGCAGAGGGGTATATTTGAACAACAGGTGTGGTATTGAATATGGCGAAAGTATTAACGGGATATTGCTTGGTTTCAACAGGAGCTATTGCCGTTTGTGTTTCTATAACAGGAACATAGTGATCAGCCGTTGATCTAGTAGTTTTTTGGTTTGTTACTTCTGTTTTATTGAAAATGTTCTGTGTTCCAACCAATTTCGGATCTGTTTGTTGTTCTGTAAGAGTCGAATTCAAATTTAGCTGCTCAGTGTTTGTTTGAGATACATTTGTTTCTACTAGGCTGTACGAATCGGTAACGCGGCAGGTATTGTTGATCTGGTGTGAGGTATAAACGGTGATGCCTTCAACATTGCAGACATACTCGGCAGCGTTGGCGGCGGCGGGGAGGGTCAGGC
>NZ_JBQCXA010000212.1:0-949 GCF_051956855.1 Neisseria sp. P0021.S007
ATACCTGAAACCGTATATTTATGTAAACATCAGGCTGTCTGAAACTTGATTTTCGGTTTTCAGACGGCCTTTTCCTTTATAATCCGTACATTATTTTCATACACACAGCAGGTTCTCCATGTCCAACAAACCCACACTCCTTCTCGTTGACGGCTCTTCTTATCTTTACCGCGCCTATCATGCCATGGGGCAGAATTTGTCTGCGCCCGATGGTGCGCCGACGGGGGCGATGTATGGTGTGTTGAACATGCTGCGCCGGCTGCGGGCGGATTATGTGCATGAATATTGCGCGGTGGTGTTTGACGCTAAGGGCAAAAATTTTCGCCACGAGATGTTCCCCGACTATAAGGCGACGCGCCCGCCGATGCCGGACGATTTGCGCCCTCAGGCGGAAGCCTTGCCGGATTTGGTGCGCCTGATGGGCTGGCCGGTATTGGTGATTCCGCAGGTGGAAGCGGACGACGTTATCGGCACTTTGGCTAAGATGGCTAGCGAAGCAGGGTGGAACGTGGTGGTATCTACCGGCGATAAGGACATGGCGCAGTTAGTAAATGAGCGCGTGACACTGGTGAACACGATGAGCGGCGAAACGCTGGATATTGAAGGCGTGAAGGAAAAATTCGGTGTGCGCCCCGACCAAATCCGCGATTATCTCGCGCTGATGGGCGACAAGGTGGACAACGTGCCGGGTGTGGAAAAATGCGGCCCGAAAACTGCGGTGAAGTGGCTGGAAGTCTATGGCTCGCTGGCTGGTGTGATGGAACACGCTGCCGAAGTCAAAGGCAAGGTGGGAGAAAACCTGCAAGCTGCTTTGGAACAACTGCCGCTGTCGTATGATTTGGTAACGATTAAAACCGATTTGGATTTGCACACCGAGCTTTCAGACGGCCTCGAAAGCCTGCGCCGTACTACGCCTAAATGGGCGCAGCTGGTTGTCGATTTCAAACGC
>NZ_JBQCXA010000213.1:0-949 GCF_051956855.1 Neisseria sp. P0021.S007
TTGCCGTAGTCCGAAAAAATGATTGCATCGTATTCGGGCAATATTTCACGGTATTTCTGCTTGATTTGCTCCAACACTTCGCGGTTGGGATGTTCTTCAAAATCAAGGCGGATAAGCTGCTGGTTGCGGGCGACGACACGCAGTTTGACGGTGGTGGCGATTTGTTTGTCGCGCATCAGATAGGAGGCAACGCCATCTTGCGCCATCAGCGCGTCGAGCGCGTTGGCGGCTTCGTCGTCGCCGGTTACCGACAACAGCCCTGCTTTGCCGCCCAACGAAGCGATGTTGCGCGCAACATTCGCCGCTCCGCCCGCGCGTTGGTCGATTCGTCCGATTTTCGCCACCGGAACGGGGGCTTCGGGCGAAATACGGGACACGTCGCCAAACCAATAGCGGTCGAGCATCACGTCGCCGACAACCAGGACTTTGGCTTGTGCGAAACGGGATTTGAGGGTTTCTTGTTGGAACTTGGTGGGCATTTTCTGCACTCCAAAATTAGTTATTTTTTGTGTGTGAAAACTTCAATGTATTCTCAGCGCACTCACCTGCAGATTTACTGATTAAAAATAAAATCTGACTTTTTATTATTCTTCAAAATCGAAAGGAGACCAATCGGTAACAGGAGAAAAATAATCCTCTCCCTCTTTTTTTTCAAAAACGCTACCTATATCCGCCCAAAACAGCTCCCCAACATCTGCTTGATAATGAGTAAGTCGCGTCAAGCTTTGAAAGGAGAAGTTTTCAGAGTTATTCATGTATTCATCATCTTCTGTTCCGGAAAGTACTCGCCATCCGCTATCAAATGGTAAATCCCCTTGATGTTCCCGATACATAAATCTAATAGGAAGCCCCTCTTCAACAATTTTATGTGACACAATCGCATACCATCCAACAGGGGTATCCTTTACAAGTAAATCATCTTCTGGAAATGCATCATGATCAAAAATAT
>NZ_JBQCXA010000214.1:0-945 GCF_051956855.1 Neisseria sp. P0021.S007
TCATAATCATGCGCGCCACCCAGAAGAAGATGATTTCGTAGCCGGTTACCAAGACATTGGACGGCAGGAAGGCTTTGAGTTCGTCGGTTTCAGACGGCCAGCCGAGTGTGGAGAACGGCACGAGCGCGGAGGAGAACCATGTATCCAATACGTCTTCTTCGCGGGTCAAACCTGTTTTGCCGGCTTGTTTTTCGGCTTCTTCCTGATTGCGGGCGACGTACACATTGCCTTCGTTGTCGTACCATGCAGGGATTTGATGGCCCCACCACAGTTGGCGCGAAATACACCAGTCTTGGATGTTGTTCATCCATTGGTTGTAGGTATTGACCCAGTTTTCAGGGATAAAACGTACCGCGCCGCTATCAACGGCTTTTTTGGCTTTGTCGGCCAGGCTCAAACCTTTGAACTCGCTGTCAGGCTCGCCGCCGTTTGGCGTGGCGGACATAGCGACAAACCATTGGCTGGTCAGCATCGGCTCAATCACGGAACCGGTACGGTCGCCTTTCGGCGTCATCAGCGTGTGCGGTTTGATTTCGACCAAGAAACCTTGTTCCTGCAAATCGGCAACCATTTGTTTGCGCGCGGCAAAGCGGTCTAAGCCTGCGTATTTTTCAGGCAGGGCAAAGCCTGGTTGCGCTTCGCCTTTGAAGTTAAACACTTCGGCGTTTGCCAGCACTTTGGCTTCCAAATCAAACACATTAATCAGGCGCGTGTCGTGGCGTTTGCCGACTTCGTAGTCGTTGAAGTCGTGCGCAGGCGTGATTTTCACGCAGCCGGTACCGAAGTCTTTTTCGACGTATTCGTCGGCAATCACGGGGATGGTGCGGCCGGTCAGCGGCAGGATTAATTCCTTGCCGATCAAATGCGTATAACGTTCGTCTTCAGGATTGACGGCAACGGCCACGTCGCCCAACAGCGTTTCAGGGCGGGTGGTCGCCACGATAA
>NZ_JBQCXA010000215.1:0-945 GCF_051956855.1 Neisseria sp. P0021.S007
TATCAAGGTTGTCCGAGTTGCTCGGGCAACCTTATTTATTTGGAGTATTGAAATGGCAAAACTCACTTTGAAGCCTGATGCAACTTTCCGACATACCGTGAAAATCCCTGTTCCCGGTGCAGAGCCTGCGGACGTCGAATTTGAATTTAAGGCGCGCGGCCGCAAGGCGATGAAAGAATTTACCGAAAAGCATAAAGACGGCTGGACGGCAGATACCGTCTTGGATTGTGTTCAAGGCTGGGATTTGGAAGAAGCATTCGACCGGCAGAATGTCGAAATCCTGCTGGATAGCTATCCGATGGCGGTGTTTGCCATCGTCAACGGCTATGTTGAGGAAGTCTTCAATGCCCGCGAGGGAAACTGATTGCCGCCGCGCGTGCGCTTTATGAGAAGCAGCCTGACGAGGCGGAATTGAATGTATTCGGATTTTCGGCGGACGATTTTTCAGAAGAGGAGACCACTTTTGGCGTATGGCCGTGCAACTGGCAGGCGGTGCAACTGTTTATTGCAGTATCGACGCAGTGGCGTATCGGAATGTCGGGTGCGACGGGGTTGGATTATTCCGCCGTCGCAGCGGTTATGGAATGCGGCAATATCAAGCCGAAGAAACGGAAAACACTGTTGGAGAAAGTCCGCATGATGGAGCTTGAAGTGTTGTCAATGTGGGCAGGCGAACATGAATAACGAAACCAAGATTTATATTACCGCCGAAACAGGCGGTGTCGTCAGCGGCGTAGAAAAGGCAAAACAGTCCATTAAGTCTTTGGGGGACGTGGCATCTTCCCAGGGGCGGCGTATTTCTGACGGATTGGTACATAGTGGCGACGGCGCAGAGAAATCGTCGACGGTAGTGTCGGCGGCATCGAAGCGGACGGAACGGTCTTTGGCTTCTCTGGAGAATGCCATCCGCCGCGATATAGCCGTTAAGATTGCAGGCGGTAAGGC
>NZ_JBQCXA010000216.1:0-943 GCF_051956855.1 Neisseria sp. P0021.S007
AGCCCAACGCGTAGAACGCAAAATGCTGGAATCCACATCTTGAATATTGCGATGACCGGTAAATGCCATGGAAATATCCATTTCTTTATACAGGATTTCCAGCGCACGGGTTACACCTTCTTCACCATACGCCCCCAAACCATACAGGAACGCCCGGCCAATCATCGTACCTTTCGCACCCAAAGCCCAAGCCTTCAAAATATCCTGACCGCTGCGGATACCGCTGTCCATCCAAACCTCGATGTCGCTACCTACCGCGCTGACCACATCAGGCAAAGCCTTAATGGCAGACACAGTATCGTCAAGCTGACGGCCGCCATGATTGGAAACGACCAATGCGTCCGCGCCGCTTTTCGCTGCCTTTTCCGCGTCTTCAGGCTCCATAATGCCTTTGATAATCAGCTTGCCGCCCCACAAATCCTTAATGCGCGCCACATCGTCCCAGCTCAGGCGCGGGTCGAATTGTTCGGAAGTCCATGAAGACAGCGAAGACAAATCGCCCACGTTTTTCGCATGACCGACAATATTGCGGAAAGTGCGACGTTCCGTGTTCAGCATTTTCATGCACCATTCGGGCTTAGTCGCCAAATTGATTAAATTGGCAATGGTCGGCTTCGGCGGTGCAGACAGGCCATTTTTGATGTCTTTGTGGCGCTGACCCAAAACCTGCAAATCGGCAGTCAATACCAAAGCCGAACATTTGGCATCTTTTGCACGCTTAATCAGGTTTTCCATAAACTCGCGGTCGCGCATCACATAAAGCTGAAACCAAAACGGCGAGCTGGTGTTTTCAGCCACATCTTCAATCGAACAAATAGACATGGTCGACAGCGTAAACGGAATACCAAATTTTTCCGCCGCCCGCGCCGCCAAGATTTCCCCATCAGCGTGCGCCATACCCGTAAAACCGGTCGGCGCAATCGCCACCGGCATTTTCACATCC
>NZ_JBQCXA010000217.1:0-941 GCF_051956855.1 Neisseria sp. P0021.S007
TCTACCGTGTGCGTTTCCTTCAAACCCTGCGGCAGCGCGGCAAACACTGCCTGCCCGGTCGGATAGTGGTAATAACGCGACGTAAACGCCAACAAATCACGCCAGCTTTGAGGCAACGGCTTTTCTTCCACAAAGGCCGTCTGAACGCTCAAAATCCGCGCCGTATCCATATCGGGCGCAATATCCGTTTCCCACACCATCCCGACAACGGTTTTATTGCGGAAAGGCACAAGCACTCGCGTTCCCGGAGGAAGCGGCTCGGAATGGGAATACGTCAAAAGGCCGTCTGAAAGCGGCACGTTTACGGCAATACGGTGGTAGAACATACAAACAATCAAATCATTTTTTCGTATTTTAACAGCCGAAAGCTATTTTCAGACGATAATTTGAGCCTTAGCACAATGCAGACATAACAGAGGTTTGATACAATGCCTTACTTTCAACACACGCAAGTCTTTCGCATGAAAACCAAGTTAATCAAAATCTTAACACCGTTTGCCGTCCTTCCTTTATTGGCATGCGGTCAACCTGCCGTATCCAACGCCAACGCGGCGCCTGCCCCTGCTGTCAAAGCGGAAGCACCTGCCGACAAATCCGTTGCCGCTTCTTTGAAAGCGCGTTTGGAAAAAGTCTATGCCGCCCAAGATTTGAAAGTTTTGAGCGTTAGTGAAACACCGATTAAAGGCATTTATGAAGTTGTCGTCAGCGGCAAACAAATCATCTATACCGATGCCAAAGGCGACTATATGCTCGTTGGCGACCTCATCAACGTCAACACGCGCCAAAGCATGACTGAAGAACGCGCCGCCGATTTGAACAAAATCGACTTCGCTTCCCTGCCTTTGGACAAAGCTATCAAAGAAGTGCGCGGCAACGGCAAACTGAAAGTCGCTGTTTTCTCCGATCCGGACTGCCCGTACTGCAAACGCTTGGAGCATGAA
>NZ_JBQCXA010000218.1:0-941 GCF_051956855.1 Neisseria sp. P0021.S007
CTCTGAGACCCAGTCACCTCCAACGGCGCCTTCACCCGCACCAGCTTCGGACTGCCTATCTCAATTTCTCCATTCGAGAATTTGATGTATGCGCCTTTACAGGTAATTAAAACTTCCTCTTGCGCTGCAATATTTACTCTGCCTGAACTACTGGTCAGCACCGCGTCCTTCAGCGCATTCAGCTGCAGCTCGTCATTCTGTGCCTGTACTTCCACTTTGCCCTGATTGGCCTGTACCTTGATGCCGCTGCTTTGCGCAAACAGGTTGAGGCTCTCTGCCGCATGGGCGGTCAGGCTTTGTCCGGCGGTGATGTCGGTATGGTTGCCGCTGACCAGGTGGATGTTTTCATTGGCGGTGTGCAGTTGGCTTTGCTGGGTTGCGGTGGCAATACCGGCGGGGGCGGTTTGGATCAAACCTGCCTCTTTCAGGTCTTTGAGGGCGTCTTTCAGACGACCCCTTTGGGTTTCTTCATCGGTGTTGTGGTTGTTGGCGGTTTGGGCGGCTTTGTTCAGGCTTTTGGCGAGGGAAAGTGCTTGTTCAATCTGCGCGATGGCATCGTCCATATCCAGCACTTTGCCGTTGGCGTCTTGGTTTTGTGCGCTGACGAGTATGCCTTTACCCGCCCGTACGGCACCCCAGCCGTCGGTTCTGAGTTCGAAGCCTTCGCCGTTCTCTCCGCGTTTTGCCCTACCGCTGTCGACGATATGTCCGAGGTTGAGTTGGGATTTTTGGTAGTCGGTGGCGAGTTTGATGTGTTCCTGGCCTTTTTGGTCTTCCATCCTGAGTTTGTTGTTCGCCCAGGTACGGATGACATTCCTTGTGTTCCAATCGGCAGGGATGTGGTCGGGATGGGCGCTGTCGTGCATCACGCCGGAGATATACGGACGGTCGGGATTGCCTTGTACGAAAGACAGCATGACTTCGGTGCCTTCGTGCAGGGG
>NZ_JBQCXA010000219.1:0-937 GCF_051956855.1 Neisseria sp. P0021.S007
TGCCAATACGGTAATCTTATCAGGCTGTACTTCTAAAACGCCACCGGAAACGGCAACCAGTACTTCTTCAGCTTCACCCGGAACAGTCAAACGCAATGCGCCGGGGCGTACCAAACTCATAATCGGCTCGTGTCGTGGATAAATACCAAGCTCACCTTGAACGGTCGGAACCACCACAAAGCTGGCCTCGCCCGAATAGATGTTTTGCTCGCTACTGACCACTTCAACTTGCATGGTGCTCATGCCGGCCTCCTTAGTTTAAGGTTTTCGCTTTCTCAGCCGCTTCTTCGATACCGCCTACCATATAGAACGCTTGTTCAGGCAGATGGTCGTATTCGCCGTTCAAGATGGCTTTAAAGCCGGCGATGGTGTCACGCAATGAAACATATTTGCCTGGAGAACCGGTAAATACTTCGGCAACGTGGAACGGTTGAGACAGGAAGCGTTGGATTTTACGGGCGCGCATCACAGTCAGTTTGTCTTCGTCAGACAATTCGTCCATACCCAGAATAGCGATAATGTCGCGCAATTCTTTGTATTTTTGCAGAGTAGACTGTACACCGCGCGCTACGTCGTAGTGCTCTTGGCCCAATACCATCGGATCCAATTGGCGTGAAGTAGAATCAAGCGGGTCAACTGCCGGGTAAATACCCAAAGATGCAATATCACGGCTCAATACGACGGTTGCGTCCAAGTGGGCGAAAGTTGTCGCTGGAGACGGGTCAGTCAAGTCATCCGCAGGTACATATACGGCTTGGATGGAAGTAATGGAGCCGGTTTGGGTAGAGGTAATACGCTCTTGCAAACGACCCATTTCTTCAGCCAATGTCGGTTGGTAACCCACTGCAGAAGGCATACGGCCCAACAGTGCAGATACTTCGGTACCGGCCAAAGTGTAACGGTAGATGTTGTCAACGAAGAACAATACGTCGCGACC
>NZ_JBQCXA010000220.1:0-936 GCF_051956855.1 Neisseria sp. P0021.S007
GGATAGGTTTGGCCGCATCTTCTGGTGCGCGGCGGATCACGAATACGCCGGTTGCATCAGCATAGTTTTGGTTCATGCCGCCGACTTCGCCGAGCGCTTGGGTCAGGTTGAGGCCGTGATTGCCGATCGGCAGAGTGGCTTGTTTGCCGACTTCGCCCATGATGTAGATTTTGTTGTTGCTGCTGTTAGGAACGTAAACGATGTCGCCATGGCTGAGAAGATGGTTTTGTGACATATCGCCGTATTGCAGCATGTCTTGCAGGGAAATGGTGCGGTCGACGCCGTTGTGCGTCCATTTGATGTGTTGGGTGTCGGCACTTTGGGTGACACCGCCTGCTTGGTTGATGGCATCCAAAATGGTCATCGGGATATTGGTAATCGGCTGCTGACCTGCTTGGTTGATAGCACCGGATACTGAAATGCGTTGCGAACGGAATTCGGTAACGTTGATGGCTACTTGAGGGTTTTTGATGTAGCGTTTCAGAAGGCTGGTCAGGGTATTTTGCAATTCGTCCAAAGTTTTGCCTTTAGCTTGAATTTTGCCTGCCAATGGATAAGTAATATAACCGCCCTCATCTACCCAGGCACCGCGGCTGACTTGGTTGGTTTGCGGGTTGCTTTGCTGGATAGGGGAGTTGAGGTCGGAGTGCGCCCAAACCATGATATTGAGGACGTCGCCGCTGCCGATGCGGTAGCGGTAAGCACTTTTGCTTTGCTCCAAACCTTGGTTGTTTTGGGAAAGTACAGGCGGCTTGCGCATTTTTTCAATTAGGTTGGGTGTGATGGGGTAAACGGCAACGCGGCTGTCGAGATTGGTATCGGCTGCGGTGTCGGTATCGGTGTAAACAATTGTTTTGGTTCTGGTTTTGATGGTTGAACCAGGAATAACTGTCGTGCTGTTACAGGCAGTTAGTGCTAATAAAGCAAGCAGGGAGA
>NZ_JBQCXA010000221.1:0-934 GCF_051956855.1 Neisseria sp. P0021.S007
AGCAAATGCAGGATGTCGCCTTACGACTGCCTGACGAATACTTGCCGCTTCTGCTTGTACAAGGAGAGTTGCCCAAGGCTGTCCTGTTGCAAAGGCACCATCAAGCCATTGCCGAAGGTAAAGCCAGCATTATTTTCGGCCTCGACAGTTTTGCCGAAGGCCTCGACCTGCCCGGCACGGCCGGCGTTCAAGTCATTATTGCCAAGCTGCCGTTTGCCATGCCGGACAACCCCATCGAGAAAACCCAAAACCGTTGGATTGAACAACGCGGCGGCAATCCTTTTATCGAAATTACGGTGCCTGAAGCCAGCATCAAACTGATCCAAGCCGTCGGCCGCCTTATCCGTACCGAACAGGATTACGGCCGTGTGACCATCCTCGACAACCGCGTCAAAACGCAACGCTACGGCCAGCAATTATTGGCCTGTTTGCCGCCGTTTAAACGGATAGGGTAGTTGTGGATAATTCAAAGGCAGAGGCCGTCTGAAATCAAATGTTCAGACGGCCTTTTATTCATTTCAAGCTATAAATCCAATTTCATGACGGATACGGTTTCCCCGTTGTGCCAAGTCTGCGTGATTTCTTTCTAGCCGAACTTTTCATACACGGCCTGCACATCCGGCGTGGGGTAATTCCTAAATCAAATTTTACTAGCACACAGTTAGAAGATATTATGGCTGGAAAACGGACTATTAATGGATATATTTGGCATCATAATGCACAAAGTGCACCAAATAACATGCAGCTAGTACCATTGGAAATACATGATGCAGTTAGACATACTGGTCAAAATGCATTAAAAAAAGGACGTTAATCAAGGAAATGAATAATGAAAAAATTAAATATCTGGAGAGATGAAGGAAAAGTTTCTGCTTCAATCATTGAAAAATTTGCAGAAAATTTAGGTGTAACATTCCCTAGATCGTATATATAT
>NZ_JBQCXA010000222.1:0-930 GCF_051956855.1 Neisseria sp. P0021.S007
CTCATACAGCGAACGCCAAAACTTCGCTGCCGACACCTCGCGCATGGTCGGGTTTCTCAATGCTTTGATTGAAAACCAAAAAGTGGAAAAACCCGACATCAGCGTCAACAGCACGCACCTATACAACGGTATGATCGTCGGCATCAAAAAACAATACTACGAAGTCCATTTCAATCAAGACTTTTCTGCCTACACGCTCACGCCCATCAATCTGGTCAACAACAATATCGAACTCATCGATAAAGAATAACAGGACACACTCATGGAAGCATACTCTCTCCTTGCTCTCAAACTCCTTATGGGCATTTTAGGTTTGGTTCTGCAAATCAACCTCTTAGGTAAAGGCAACCTCGCCCCCACCTCCGCCATGGATCAAGTACAAAACTTTGTGCTTGGCGGCATCATCGGCGGCGTGATTTACAGCGACAGTGTCGGGCTTTTGCAGTTTTTCCTCGTGATGGTTTTGTGGACGCTTTTGGTATTGAGCCTCAAGTTCATCAAAAACAACAACCGCTGGGTCAAATCCATCATTGACGGTAAATCCGTCTGGGTCATCGTCAACGGCGAAATCCAAACCGAAGAATGTATGAAAAACGGCATCAGCGCACATGACCTGATGTTTAAGCTCCGTGCCGCCGGCATCTACGAAATCGCCGCCGTCAAACGCGCCGTCATGGAACAAAACGGGCAGCTCACCGTTATCCAATACGGCGACGAAAGCCTGCGTTACCCCTTGATTACCGACGGGCAAATCGACCATGACATCTTAGAAATCATCAAACGCGACGACGAGTGGCTGAAACAGGAACTTGACCGCCTCCATCTTGATGCCTCGAAAGTCTATATCGGCGAATATATCGACGGGAAATTGGTGGCACACCCGTATCCTTGATGGTGAAAATGAAGGTTGTGTTTGGGTAAGGTTTATTC
>NZ_JBQCXA010000223.1:0-926 GCF_051956855.1 Neisseria sp. P0021.S007
GTTGTCGGCGAAGTATTCGACGTGGCCGTCGATATGCGTAAAGACTCCCCCACTTTCGGCAAATGGGTAGGCGAAATTCTGTCCGCAGAAAACAAACGCCAACTGTGGGTACCCGAAGGTTTCGCTCACGGCTTCTATGTATTGAGCGATGAAGCCGAGTTCGTCTATAAATGTACAGACTATTACAACCCCAAAGCCGAACACTCGCTGATTTGGAATGATCCGACCGTCGGCATCAACTGGCCGTTGCAAGGCGAGCCGAACCTGTCGCCTAAAGACTTGGCAGGCAAAGTATTGGGCGAAGCCGTAACGTTTTAAAAAATAATTCAGGCCGTCTGAAAGAATGCTCCTCTTTTCAGACGGCCTACAATCCATTAATAACAATAATCGACGAAAACGCATTGTGAAAAACGCCTACATTCCCTCTCGCGGCATCCGCAAAATCCCCCATCTCTCCACCCTATTGCCTGAGTTTCATATCTGCAAAGATGGAAAAGGAGCAGAGGCTGTGGTCGGCTGGGGTTTGCGCCCGACGACACACAAAGCGCGTACTTTCGCCGCTGAACACCGGCTTCCCTTTATTGCGTTGGAAGACGGCTTTTTACGCTCGCTCGGACTGGGTGTCGCCGGTTATCCGCCCTATTCCATCGTCTATGACGACATCGGCATCTACTACGACACCACACGTCCTTCTCGTTTGGAACAACTGATTCTTGCCTCCGATACCATGCCGTCTGAAACCTTGGCTCAGGCGCAGCAGGCGATGGATTTCATCCTGCGACATCATCTATCCAAATACAACCACGCGCCCGAACTTTCAGACGATCATCCTTTACGTTCCCCATCCAAGCCCGAAACCGTCCTCATCATCGACCAAACCTTCGGCGATATGGCCATCCAGTATGGCGGCGCAGACGCCTCTACGT
>NZ_JBQCXA010000224.1:0-926 GCF_051956855.1 Neisseria sp. P0021.S007
GATTACCGGTTTGCTGGTGCAGCCGATGATTGGTGCGATGAGTGACCGCACTTGGGTGCCTGGATTGGGTCGCCGCCGCCCGTATTTCTTGATTGGCGCCATCGGTTGCAGCCTCTGTCTCTTTATCTATCCGCACGTTACCGCATTGTGGGTAGCTGTATTGTTGCTGTGGCTCTTGGACATCAGTAACAATACTGCAATGGAACCTTTCCGTGCCTTTATTGCCGATACGGTTCCTGAACATCAGCAATCTACCGGTTTCTTGATGCAGTCTGTGTTTACCGGTTTGGGTATTACACTGGCCAACGTTTCCCTCTATATCTTCCAGCAAATCGGTTGGTTGAAACAAACTTCCGAAGCGGGTATCCCGTATTGGGTATTCGGTTCGTTCTATATTGGTGCGGTTTGCTCTATCGGTTCGGTTTTGGTTACCGTTTTATCGACATCCGAACGCGAGCCTAGTCCTGCAGAAATGGCAGCCATTAAAGCGCAACCAAGTGGTCCGGCTCATGCTGTTAAAGATATTATCGTTGCTGTACGCGAAATGCCGACTGCCCTGAGGCAACTGGCTTTGGTGTATCTCTTCCAATGGTACGCACTCTTTATCTACTGGCAATATATTTCTCACAGTATCGTCCAATCCGTTTGGGATTCGACTGTTGAAAATACCGAAGCGTATAGTCAAGCGGTTGCATGGACCGGTTTGGTAAACGCTTCCTACAACGTTGTAACCTTTATCTCTGCTTTTGGCTTGATGTGGATGGCACGCAAATATGCCGCCAAATATGTTCATGCCTTTGCCGTAACCCTTGCCGCACTGGCCTTGCTTAGCATTCCGCACATCGGTAATAAATACTTAATGTTTGTCCCAATGATTGGTTTCGGTGTCGGTTGGGCAAGTATGATGGGCGTGCCGTTTATGATTG
>NZ_JBQCXA010000225.1:0-923 GCF_051956855.1 Neisseria sp. P0021.S007
GCATTGCCCACAGCGTCAGCTTCATCGATTTTATCCTGTGGGGACTTGCCGCAGCAGTGATTCAGATTTTTGTCTATTTCGCTGCCACAATGATGATTAAAGGCGCTACCGCAGAACTTATCGGCAACAATGTCGCCGTAGGTGCGCTGTTTGGCGCAGTGTCCATCTCGATCGGCATTTTGAACGCTGCTTGCTTGACTTGATTTTGATGGTTGGTTGGATAGCAAAAGATGTGCTGATCCTGACTCCTACCTAGAAAAATTATCGGTAGATTTTTTTGACTTATAAGGTCTTATGTCTGATGGTATTGGCGTTATAGTGAAATTCTGAAAGCATCAAAAAATTTAGACGGCCTGTTATATACAAGGCCGTCTGAAACATTTTAACTACTTAAGTTCATCAAATTAGAAAGAGTATTGCAATCTTACGCCCGCTTCGTGGGTGTGGTTTTTAGGTTCTATAGATCCCAATTCATATGAGTCATACTCTTCCGTAACGGTAAGGTTCGATTCTTTAACTTTCCAGCCGCGATAGAATGGAGCGAGGCTGATTTTGGAGCCGTTAGCGAATTTTTTAGATATAGGCACTTCAACCTCGATACCTTGTCCGCCGCCTTGTTTCATTCGGGTTTCTACCTGGTCGGGTTCGTAAGAATATTGGCGGCCTTTCACGGCACGATTGTAGGCAATGCGGGGAGATATCTCAAAGTTTGCAGGAAGGGCGATATTTACTCCGGTATTGATTTGCGCATATGTGGTTCGGTTTTTGCGGTCATAATCATTTGGATCAATGCGGCTACTTAAGTCTCTCAGAACGCGGTGTCCCAAGCCGGCCCCGGCAGCAATGCTAAAGCGATCGTTAATCGGGAGTGTATATTCGTATAAGGCACGGATATCGTATGCGCGGCGTGGTGCATTTTTGAG
>NZ_JBQCXA010000226.1:0-922 GCF_051956855.1 Neisseria sp. P0021.S007
GCATCGGCAACATCGACCTCGTGTGCGTCAACCTCTACCCCTTCGCCGCCACCATCGCCAAACCAAACCGCACACTGGAAGACGCGATTGAAAACATCGACATCGGCGGCCCAACCATGGTGCGCTCTGCCGCGAAAAACTGGAAACACGTCGCCATCGTTACCGACACAGCCGATTTCCCTGCCATCGCCGCCGAACTCGAAGCCAACAACGGCGCATTGAGCGACAAAACCCGTTTCAATCTCTCACGCAAAGCATTCAGCCATACCGCCCAATACGACGGCATGATTTCCAACTACCTGACCTCGCTTTCAGACGATGTCTTGAGCGGCCAGCCCCAAATCGGCGAATTCCCAAGCCAGTTCAACCAAAGCTGGATTAAAGTGCAAGACATGCGCTACGGCGAAAATCCGCACCAACGCGCCGCGTTTTACCGCGATATTTACCCCGCCGCAGGCAGCCTTTCCGCCTACAAACAGCTGCAAGGCAAAGAATTGTCTTACAACAACATTGCCGATGCCGATGCCGCCTGGGAAGCCGTCAAATCCTTTGATGCGCCGGCCTGCGTGATCGTGAAACACGCCAATCCGTGCGGTGTTGCCGTTGCCGCCGATACATTGACCGCCTACAAACTCGCCTACGCCACCGACACCACCAGCGCATTCGGCGGCATCATCGCCTTCAACCGCGAAGTGGACGGCGCAACCGTCAAACAAATTACCGACAACCAATTTATGGAAGTCCTCATGGCGCCGAAGTTCACCGCCGAAGCCCTCGAAATCGCCGCCGCCAAGAAAAACGTGCGCGTATTGGAAGTGCCGCTTGAGGCAGGTGCCAACCGCTTTGAACTCAAACGCGTCGGCGGCGGATTATTGGTACAAACCCCCGACATCCACCGACTTAACCGCGCCGATTTGAAAGT
>NZ_JBQCXA010000227.1:0-922 GCF_051956855.1 Neisseria sp. P0021.S007
GTGTCCGACCAGTATCATGGCGATGCCCATCTGTTTCGCCATACGCGTCAGTTGGGCGGCACATTCGCGCACCTGCGACACGGAACCGGGGGCGGAAGTGATTTGGTCGGAATACATGGTTTGGATGGAGTCGATAACGACGACTTCGGGCTGATGCTGTTTCAAGGCCGTCTGAATCGCTTCCATGCGGATTTCAGCAAGCAGGTTCACGCCTTCGGTAGGCAGTTCCAAACGTTGTGCGCGCAGGGCGACTTGTTGGGCGGATTCTTCACCGGAAACGTACAGCACTTTACGGCTTTGCGCCATTTTGGCGATGGTTTGCAACAGCAACGTAGATTTGCCGATGCCGGGGTCGCCGCCGAGCAGGATGACCGCGCCATCGACCAAACCACCGCCCAATACGCGGTCAAGCTCGCCCATGCCGGTCGGATTACGCGGCACTTCGGTCGCGGTAACGGCGGAGAGGGATTGGACGGTCGAAGTGTCCGCCGCCCAAGATTGGAAACGGGCGTTTTTCGGTTCGGGCGCGGCCAGGCTTTCCTGAAGCGTGTTCCACTCGCCGCAATGCGGGCATTTACCCTGCCATTTCGGGGAAGTACCGCCGCATTCGGAACATTGGTAGATGGTTTTGGGGGCTTTTGCCATGGTGTTTTCCCTGTGGAATATTTGATGTGTGAAAAGGTCGTCTGAAAACAATCATATCGTTTTCAGACGACCTTTTTTATTGAGAAATAACAGGTTTATTTCTTACTGTCTTTATCCGCATCTTTTTTCGGTGCAGGTTTTTTCGCTGCCAAGCCCAAAGATTTTTGCCATTCGGCTGGATTTTTCACTAAGTCCAAGGCTTTACGGAGCTGATCGTCTTTGGCCGGATTGGGAATGCGGCGGCTGGAGATGTCTTCGTCTTTGTCTTTTTTGGACT
>NZ_JBQCXA010000228.1:0-921 GCF_051956855.1 Neisseria sp. P0021.S007
GTTGGAGGCAGGGTGTCAAATTTTTAAATCGAACACTGAACCGAGACCATAATCTTACCCTGCAATAAGATTATGGCCGGCAACAGCTTGGCAATCGCAACCCCATCGCCCAAAATCCGAGTATTTACCCAACTTCAGACGGCCCTCTGCCCGTACCGCATCAGCGTCATGCCGCCGACTGCCGCCGCACAGCCCGCAACCAACGAAATATGCAGCGGTTCGCCCAAAAAACACGCCGAAGACAGCACACCGAAAATCGGCACAAGCGTAATATACGCCGCCGCGCTGCCTGCACCCAAAGTCTTTACGCCTTCGAAATACCACGCATAGGCCAATACCGTCGCACCGATGACCAGCCACGCCAAGGCCGTCCAACCGCGCCCATCCATTGCCGCTATCGCCTCAAACGGTATTCCGTCCGTCCACAACGCCACCACCGACAACATCAACGCACCAATGAACGACGTTGCCGTCGTTACCGTCAGCGCATCTATCCCGCGCAAAACCGCGCGACCGATTAAGGTATAAGCCGCCCAACAGACCACGCAGCCGAAAATCAGCCACTCCCCCGCCTTGATGCCGCCCGACAATACCGTCAACGGCTGCCCTTGCGTTACCACCATAATGGCACCGCCGACCGCCAGCAGCATACCCGCCAAAATCTTCGCGTTTAGACGCTCGCCGAAAAACCAAGTTGCCAACAGCAGCGTCAACACAGGATTCACCGCCACGACCACCGCCGCCTTGCCTGCCGGCATAGTCTGCAAACCCAGCATAAAAAACACCGCATAGCCGCACACGCCGACGGAAGCGGCTGCCGTCAAACCCAGCCATTGCCGCGCCGACAAAGCCGCCAAAGTCGCGAACCTACTGCGCGCAAACAACCAGCCCAACAACAAAACCGAAGCCAAGACAAACCGA
>NZ_JBQCXA010000229.1:0-920 GCF_051956855.1 Neisseria sp. P0021.S007
ATGCCCTGTATAAAGAGCTGGTTGAAAAAATGGCCGTATTGGAAGGCGCACGCGGCTGCATTACCGCGCAATTCTTCGTCAGCAAAACCGACAGCACGACCTACGGTGTGGAAATCAACCCTCGTTTCGGCGGCGGTTTCCCGCTGACTTACGCTGCAGGCGGCAACTATCCGGGCTGGCTGATTCAAGAATACATCGGCGGCCAAGACATCCCTTTCTCCGACGACTGGGAAAACAATTTAATCATGCTTCGTTATGATGCTAAGATTTTGGTAAGAGAACATGATTAAGCCGGAAGAATCCGTCATCGTCTTCGATCTTGACGATACGCTTTACTCTGAGTACGACTACAAATGCTCCGGAATACAGGCAGTTGTAGGGACAATTACGTCGCTTTACCCGCAATACAATGTCGACGTACTAAATGAAATTGCAGACAATAAAAGTAAAGACTGGCTCGAAAATTTGTGTCATCATTGCAAATTAAACGAACTAGAGAAACAATCACTTTTGTGGCAATATCGACTACACCGGCCTGTTATCCGACCCTATGTCGAACCGTCTTTTTTACGGAAGCTGATGCGCCCTTTTGCCGCACGTGCCCTGATTACAGACGGCCGCAGTCTGACACAGCGTTTGAAAATACAGGCCTTGGGTTTGACCGATTTGTTTGACGACATTTTGATTTCGGAAGCCATGCAATCGGAAAAACCCGACGATAAGCGTTTTGTCTTCCTGCAAAACAAATATCTGGCTGCAAAACGTTTCATCTACATCGGCGACAACATCAAAAAAGATTTTGTCGCACCCAACAAACTGGGTTGGCTCTCCATAGGCATCATGCCTAAGCCGCACAATATTCATCAAGCCGATCCCGAGCAATACGGTCGTGAATACCAGCCCACCCTTTGGATAAACAC
>NZ_JBQCXA010000230.1:0-920 GCF_051956855.1 Neisseria sp. P0021.S007
CAGTTGCAGCAGGGGACGTCGGTTGTCGGACTGGGTAACGACATTACAGTGCAGACCGAAGGTGTCGGTTTCATAAGGGGGCAGCCAGTTGCAGATCATGCCGAAATAAACGACGTTTTCCGGATTGTCGTGAAAGTGGCTTTGATAGTCGTTAAAACTCTTTTCGCTGACGGATACCCACACGCCGTATTCCAGCGTTTCCTCGTGCCCGATAATCGGAATAAGCAGCACCGCGCGGATAAAGCGGTCGGTTTGGTCGGGATAACGGATGATACAGAAATCAGAATCGCATTCCGCTTGATAAGCAATGCGTTCTTATTCACTGAGTTGGTCATAGGGAGCGGGAGTGGCAAAGCAGAGCGCCGGCATGTCTTCATGTTTTTCGCCGCAGGAAGTGCAAGTGTACATGATGGATTCCTTTTGAGTTTTGGGTGGGGCTGGTTTTCAGACGACCTGAATCATAGACAGGTTATATGCAGCTGCCCAAGGCTTTCAGTTCTTTTTTAACCACTTGCTTTTGCTCGTTGGTTTGGATAGTCAAAGATAAGAAAAAAGCATCGCAAGGGCTGAATTTGGACCAATGTTTTTTTACGGGGAAATGGCCTTTGGGCAGGTTGGAACTGTAATAATGGTCAGGTTCTTGAAACGCCAGTTTTAATCCGTATTTGTTTTGCCAGTCGCGCAGTTGCGCTTCAGTTGCGCCGATTGGAAGGCTGTCCAGCCGCTGCTGCCACATTTGTTGGCTGCGTTCCAATCCTTGGCGGTCGTAATCAATGCTAGAACCGCAAGCGGTAAGTGAAAGGCCGGTGATAAGTAACAATAGGGATGAGGTAAGGCGTACCATTTATGAATGTCCTTAGATGATGGTTTGGAACGATTGGCTTTCAGACGACCTTTTATGCTTTCGATTCATTCTGAGT
>NZ_JBQCXA010000231.1:0-917 GCF_051956855.1 Neisseria sp. P0021.S007
GTTTGTCCCCTGTGCCAAATATGGTATTCGAAGCGTTCTTCGGGGGAAAGGTTGGTAAGCCCTGCGAAGTGTTCGGCGACGTCTTGTTGATTTTCTGACAGGGTGTTGATACAGAGGTTCCGGTTTGCCTGCAATATGGGAATGATGCCTGCCTGCCGGTTGATGCATAACATGACGGTAGGCGGCTCGTCGGTAATTGGCGCTACAGCTGTCATGGTAATGCCGTAACGTCCGGACTGCCCGTCTGTGGTGATGACGTGGACGCCTGCGGCGCAGGATGCCATAGCATCTCGAAATGGACTCTTGAGTGTGTGTGCGGAATCTGTCATTCAGTTTCTTTTATTTTAGTGCCTGCTCAATTTGCGCGAGTTGGAGCAGCAGCTCTTTCAGTTCGAGCATTTTTTCTTTGGATAAGATTTTTTCGATGGCGTCGTAGCGTTCGTCTACTTGCGCGCCTATGGTTTCGTACAGTTTTTCGCCTTCTTGAGTCAGTTTCAGGTAAACGCGGCGTTGGTCGTTGGAAGGTTTCAGTCGTACCGCCAAACCTGCTTTTTCGAGTCGGGTCAGGATGCCGGTCAGGCTGGGGCGCAGGATACAGGCTTGGTTGGCGAGGTCTTGAAAGTCTAATGTGCCGTTTTCTGCCAGAAGACGGATGATACGCCATTGTTGGTCGGTAATATTGGCTTGGTTCAGAATAGGGCGGAATTGGGTCATCAACGCTTCTCGGGCTTGAATCAGTCCAATATTGATAGATGCATGTTTAGATTGGTTAGGCATTATAAGTCTCCATTGTTATCAAAAATCAAACCGTTGAAGCGCGAGGCAGGTATGTAAAAGGCGTTTTTTGATTATAAGCCGTCATTGGGGCGGCAAGGATATATAGGAACAAAAGCATCATTGTTTGGGTATCTGGGGAA
>NZ_JBQCXA010000232.1:0-915 GCF_051956855.1 Neisseria sp. P0021.S007
CCTCCGGGGGAGGATGATATTCAAGAACCTACCTAATTTTTTTACTCCAACATTTCTCTTTTGGCAGAAATTTTAGAAATTACAGACTAAATATATAAACAACCCGAAATGAAATTAGGAAACCAATATGTCTGGCAACGCTACGCACACTCTCCCCGCTTACCTGCCTTACTCGATGGGGCTGCTATGGCTTTGGAGCGGTACGCAACCTCTGTTCTTCATGCCTGAAATGTCATTGGATTTGCTGCATTCGGTCGGCATTCCTAATCCGTTGCAATGGCCGACATTAATCGTCGCTTCGCTGCTGGACATCGGTTTTGCCTTTTTATGCTTCAGCCGCTTTCGCTCCCGTTCAGCAATATGGCTGCTGCAATTGATAACCGTCGCAACATACAGCCTGATCATCGCCTTCAGGCTGCCTGAAATGTGGGCGCATCCATTTGCGCCTTTGGTAAAAAACCTGCCGATTATGGCTATTTTATTTTTCCTGTATCAATCCGTAGGAGATAAGAAATGAACACCTATTTAATTGTTAAAACCCTGCACATCATCTCGGCTACCTTAATGGTCGGCACCGGTTTTGGTACAGCGTTTTACCTCTTTTGGGCAAACCGCAGCGGCTCGGTTGCCGCGCAGTCGGTCGTATCGCATTGGGTCATCAAAGCAGATTGGTGGTTTACGACCCCCGCCGTCATTTTCCAACCCTTGTCCGGTTTATGGATGCTATACGAACGCAGCTATACCGTGTCGACGATGCTAGAACAAGATTGGATATGGATGACGCTTGGTTTATACGTTCTTTCGGGCATTTGCTGGCTGCCCGTTGTCTGGCTGCAAATCCGCATGGCAAAGATTGCTGAAAAAGCGCACAAAGAAAACGCAGACAGCATTCCGGAACCCTATTGGCGTTACGCC
>NZ_JBQCXA010000233.1:0-914 GCF_051956855.1 Neisseria sp. P0021.S007
GAATATATGAATACAACCATGCAACCCAACAACGGTTAATGTGGTATCAATTGCCAGTAATGGAGCTAGCAGGACGTATCCCTAGTAAATTGGCTAACAAATATAAACTGTACCGCGCAGGTAAGTTATCTGCTACACAACTGGCAGCAGAAATAAAAAAACAAGCACCAATTGTTCCAAATGGAAAAGCATTTGATTTTACCAGTGGAACATTGATACCTAATCAAACCGTTAAGCTCACACAGGCACAGAATCTGTCCAATGGAACAACCCTGCCGGCAGGGACAATTGCACGACTAACAGGCAAGGGAGTGGAGGCAACTTTGCCCAATGGTAAAAATGTTAGTTATGCAGGGGTGACTGAACAAAGGGCGTTGCCTGCACCTCGTAAGTCTGATGTAAGCAAAAATACTGATAATAATAAAGTAGTTGATAATGGTAGGAAATCTAATTTTAATAAAACGCCTGATGATACAGATAAAGTATCTAATAACGCGGATAAACCTGAAAAACCTAAACGCGATCTTAATGAAATCAAAAAGCAGTACGAAAATGAAATTTCTGATATTGAAGGAATTGCAAATTACACAGGCAGAGAGGCTGAAAGTCGAGGAGGCTTAAAAGGTGCACTTGAGGAATATGCAAGAACTGGTAAGGAAGTGGGTGTTAAACATCCGTCAAACCATATCCAAAAGACAGAAAATCTTTTAAAAAAAGCAAAAAAATTAGAAAGGAAAATTAAAAACTCAACATTAAGCGATAACGATAAGCAAGCGTTATTAAATAGAATAAATCAATTCCGACAAAACATTGAGCCAGCTTTGAATGATGTAATTAGGAGGAGAGATAGCAAGTGATCACAATGAATGATATTGAAGAAATGAATAGCTACATTGCCGAGCTTATATCTGTCC
>NZ_JBQCXA010000234.1:0-912 GCF_051956855.1 Neisseria sp. P0021.S007
GAACTGGGTTGTAAAGTGACCGACACGCTGGCTATGGCACGTGAAATGTTTCCGGGACAAAAGGCAAGCTTGGATGCGTTGTGTAACCGCTTTTCCGTTGACCGCAGCAAACGGGTTTTGCACGGCGCTCTAATCGACTGCGAGCTTTTGGGTGAAGTCTATCTTGCCATGACGCGTCAGCAGTTCGATCTGATGGGCGGTGAGACGGAAGAAGAGGGCGAAGTCAAACAAACCGTTATTGCGGAAACCAAACGTACCTCGCAGTTGAAAGTCATCAAAGCCAATGCGGACGAGCTGGCGGCACATGAAAAATATTTGGACGATTTGGGCGAAGCGTGTGTATGGCGCAAGGCCGAAACTTCTGATGAGGCTAATGCCGGAGCGTCAGCATGATACGCCGCAATATCGCTTTGATTCCTGCTGCCGGTGTGGGAGCGCGATTTGGTGCAGGAAAACCAAAACAATATGTTGAAATAAATGGTAAAACCGTATTGCAACATACCATAGAAATTTTTGAGCAACACTCCCGCATAGATTTAATTGCCGTTATTCTTTTGCCGGAAGATTCGGTTTTTCAGACGGCCCTGTCTGAGAAAGTGCGCGTTTTTCGAGTAGGCGGCGCAAGTCGTGCCGAAACGGTACGCAATGGTGTGTCCGTTTTATTGGAGCAAGGTTTGGCCGAGGCGCAAGACAATATTTTGGTTCATGATGCTGCACGCTGTTGCCTGCCTGCCGAAGCGTTAACGCGTTTGCTTGATGAGGCGGGTGAGAATGATGAAGGCGGTATTTTGACCATACCGGTGGCCGATACGCTCAAGCGCTCAGACGGCAATCATCATATTGATGAAACCGTTGCGCGCGCAGGATTATGGCATGCGCAAACGCCGCAGCTTTTTCAGACGGCCTTATTAC
>NZ_JBQCXA010000235.1:0-912 GCF_051956855.1 Neisseria sp. P0021.S007
GCTCATGGGCAGGCCTTTGGCGCGTGCCGTGCGGATAAAGGGGCTGTTCAATACTTCGATCATCGCGCCGCGCGTAATCCGCGCGATACTGGACACATAACCGATGGACAAAGTAACGACAGGCAAAATCAAGTTCATCAGTGCGCCATCGTTCCAGCCGCCCGCAGGCAGCCATTGCAGTCTGACGGCAAACACCAGCACCAATACCGGCGCCATCACAAAACTGGGAACGACGATACCGGTCATCGCGCCGCTCATCAGCGAATAATCCAGCCAACTGTTTTGTTTTAAGGCGGCGATGATGCCGATAAACATACCGAAGATGGCGGCAATCAAAAAGGCGTAGAAGCCAAGTTCTGCCGATACCGGCAAAGATTGGGCAAGCAACTCATTAACGCTGAAATCTTTATATTTGAACGACGGCCCCAAATCTCCCTGTGCCAACTGCTTGAGGTAGTGGAAATATTGGAGGTACATCGGATCATTGAGGTGGTATTTGGCTTCGATGTTGGCCATGACCGCAGGCGGCAAATTGCGTTCACCTGTGAACGGGCTGCCCGGTGCAAGCCGCATCAGGAAAAACGATACGGTAATCAACACCAGCATGGTCGGGATGGAAGCACATATCCGTTTGATGATGAATTTCAACATAATCAGGCTGTCCTGTCTGAACATACCGGACTCGTGAAAACAAGCTGACCTGAAGCGGAAATCGGATGAATGGCAGCAGGCGTCTGAAACGTCGCCGCGCCGGTTTCTCTCTCTATTCCGACCGGGTTATTGTTTTTATTCGGAGTCGGGTAAGGTTTTTTAGTTTTTAGATAATTGTTGTTATAAGGCCGTCTGAAATTTTGTATCCGCCGTTTCAGACGGCCTTTCACGTTAACGCGCCAAAGGTTCGGTGCGTTCAAT
>NZ_JBQCXA010000236.1:0-911 GCF_051956855.1 Neisseria sp. P0021.S007
TCGTTGGAAACGGGGCGCACACATTCGGTGCGGCCGTTTTTGAAGTGGCTCACGTCAACGGCTTCGTATGTGTTGCGGACGCTGCCGTAGGTGGTGAGCTGGGCATATTGCAGGAGGAACTGCATCAATGCGTCTTGGCTCATGCCTTGGGGAATGGTTAAGCCGTTGAACGGTATGGTAACGCTGGTTACGTGCATCTGGTCAGCCTGTTTGGCATAGTTTTGCTGCCAGTTGTCCCAGTTTTTCAGCAAGTCGGCATCCAACTGCCATTCGTAGCGGTGGACAGCAGGGCGGGTTTTCTTGCCGCCGCGTGCAGCCAGTTTGGCTGCGGCAAGGGTAACGATGCCTTTGAGCGCGCCACCGTCAGCCCAAGTGTGTTCGCAATGCAGATACAGGCGTTTGGTGCTGGTGTTGTAGCAATAGGTGGTGGGTTTGTAGCACCAAACGTTTTGCTTGGGTTGGAACGTGGTTTGCGCCAAATCGCTGTCGGCATCGAGATCTTCACTGCTGATGCTGATGTGGAACAGGTCTTGTTCGATGTGTTCCAGCAGGCGGGTGTTGTCGTCATGCTGTTGCAGGGCTTGGTACACGCGGGCGGTTTCGTTGCCGCCCAAGTAGCAGGGTACGGCTACCGAATATTTGTTTTGATGGGTATCGGAAAGGATTTCTTCAAATGCCTGTTTGAACGCATCGGGATGGTAGGCTTCAAATTGTTCGTCGAGCGCGGCAATGCGGTAGTAGAAGCCGTTGTGCAATATGCCGATGTGGCGGCTGCCGTTGGGTGAGAAGCGGAAGCCGTCGACTTCTTTTTGCGGCACGCGCGCGGCGCCTTGCAAAATTTTCCATTGCTCCATGCATACGGGCGTACCTTGCGGGGTTTGCGGCACGGGAATGCGCTGATGGTGATAATC
>NZ_JBQCXA010000237.1:0-907 GCF_051956855.1 Neisseria sp. P0021.S007
GTCAAACTTGGCAGCGCAGCCGAACAAACGGAAACTTCTGCAAAAGAAGCCGAACCCCCGCAACACGAAAGCGGCCATGACGGATTCACCGTTGAAAATACAGGCGTTACCCTGCAGGTTGAAAACGCAGACGGTAAACAACGCTTAATCGTTCTGCGCGTTAGCGGCGCGGCCGAACGTGCCGGCCTCAAACGCGGCGACGAAATCATTGCCGTCAGCCAAATCAGCGTCAATGACGAATCCACTTTCCGTAGCGCATTGGAAAGCTCAGGCAAAAACGTACCGCTTTTGGTACAACGCGACGGCAATACTTTGTTCCTCGCGCTAAATCTGCAGTAGTCCGATTTTTCAGACGGCATGATGATGTGTTAGATGATAAAATACCCATATGTCAGAGGCAGTGGGTATTTTGTTATCCGTCTTCCAATTTAGGCCTTCTGAAAATATTTCACCGCTTATACACAATATAATTATGCAACTTATTAATTATTCGAATTCTATTTTATCTATCGTCCCGGCAGCCATCGCGCTCGCCTTGGCCATTGCAACGCGCCGTGTATTGCTGTCCTTAGGTGTCGGCATTATCGTAGGCTCATTCTTGCTGGTAGGCAGTAATCCACTTGATGCCTTGGTTCACTTAAAAGACATGGCAGTCAGCCTGACTTGGGCGGACGGCGATTGGTCCTTGGGCAAACCCAAAATCCTACTCTTCTTGGTGCTTTTGGGGATTTTCACTTCCCTGCTGACGCATTCCGGCAGCAACCAAGCATTTGCCGATTGGGCAAAACAGCACATCAAAGGCCGTCGCGGGGCGAAGCTGCTGACCGCCTGTCTGGTATTCGTTACCTTTATTGACGACTATTTCCACAGCCTTGCCGTCGGTGCGATTGCCCGCCCTGTAACCGAC
>NZ_JBQCXA010000238.1:0-906 GCF_051956855.1 Neisseria sp. P0021.S007
TAAGTAGGCCAAGTTGCTGAAGCGGAAAATGCGGTAAGTGGCAACCAGGAGGAAGAATACGGATGCTACGGGGATGATTTCGGCGTACCAGACTGCACGGTCATGAGGATTAATGCCTGACCAAACAATAAGGGCGAAGATAATTGCAGCAAGAAAAATGGGAAAGATTGGAGAGGGTTTATTCATGTTGTGTGTATGTAATAACAATGGTTACGTATTGTATAACGAATCGGCAGGGCTGGAAGTTTCGAGTATTCAAGGCCGTCTGAAAATAACTTTCAGACGGCCTGAAGTTTAGCCGTTCCAGAAATAACGGGTAATGTGGAAAAACACGGGTGCGGCAAAACAAATCGAATCCACGCGGTCAAGCATGCCGCCGTGGCCGCGTATCATATTGCCCCAGTCTTTGACGCCGTAATCGCGTTTGATAGCAGACATAACCAGGCCGCCAAAGAAACCCATCAGGCAGACGATAAAGCCGATAACGGCCGCTTGGCCGTGGGAGAACGGCGTAATCGGCGCCATTAGCGCGGCAATGGCTGTGGCCGACAGAATACCGCCGACAGTGCCGGAAATGGTTTTTGACGGCGAAAGCGAAGGCATGATTTTTGCACCGCCAATCAGTTTGCCCCAAACGTATTGCAATACATCCGATACTTGCACCACGCCAATCAGGAAGATTAGCAACAGAATATTGTTGCTATTATCGAAGCCGTCCAAGTCTAGAAACATCAGCGCCGGAACATGGGACAGACAGAAGATGCAAATCATCGCCATCCATTGCGTTTTGGCGGCGCGTTCCAAAAAATGCGCGGTTTGGCCGCTGAGGCTGGCAATAATCGGCAGTATCAAAAAGCCGTAAACCGGAATAAAAATGCTGAACATGCCGTACCAGCCGTCATAGAC
>NZ_JBQCXA010000239.1:0-906 GCF_051956855.1 Neisseria sp. P0021.S007
GTTGCTCAGGTCGTCGTGGGTGAGCAGGACTTGGGCGGTGCGGATGCCGTGCGGTGCAAACGCGGTTTCGTAGGCTTGGGCGATGCCGGTTTGCCCGACGGCTGCGGCGGCTTGCAGCTCATTGATGGCGGTGGGGCGTTTGCTCCAGCCCAGCCGTTTGATGCCTTCGGCGATGGCGCCGCTGGAAACGAGGACGGTTTGCACGCCTTGTTTGCCCAGTTCGGCGATTTGCGCCGCCCAGCGGTCGAGTGCGGCTTGGTCTATGCCTTTGCCGCCCGCGGTAACGAGGCTGGAGCCGACTTTGACGACAAGGGTGCGGATATTGGAGAGATTTTGCAGGGACATGGTTTTTCTCGCTGGGGATATGGGGCGGCTTCGGACGGGTTGTTAAACGTAAAAAGGTCGTCTGAAAGCGCGAAAACTGATTTTCAGACGACCTTTTATCTCCCGCGTTAATCTTTACATGTTTTCAAACCACCTTTAGCCGAATTGACTTGAGAAGAAGTGTAAAGGGGTTATAATCAGTTAACAGATGAATAATCTGTTATTTCACCCATATGGACATCAAGGAGAAGGTAATGAAAAAACATGATTTTGAATCCCGCAAAGAAGCTTTGTTGAAAGACATCCAAGACGTGATGAGCGATGTTGAAGAGCTGTACAGCAAAGGCGTAGAAGTCGGCTCGGAAGAAGGCAAAAAAGCCAAAGCCAAATTGCAGGAGAAACTTGAAGCTGCTAAGGATCGTTTGCATGACTTCCAAGAAGAAGCCGGTGACCGAATCAAATACCACGCTGACCGCGCGCGCGAAAAATACGACGAATTTGAAGAATTGGCAGAAGAGCGTTTCAAAGAAGGTAAAAAACGCTTTGCCGAGTTTGGAGAAGAAGCGGGCGACCGCATCAAAC
>NZ_JBQCXA010000240.1:0-905 GCF_051956855.1 Neisseria sp. P0021.S007
ATTCATATGCTTTGCCTTTCTTAGTCGGGGTTATATGACAGGCAAAAATATAGCCGCCCATGTGGGCGGCTTCAGTACAATTAGACTTTTCCAAGTTTAATTAGACTTTTTCAGCTTGTTCGCTTCTGCAAATTTGGCTTTCAGATTGGCTTCAGATAATCCGTAACCTTCTGCTTCATTTGCCAAATATTCGATAATTCCAGCTTGGTTCTTATAGACTCCTTTGTCAATTAGCGTATCTTTCAGGGCTGATATGATGTTGAGTAACGATTTTTTGTCATTTACTTCTTTTACTTTCTTACCTTTAATTCTGTATGCCAATTCCTGACGCAGTATGGTTAAATCATCTTGTAAAATGCACAAATCATGCCTTTTTACTCTGATTACATTTTCAGGTTTGTCTATTTCTTCTCGTTTTGTTGGTTCGTCCTCTGATGAAATTTGAAATAGATTTCCTAGTAACTCATTCGGGATGAGGCAATACACTAATGTTTCAAGGTCTTTCCACTCAGAAGAAGATTCAGCATAGATTTTCCCCAGTTCTCCATGAATATCTATGACGGCTAATTTATCCACATGTTTTATTTCTATATATTCCGTTCCTCCCTCGAAACACATCGCATCAAATTGTGTCATAGGGATGAAGTCTCCTCCATATATTAAGTCTTCGGGTAATTCCGCATATTTCCCTTTTTCTTCTTCGTCATACGTCAAATCATAAAATGGTCTCTTTGCAAAATAATATTTACGTCCAATCCCATTTATATATAACTCAACTAAACCAATAGCCGCATAATGTATTAGGTCATTTGCTGTGTAGGTATCGTTAAACTCCCTACCTAACTTTTCTGCCGCTTCTTCAAGCGTGTAATATAGTCTCCAAGCCATTTTTACCTCTTATAAAT
>NZ_JBQCXA010000241.1:0-904 GCF_051956855.1 Neisseria sp. P0021.S007
GCCTTTGGTTTTCTCTATTTTCTTATTGTCGACTTGCGGATCTGGTTGTATGCATTAGTGCCCAAAAGTCTCGCGGAGCGTCCAATACAGGTTTGACGATGCCGGTACGGATGGCGAAATCGCCAAAACCTTCATCATCTAAACGGTTTCGAGACCAATCTGCTACCCAGCCTTCGACAATTTCAAGGATTTCAGGTTCGGTAATGTTTTCTTTAAACAGACGCGGGATGCGTGTGCCTTCACGGTTGCCGCCTGCGTAAAGGTTGTAGCGGCCGACGGCTTTGCCGACCAACCCAATTTCCGCCAGCATGGCGCGGCCGCAACCGTTGGGACAACCAGTTACGCGCAAAACGATGTATTCGTCTTCCAAGCCATATTTGGCGAACATTTCGTCGATTTTATCGGAGAATGTTGGTAGGAAACGCTCAGCCTCCGCCATCGCCAGCGGGCAAGTCGGCAAGGCAACGCAGGCCATCGAGTTCTCACGCTGGATGGTAATCGATTTGCTGATTAATCCATGCTCTTTGGCGATTTTATCAATCGTATCTTTTAATTCCGGCGGCACGTTGGCAACCACCAGATTTTGATTGGCCGTCAGACGGAAGTCGCCGGGATGGATTTTGGCAATTTCGCGGATGCCTGTTTTCAACGGTCTGTCGGGATAATCGAGCAGGCGGCCGTTTTCAATAAACAAAGTCAAATGCCAGTTACCTTCATGCCCTTGCACCCAGCCGATATGGTCGCCGCGATGGGTAAACTCGTAAGGGCGAATGGGCTCAAACTTAATGCCCATGCGCCTTTCGACTTCCTCTTTGAACACATCTACGCCGACGCGTTGCAGCGTATAGCGTGTACGCGCTGCTTTGCGGTCGCTGCGGTTGCCCCAGTCGCGCTGTGTGCTGAC
>NZ_JBQCXA010000242.1:0-903 GCF_051956855.1 Neisseria sp. P0021.S007
GCATGAAACCCAATGGCAACAGCTCGCCGCCCATTGGCAAAACCGTCCCAACGCCTGGCTGTTTACCGGCAAAGAAAATACCGGCAAAACCGAGTTTGCCCGCTTTGTCGCGCAGGCATTGCTGTGCGAATCGCCCAAGTCCGGTCATGAACCCTGCGGCGAGTGTGCTTCGTGTCATTTATTCAGCCAAAATACCCATCCCGACTTTTATGAACTCACGCCGGAAATTCCCGAAGACGAGGCAACAGGACGCAAACTCCTGCAAATCAAAATCGATGCCGTGCGCGATATTGTGGAAAACATTTACCTGACTGCTGTCCGTGGCGGCCTGCGCGTGGTATTGGTGCATCCGGCGGAAAGCATGAACACACAGGCGGCAAACGGTTTGTTGAAAGCTCTGGAAGAGCCGCCGCAACACGTCGTTTTCCTGCTCGTTACCCATGCACGCGACAAACTCCTGCCCACCATCAAAAGCCGTTGCCGCCAGATGGTGCTGCCCTCGCCTACCCATGAGCAGGCTGCGGCATACCTGCGCCAACAGGGCGTGGAAAATGCCGAAGCCATGTTGGCATTCCACAGCGGCGCACCTTTATTCACGCCGACTCCAGAATTGGACGCATTACGCGAAGAGTTGCTGACGCTGCTGGCTGCCCCGCGCCTGTTGGCCATACTCGACTACGCCGCCGCGTTCGACAAACAAAAACAACCGCTGGCCGTTTTCATCGACTGGCTGCAAAAGTGGCTGATGGATGTCGGCTTGGCACAACAAAACATGGCGCCGCTTTATTATCCGCACCATGCCCAAGCCCTGCTTCAGACAGCCTCTAAAACCGATTCACGCAAGCTGTTTGCCCTATTGGGCCGTCTGAACGCGCTCAACCCTTACGGATATCATACCTTGAG
>NZ_JBQCXA010000243.1:0-903 GCF_051956855.1 Neisseria sp. P0021.S007
GCGCTGATGTGGGTCAGGTAAAGTTGTTTCACATTGGCCTGTAAAGCCAGCTTGGCTGTATCGGCTACGGTCGAATGGAATACTCGTTCCACTGTCTCTTCATCGCCTGCGGAAAAGGTTATACACCAAAACGTCTGCGTTTTGTACGGAGCATGCTGCACGCGGACAGGCTTTGGTATCGCCGAAGATAGCCACTACCCGTCTTTTTTTGGGCGGGGAGAGGAACGCTTTGCCGTCAATGGTCCTTCCGTCATTCAAGCTTACGGTCTTGCCTTTTTTCAGACGGCCTTTCCGCCGCAACCGCCGCTACCGCAGGAATGTGTGTGTTTGTGTTTTAAATCTTCTGCACTTGGCATTCTGGACGCGCCGGCTTTTTCGAGGCGGTCGAGATAGTCTTGCCAAAGCGCGTCTTGATTGTGCGCCAGTCGGTAGAGATAGTCCCAATCGTAAAGGCCGCTGTCGTGGCCGTCTGAAAAAGTAATTTTCAATGCGTATTGACCGACGGGGTCTAAATCGGTAATGCTGACTTCGGCTTTGCCTGTTTGCAAAACATCCTGACCGGGGCCGTGTCCGCGCACTTCCGCGCTGGGCGAGTACACGCGCAGGTATTCGGCAGGAAGGCTCTTGGCACCGTCAACATAGACCAAAGTCAGTACGCGCCGTTCTTTTTGGAGGCGGATTTCTTGTGGAATTTTATCGGCTTGGGTCATGTCATGCTCCGTTCTTTTTACGCAAATAGGCAACGCGTACAGAAAAAATACCGCCAAGTACAGCAAACAGCACAATTGCGTAGAGTGAAAGCCGTATCAGGCTCACTTGGGTGTCTGCCGTTAGCCCCAAAGGCAGCAACATCACGGCAACGAACAGTAAAAATGCGGCCAACATGGCGGCAATGCTGGCAAA